>NZ_JAAGLN010000059.1 GCF_010548145.1 Streptomyces sp. SID10853
GCGACCGCGCCCCCGCTGTGCGACACACTGACCCCCACGCCGGGCAGCCCGGCGATACGGGGCTTGCCGTGGGCGTCCGCGGTGATGGCGGCCCCGCCGGCCGCCGGGTGGACCGCGGCGATCAGGAGGCGCAACAGGCCGCGCCCAACCAGGAATTCGCGGGCACGCCACTCCGGCAGCCCGGCGGCGCGGCGCAGATCGTCCCGGTGGGTGCTCGGGGGCGTACGGCCCGCGGCCGCATCGGTCACCCACACCCGGTCCGCCACCTCCCGTACGGCGTTCACCGCGGTACGTCCGGCCGGGCCGGCTCGGCCAGGATGCTCTCGGCGGCGTCGGCCAGCGCACCGAGCACCACCTCGTTCGCACCGCCGCCGATCCCGAACAGCGCCGCCTGCGCGCGTACTTCCTGGATACCGCCGGTGGTGAACCCGGCCGCGCCCCACAGCTGCCCGCACTCGGCGAGCACCTCGCCGACGGTGGCACCGGCCGCCGCCTTCAGGGTGGCGGCGGCCGTCGCGTCGTACCGCGACACCACCGGCTCACCGAACTGCGCCACCAGCGCCTCCAGTTCCCGCAGCCGCAGCAGACACCGGGCGAGCCGCTGGCGTACGGCGTCCAGGTCCCACAGGGTGCCGTCGCCGTGCGCGCGGGTAGCCAGCCGGCGCTGGGTGTCCCGCAGGGTGCGGCGGCACAGGGACACGCCCCACTGCGCGCCGGCGAGCCGTTCGGTGGCGATATGGCGGGCGAAGAGCGGCAGTCCGAAGCCGGCCCGGCCCAGCACGTGGTCCCGCCCGACCCGCACCCCGTCGAAGGTGAGGTGACCGGTGCCGGAGTCCGCGAAGAGCGCCGAATCGGCGGGTGTCACCGCCACACCGGGTGCGCCGGCGGGCACCAGGACCCAGGTGAAGTGGGTGAAGTGCCGTCCCGGACGGTGCCGGGCGAGTACGAGGTGGTGACCGGCGGTCGTGGCGTTGGCGATCCAGTTCTTCCCGCCCGTCACGACCAGGGCCTCGTCCGCGGTCCTCACCTCGGTGCGCAGCGCCGTGAGGTCGGTCCCCGCCGTGACGTCGCTGGCCGCCAGGGAGACCGTCGTACGGCCTGACAGCGCCTGCTCCAGCGCGTGCCTGGCCGCCGGGGCGGTCCCCGTCGCGAGGACCGGCAGCGCGGTGGCCAGCTGGACACTCACCGAGAGGGTGGCCGCGATCGAGAAGCGGGCGTCCACGGCGGTGAGCAGCCCGGCGAGGCCGTCGATGTCGGCTCCCGCGCCCGCGGAGCCGTCCCGGTAAGCGCCAGTGGTCAGACCGCCGGCGCCGAGCGCCGCCCACACCTGGTCGCCGCTCGCCGCTGCGGGCAGCGCGTCGAGTGCGGTCCAGTCGGGGCCGGCCGGCCGCTCAGGCCGGGGTGCGTCAGGCAAAGTTCACCCCCTGGTCGCGGAGTGCGAGCCGGCCGTCGGCGAGGTGCAGCCGGTCGTTGCTGTAGTTCAGCGCCGCCGAGCGCAGGTCCCGCAGGGCGCGTTCGAGCCGGGTGGGGGAGTCCCGGAGATAGCCGTGCCGCAGCCCGAGCGCGCTGACCAGGTCGTCCACCGCCGCATGGCACTCGTCGGCGGCGGTGATCTTCAGCGAGTTGAGCAGCAACTGCCGCGCCGGGACCGAGAGATCCTGCCCCGACTCGACCACGTCCAGTGCGCGGGCGAGCAGGGCGTGCACCGACTCCAGGCGCTGGCGGGAGCGGGAGATCCGGGTGAGCAGCAGTTCCGATGTCAGGTCGAAGCGTTCGCGGCCGGCCGGGCTGCGCAGGAGGCGCAGGACCCGGGAGAGTGCCCCGGCCGCCGTGCCGAGCCATACGGCGGACCAGCCCAGATGGGCGAGCGGCCCGAAGACCTGGGCGGCGATCTCGTGGAACCCGCCCTGCCCGCCCACCACTTGGCCGGCCGGTACGCTCCCGGAGAGCTTGAGCGCACCACTGTGGCTGGCGCGCATGCCCATCGGCTGCCACTCGCCGGAGCCGCTGATGTCGAGCTGGCCGCGGTGCGCGTACACCAGCGACACCTCGCTGTCGGTGACGGCGTCCGGGCTGCGCATCGTGATGAGGAAGCCGTCGGCGTGGCCTCCACCGGTCACGACCGGCGCGAACCTGTCGATCACCAGCTGTCCTTCGCCGCCGGTCAACTGCGCCTGGGCGCTGAGCAGATGGCCGCCCTTGCCCGCCTCGGTCGTCACCGAGGCCAGATAGATCCCGCCCTTGGCGATGGCCGGCAGCAGTTCGTCGCGGAGCGCCCGGTCGCCGTACCTGACGACGGCCTCGGTCTGCTGGCAGTGCATCGCGAAGATCATGCCCACCGACATGTCGCTGCGTCCCAGCGTCTGCGCGGCCGCCACCAGGTCCGCCACCGTGCCGCCGAGCCCGCCGTGCGCGGCTGGCACCATGAGCCCCAGCAGACCGGTGCCGCGGAGTGCGTCCAGCGCTTCGACGGGGAACTCCGCATCCCGGTCGGTCCGGGCGGCGTGCTCGTCGCTCACCGCCGTGACCTCGGCGAGCGGAGCCGTCAGGTCCAGCAGTACGCGCGCCGCCGGCTGCGGGTTCACGCGCCCACCTGACCGGCCGGTCCATCGGGAAGCTGCGCGGTGATCACGCGCCAGAGGCTGCCCGCGGTGGCGAACGTCGTGTCGTTCAGCTCCTCGTCCGGCAGGGATATCCCGAAGGTGTCCTCGACGGAGAACAGCAGCTCGATCGCTTGCATCGAGTCGACGCCGAGCCTGCGCAGATCCGTGTCCGGGGTGATCTCCACCCCGCCGGGCCCGGCGTTCTTGAGGAAGGGGCGGAGCAGTTCGGTGAACCGGGAGTCCATGGCGGGAGCCTCTCGTGGCAGGGGTGGGGGAGGACGGATTCAGCGGGCGATACGGCACAGGTCGTCGACCCGGCGGAGGTTCTCCGGTACGAGATCGGCGGCGGCGAACTCCGTACCGAGGTCGTCCTCGACGCGTTCGACGATCTCGATCAGCCGGAAGGATCCGAAGGAGGCGAACGAGTCGAAGGCCGCGCCCGCGAGCAGCTCGGCCTCGGGGACGCCGAGCACGGCGCCCGCCACGGCCGCTACCCGCCGGCGCAGCGCCTCGTCCGGCACTTCGGGTTCCGCGGCGGGCTCCGCGTGGAGCTCCAGATCGGCCGCGAGCACCTCGCGCAGGCGCTCCACCAGCTGCGGCGGTTCGGCCCGGCCCCGTGCGACCCGGCGGTGGGCGAGATACGTCTGCTCGACGACCTTGTCCCAGGCCCGCAGCTGCGCCTCCTCCGCCTCGGTCGGGCCGGACCGGCCGGTGAACAGCTCGCGGTACGTGGCGTGCAGTCTGCGGCCGCGGGCCAGCAGCCAGGTCTCCACGGTGAGCTGCTCGACGGCGCGCGCCCGGTCCGGCCAGGTCTCGTACGCGGCAAGGTAGGCCCGTACCGCGTCGCCGTCGGCCGTGAGCACCGGCGGCAGCGCGGCGAGCGGCGGCAGTTCCCCCGCGCCGATCTCGACGGTGTCGGCCGACTCGATGCCCGCCAGATCCGCGTCCTGGAGGACCCAGTGGCCGGGCACCGCAGGACCCCAGGACGTCTCACTGCGGTAGGCGTCCGTGATGTGCCAGCCGCCGGGGCCCGCGGCGAGCAGGAAGCTGTGCTCCATGTGCGCCCGCCCGTGGTAGGGCAGCCAGGGCAGCCGGAACGAGTCGGCGATCACATAGTGCGTGGAGCCGCGCCGGGCTGCGGCGGCCAGCAGCCCGGCGCCGGTCAGCCGTGCACGCCGGGCCGTGCGCAGTCCCAGCAGCGCGGGCAGTGTGCTGAGCTGCTCGTCCGGCGGGGGTTCGACCGTCGGCAGCCCGTCGGGCCGCTTCCAGGTGCGGAACTCCAGGGCCGCGCCCGCCCGCAGATGTGCCCCCGCGCCGTGGTGGTGGTCGGCGAGGACGGCCAGATTGACCTGCACACAGTCCAGCAGCCCCGTGTGGACCGAATCGAGAGCGAAGTGCTCCGGCCCGCCGGGGTGCGGTGCGCCCGCCCCCGGTAGGGCGGCCCCAGGTACATCCGGCCCCTGGATATCCGTGTCCGGCATATCCGCCCCCGGTATGTCCGTGTCCGTCATGTCGGCCCACCTTTCCTTTCCTTGGCCCGTCGGGGCCGGCCCGGCGTGCTGTCCTTCGCCACCGTTCAGAGCCACGGCGGGAGTCCGGGGAGCCCGGCCGTCGAGGTGAGACCGGTCCCGGCGGACCGGCCTGCCAGCCAGGCGAGCGCGTCCGCGGGTGTCCCGGTGATGACCGGGCCGCCCGTGCCGCACCGGCCGAGGACGCCGCCTCCGGTGTCGCGCAGGGTGAAGTCCGGTACGCCGTCGGCCTCGGCGTAGTAGCCGAGCACGTCGGCCAGGATGATCTGCCGCGCCGACGCGGGGATGTCGTGCCACCCGTAGCCGATGTCCAGGTCCACATGGTGCAGTTCGAGTTCGCGCAGCCGGATCACCAGAATGCGCTGCGGGGTGCAGAGTTCACCGGTGAAGGGCCTGACGGTCGCCTGCCAGGCGGCGGCGGGCAGCGTCTCGATCACCTGCTGGAAGTGGGCGGCGCTCTCCCGTACGTCGGCCAGCTGGACGGCGGCGGGGCGGCCGGCACCCGCCTCGATCTCGGCGTTACGGGCCTCGCGGTTCGGGTACTGGGGTGTCTCCACCCCGGTCCTCGCCCACTCCAGCAGCCGTTCGAGGGCCGGGGCCTGGCGCGCCAGATGGCTCAGGACATGGCCGCGGGTCCAGCCGGGCAGCCGGGAGGGCTCCGGGACGTCCTCGTCGCGGAGCCGGGCCAGCCCGGCCAGCAGCCGGTCCGCCGCCGCTGCGATCTCCTGGAACGACTCCCGGGTGGGGGCGATCTCCTTCAACGGGACTCCTCCGACGTGAGGTGCGGTGCGGTGGGGCGCGCCCGGGTGAGCCGGGCGAACCCTTCGGCGATGGTGGACAGGGCGGCCGCGATGTGCGGGAGGCGCGCCGGTTCGGCGGCCAGCAGCGCTTCCTCCTGCTGCCGCTCGTCGCCGTACAGCAGGCTGGTGGCCGCCTTGAACCTCAGCGCCTGCGGGCGGTCGCCGAGCAGATGGCCGCCGAGGACGACGATCCCGGAACCGTCGAGCAGCTGCGCCGCGAGCGACGCCGAGTCCGTGATGCCGTGTACGGCCAGCCGGTCGCGCAGCGGCTCGAAGTCCGGGTAGACGTAGAACCCGCCGGCCGGCGGCCGGCACACGGCGCCCGCGTCGACCGCGATCCGGTGCACGGCGCGCGCCACCTCGCCGTGCAGCCGGGCGCTCGCCCGCTTCCTCGCGACGATCTCCGGCGGCTCGGCGAACGCGTACTCGGCGACCTGCTGCATCGGACCGGCGAGCGTCGACCACAGCTCGCTGGCCGCCGCGACCACGGAGTCCCGCAGCAGCTCACCGGCCTCGCCCGGCGGGAACCGTACGGCGCCGATGCGCCAGCCGCCGAGCCCCAGCGTCTTGGAGAGACCGGTGGTGACGACGGTACGCTCCGGGGCGACTTCGGCCGGGCTGAGGAACGGCGTGGCCTGCGGGTCGTGGACGATGTCCCGGTAGATCTCGTCGGAGACGATCAGCAGGTCATCGGCGCGCGCGACGGCGCAGATCTCCCGGACCGCGGCGGGCGGCGCGAGTGTCCCGGTCGGATTGTCCGGCAGCGTCAGTACCAGCAGCCGGGGATCGCCGCCGGACCGTCTGGCCCGCCGGATCGTCTCGCGCAGCGCGCCCGGGTCCGGCATGCCTCCGTACTCCGCGGGGATCGGCACCCCGAAGACCTGCTTGCCGGCGTACGCGGCTTGCGGCGCGTAGGTGTTCCAGGCCGGCTGGGGGAGCAGCACATCGCCGGGGACGGCGAGCTGTACGGCCATCAGCAGCGGCTTGCTGCCGGGGCCGACCACGATCCGGTCGGGGTCGGTGGGCAGCCCGCGGCGGGCGAAGTACCCGGCGACAGCGGCCCGTACCCCCTCGGCGCCCGCCACCGGACCGTAGGCGGAGCGTGACGCGCCGATGGCCAGCTGTTCGGCGAGCTGCGGCAGCACCGGCAGCCTCGCCTCACCGAACGCGAGATGGATCAGCGAGTCCCCCTGGGCCCTGCGCCGGTCGACCAGTTGGTTCAGCGCCAGGTTCGGTGAAGGGGGTGCGAAGGTCACTGCGGTCATGTGCGGTTCCTCTCCGGCTGCCCGGGCGCGCGGCCACCCGCGGGGCCGGGGGATCCGGTACCGTCCGGGGCGCCGCCGCGCACGGCCGCCGCGATGTCGGCGGGGGTCGATGGGTCGAGTTCCAGCTCGTCGAGCCAGGCGGCGTCCGGCGACCACCGGGCCCGGAACGGCCTGCCCACCAGCGCGGGTTCGCGCGCCTGGAGCATCCGCAGCCGGAAGAACGCGCCGTCGGGCGTCTCCTCCACCCCGTCGGTCACGACCTTGCCCGGCGTCGCCGACATCACGGGCCCGCGCACGGTCCGGGCGAGCCCAGGCAGCGTGCGGTACGCCTCGGTGAAGATGTCCACCGCACGGGCGAGCGGCACCTTGAAGTAGTCGTACGGTCCGGTGTCCCGTTCCACGAACAGGTAGTACGGCACCGCCCCGGCCGCCAGCTCGGCCCGCCACAGCTCGCTCCACACCCGGGCGTCGTCGTTGACATGCCCGATCAGCGGGGCCTGGCAGTAGACGACGGCGCCGGTGGCCCTGATCCGCGCCACCGCCCGGCGGGCGAGGTCGCTCTCCAGCTCGCGCGGGTGGCTGAAGTGGGCCATCACGGCGAGCTGCCGCCCGGACGCCACCACCTTCTCGAAGAGCCGCAGCACCTCGTCGGCGTCCGGGTCGGTGACGTACCGCTGCGGCCAGTAGGCCACGGACTTGGTGCCGATCCGGATCGTACGGACGGACTCGACGCCCAGCAGCGGCTCCAGATGACCGCGCAGCCGCTCGGTCGACATCACCATCGGGTCGCCGCCCGTGACCAGGACGTCGTGCACCTCGGGATGGCCGCCCAGATAGTCGATCAGGCCGGACGGGTCGGGCGCGGCGAAGCGCAGATCCGCGTCACCGATGAACTGCGCCCAGCGGAAGCAGTACGTGCAGTAGGCGTGGCAGGTCTGCCCCTGGCCGGGGAAGTAGAGCACCGTCTCGCGGTACTTGTGCTGGAGCCCCGGGAGCTGGACGCCCTCCTGGCTCGGTACGTTGAGCTGCTGCTGGCCGGACGGATGCGGGTTGAGCCGCTCGCGGATGTCCCGTACGGCCTCGCGCAGCAGGAGCTTGTCCGACGGGTCGCCGGAGAGCTTGGCGAGCTGGTCCTCGTCGGAGCGCGCCAGCATGCCGCTCTGCGGGAACGTCAGCTGGAACATGGGGTCTTCGGGGACCCGGTCCCAGTCGATCAGGTGCGACAGCACATATTCGTTGACCCGGAACGGCAGTACCAGCGACACCCGGCGCACGGTCTCCGTGATGTGCTCGGGCAGCCCGAAGCGCTGGGCGATGTCGTCGATGTGGCGCGGCCCGAACGCCCGGAACCTGTCGGGATCCCGCTGTCCGGCCGGCATCAGTCCGTTCCTCCCGCCCGGTTCGGTTTGCGGTACAGCTCGTCCCCGATGACCAGGAAGTCGAGGTCCATCGAGCGGAAGGCGTGCACCGCGTCGGCCGCGGTGTTGACGACGGGCTCGCCCTTGTCGTTGAAGGAGGTGTTGAGCAGCACCGGCGGCACGCCGGCCCGCCGCAGACCGTCCAGCGCCGCTCCCACCGCGGGTGCCTCGTCGCCGTGCAGGACCTGCGGGCGGGTGGTGCCGTCGACGTGCACGACGCCGGGCGCCACACTCCGGCCCAGCTCGGTGGCTCTGGCCGCGCCGAGCATGTAGCGGCTCAGATGCTCCTGCTGCTCCCACAGCAGGGCGCCGTAGTCGGGCCGGGTGACCCCCGCGAAGGGGCGCCACTGCTCACGGTTCTTGATCGAGTTCACCCGGGCGTGCACCGCGGTGGTGTCCGGTACGGCGATGATCGACCGGCGGCACAGCGCACGCGGCCCCACCTCGGCCCGGCCCTGGGCGACCGCGCCGACGTGGCCATCGATGAGCAGCGCCGTCAGTTCGTCGATGTCGAGATCGCTGCGGAGCAGGCCCGAAGTGTCCGGTGCGCCGGGCCCGTTGGTGGGGTCGTAGCCGTGGATGCCGGTCCCCAGATAGGGGCTCAGCGCCCCGGTGCGCCGTTTCGGCGGCCGTACGGTCCAGGCGGCCCCGAGGGCGACGCCCGCGTCGTGCGGCACCGGCGGGACGTACAGCGGGCCGGGCAGCGTGCCGTTGGTGCTGCAGTTCAGCGCCACACCGCCGCTCATGCAGAGCTGCTCGACACCGGACGTCTTGCGGGTCAGCGCGGCGAGATGGCCGACGGTCTCCTCGATCAGACGCTGTGCGGTGTAGGCGACGAGGACCGCCCGGGGGTCCTGGGTGAGCGACTCCTCGGGGGCGCCGGGCGCTTCGGCGCCCGCGATCCGGGTGTAGCGCTCCCGCCAGCGCGCGACCATGGCGTCGTACTGCTCCTTGATCTCGTCGGCGGTGGCGTGCCCCGTGCTCTCCGTCAGCGGTTCGACGGCCAGCCGGAAGTCGTCCGCCCCGATGTCGACCAGGGATTCGACGTCAAGACCGGCGGCGCGCCCGTACGCGGCGAGGCCCATGGTCTTGCCCGCGTTGAGGAAGGAGAAGCCGAGCCAGGTGGAAGCGGCGTCATAGGCGTACCCGAGGGACGCGGTGCGCTGCCAGGTCCGTTCCAGGCGTGGTTCGGCGCCGTCCTCGTAGGTCCAGATCGTCGAGGACTCGTTCTCGCCGTGCCCGTCGACGACCAGCACCCCGGCCTTCGGGAAGGGCGAGGCGTAGAAGGACGAGGCGGCGTGCGCCTGGTGGTGCGGTACGCGGACGACTTCGGGGGTGTGCCCGCCGAAGTCCAGGCCGACGGCGTACGCCAGGAACTCCGCGTCGGACGCGAACCGGCGCGGGTACAGCTGCTCGCTGTCCCAGCCGAGCGCGACCACATCGATGTCGGCGGCTGTGATCCCGGCCTGCTCCAGGCAGAACCGGGCCGCGCCCAGCGGCTTGCGGTAGAGCGAGTGCCGGCGCCGGTTGCAGCGCTCCTCCTCGGAGAAGGCGACGATCTCGCCGTTCCCGTCGATGAGGCAGGCGGCGCTGTCGTGCCACCCGGCGGGAGGTGCGTTGACTCCAAGAATCCACGTCATGCGCGTCTCTCCTCGTTGGCTGTGGTCCGTCACGGAAGTCGGGTGAGGGTGTGCCGTACGGCGCGCCGGGCGCTGTCGAGCGCGGCCGTGCACTCGGCAGGGCTGTCACCGACGGCGATCAGCGCGGCGATGCGGGGCACGATGCCGCGTGGGGGAAGGCGCAGTTCGCTGCCCGGGGCCACGAGCGGGACCGCTTCGACGATGCCGGGGACGGCGGCGGCGCCGGTCAGATCGAGTGCGTCCACGGTGGAGTCGTGCTCGGGGTAGAGGAAGCGGACCTCGGCGCAGCGGTCGCGGGTGGGGGTGAGCTCGGGGGCGCGGCCGAGTGCGATGTCCACGGCCGCGGTGACCGGGTCGACCCCGGTGGCGAGCGTGCCGAGGAGCGGAATGAAGTCGCCGCCGAGCCGGCCGTTGACCTCCACCACGCGCGGGCCGGTGCGGGTGAGGCGCAGCTCGGTGTGGGTCAGGCCGGTGCGGATACCGAGGACCGTATGGGCCCGCGCCACCACGGACCGCATCTCGTCGGCCCAGGGCTCGTCGCGCCAGGGGGCGACCCGGTGGCCGGTCTCCTCGAAGTACGGCGCGAATCCCAGCTGCTTGTGCGCGACGTTCACGACGTGGACCTCGCCGTCGGACACCGCGCAGTCCACGCTGATCTCCGGGCCCTCCAGATACTCCTCGACGATGGCGCCGTCCAGGGCGCTGATCCCGGGGAACGTGGAGGTGCGCGCCTGTTCGAAGGCGCGGGCGAGCTGTTCGGGGCCGTCCACGAGGCTCACCCCGATGCTGCCGGCCAGACCGCGGGGTTTGACCACCACCGGCCAGCCGAGCGCATGGGCGGCCTCCGCCGCCTCCGCGTGACTGTGCACATGGTGGTACGCGGCGGAGGGGACCCCGGCCGCGCCGAGCAGCCGCCGGGTGGCCAGCTTGTCCCGGCAGCGGCGGGCCGCCTCGGGACTCATGTGCGGCACCCGCAGCAGCCCGGCGACCTCGGCGGTGGTCTCCAGGAGGGTCTCGTCCCAGGTCAGTACGGCGCCCGGGCCGTCGTGCCCGTCGAGGAGTTCCGCCACGGCAGCCGCGGTCGCCGAGGCGTCGGAGGTGTCAGCGATACGGAACCGGTCACCCACGTACGGCTGTTGCCAGTCGACGGGGGCGCCCTGCACGAGCGCGGCGTCGACCCGTGCGGCGACGGCGCTCAGCGCGTACTCGCGGTAGGGCGGATTGCCGCAGCCCACGACGGCGAGCCGGCCGGGCCGCCGGATGTCGACGGGGGCGCACACGAGCGAGGTGTCCTGGATCGTGCGGCGGACGGCCTCGGTGACCCCGGCACTGTCCGGGCCGCGGAACCGGAACCGTACCCCGGCGTGCTCGTACCCGCTCTCGTTCAGCAACGCCCCGTCGTGCGGGCGTACTTCGGCGTACGGCCCGAAGGCCCCGCCGGGGGACCGCACACCGCCGCTCGCGGGGATGACCCGGCAGGGCATCGGCACCGAAGGCGGCACCAGCAGCCATCCCGCCACTTCGGCGGGCCCGTCGAAGGCGGGCGCGGCGGCGGATCCGATACCGGTCTGCTGGGCGACGGCCACCGCCATCAGGTCGATGCCGTGCACCTCGCGCCAGATGAAGGGGACTTCGGCGCCGCCGGGCCTGGCCCCGATCTCCAGGACGGTCAGTGCGCCGCTGTCACTCTCGAAGAGTTCCAGATGGAAGACCGCGGGTCCGGTGAAGAGGGCACGGGCCGTCGCGGCGGCGATCTCGCCCGTGCGGGCGAGGAGCCCGGGGTCGTCGATCTCGACCGAGCCCAGTGCGGTGCCGGTGGTGAACTCCAGGCAGGTGCTCAGATAGCGGGAGGCACGCCAGGCACCGAGACCGGCCCCCCTGGCCCCTGCGGCCTCCGCGCACCCCGCGGACCTTGCGGCCCCGGTGTTTTCGGCGCTTCCGGCGTCCCACGTGTGCCCTGTGTCTCCGGTGTCCCCTGCGTCCCCTGTGCCCTCTGTGCCCTCTGCGCCCTCTGTGTCTCCCGTGTAGACGCCGTCGACGTGCAGCACCCGGTCGGGCAGCCATGGCTGTACGAGCATCTCGGTGTCGCGTGGGAACGCGTACGCCCGGAGCGCGGCGGGGGAGTCGAGCCGCCGGATTCCGGCGCTGGCCGTGCCCCGCCGTGGCTTGACCAGCACCGGCCAGCCATGCTGCGCGGCGAAGGTCTCGACCGCCCCGTGGTCCGGTGCGTCGGCGGTCGGGGGGACGGCGATGCCCGCTGCGGTGAGCCGCTGGGCCATCAGCAGCTTGTCCCGCAGGGGCTCCAGGTCCTCGCTGCGCTGTCCGGGCAGGCCGAACTCGCCGCGCAGATCGGCGGCCAGATCGAGATCGGTCTCCTGGAGTGCCACGATCCGGGTCGGCGGACCGACCTGTTCGGTCAGCGAGGCGATCGCGTCACGGACCTGTTTGACGTTCTCCGTGCTGTCCACGAGCCGTACACCGGCGGCCTGGTCGTGCGGCAGATGGCGGGCGGCCCGTTCGGTGGTGACATAGCTGACGTGGTGGACGGTGTGGTCCAGATAGGCGGCGTAGTCGGCGTACCGGTCGGTCCACCGGTGGATGACCATCACGTGTTCGGGCACTGGGATGCCTCCTGGGGCAGGAACGGCACGGGCGGGACGGGAAGGGGGCGGGCGAAGGGGGCCGTCCTCGCCACACGGTGAACGTGAGCCGGACGGGTACGGCAGCCGGTCGGGTACGGGAGGCGGTCGGGTACGGGAGGGGGCCGGGCCGCCCCGCCGGCACGGGCCGGTGGCTGCGGGGTACGTTCCCGGCCGACCGCGACGCCTTTGTCAGGTCGGCGACTTGTCGGGCGGCCTGCCGGGCGGCTCGACGGGCCGGTCAGCAGTCTCCGGCGGTGGAGACGAGCGCGTGGTGCATGTCCCACAGCAGTTCGGCGCACTGCTCGCGGCCGATGTCCTTGGCGGTGAGCCGCACCGACAGGTCGCACGCGCCCTCCAGAGCGCGGGCGTAACAGCGCGGGCCGATCGTGGTGAAGGGCTCCTCCCAGGTGATGGCGGGCTCGATGTCGGGCACCGGCTCCGCGGAATCGGGCGGCTGCTCCGGCAGGGCCACGTAGTTGAAGGCACAGACGGGTTCGGGCGCGTCAGGTCTGCGGGCGAGCAGGTCGGCGACGGCGGTGACGTCGTGCGCGCCGTGCCGGAAGGCACCGAGGCTGCTCCAGTGCACGGCCGACGCCAGGGCGCGCAGGTCGTCGTCGCGGGCGCCCTCGATCAGGGCGGGCACCCACTGGTTCATCGAGGTGACCGTGTTCTTCCAGCGGGCGGAGAAGCGGTTGGCGCTCATCAGCTGCACCAGCAGGGCATCGGTGCCGCAGATCCTGGCCACACTGCGGGCGTAGGCGGCGAGGACGACGCCGGCGACCGACACCCCGGCCGCCGAGGCGACCGTACGGGCGGCGGCGCGGGCGGGCCCGGAACGCAGGGTGGCCTGGACCACGCCCGTACCGGAGCCGTCCGCGGCCTCCAGGGCGACCTGTGGCGCTCGGTCGAGGAGGCGGTCCCAGTGGTCGAGCGCGGCGGCCTGCCGACGGAGACCGGCGGGGGTGAACTGTTCGGCGGCCAGCTCGGCGGGGCCGGGCACGGGGCTTGGTGCGGGGCTTGGTGCGGAGGCGGGTCCGGCTCCGGCCGGGCCGGTGAGCGCCGCGGTGAACTCCTGGCGCAGCACCTCCTGGGCCCAGGCGTCTGCGGCGATGTGGTGTTTGACGAACAGCAGATGGGACGCGGTGCCCGCCCGGGTCAACAGGGTGGCCCGCCAGCCGTGTTCACGGCCGAGACGGAACGGCTGGGCCGCCGGCCCTGCGATGAAGCCGTCGGGCGGGAGGCCATCGGTCTCGACGACCGGCAGCGCGTCGGAGAAGTCGGCGTCGGGTGTCAACTGGACCGGTGCGTCCGGGTCCTGGAGGTCGTACCGCGTTCTCAGCGAGGGGTGGCGGGCGACGACGGCGCGTAAGGCGGCGCGTACCTCCGCAGGTCCGGCCGCGCGGGGGAGTTCCCAGAGCGCCGCGTTGTTCGCCTCGTGCCACCGGGTGCTCGGCAGGTCCCGGATGTCGTGCCAGACCGAGAGCTGCCCCAGTGAAAGCGGTCCTGCCACCGACGTGCACCCCCTCTCCATCGACACAGGACATCGGCATAGGCCGAGCAGGTTTTCGCATGGCGGAATCGGGATTCCATGCACCGCTGACGCTGCCACACACTGTTGAAGCCTGTCCAGGTCGAACTGGCCCCGGCTGCCCCTTAGTCGGCCCCGACAGGCGGGTGATCCAGATCACATGCCGTCCCTGGCGTCCGCATGAGAGTCTGGCTTCGCTTCGGAAGTTTCTTTCCGCTGTGCGAAATGCACGGTGGTCAGGGCAGTGGTCAGACACGAGAAGGGCGCGACGCGACCGTCGGCCGGGTCCCGCGCGGCGCGGCTCCGGCACCCGGCGTCCGCCGGAGAAGCCGGGCGCATCGGGCCGCCGGGCCGCGGGCCCTCCCCGGATCATCCTTCCCGCACCCGACGAGGGGTCTCATCAACGTGACGCAACAGCCGTACCCCCAGGCCCCTTCCGCCGGGGAGTTCCTGCACGACTTCCTGCTCGGGGCGGTGGCGCTGACCCCGGACCGCCCGGCCGTGGTCGAGTCGGCCCGGGCGGGGCAGACCACCGTGACCACCTACGCCGAACTCGGCTCCCTGGTGCAGACCTGCACCGGTGCGCTGGAGCAGCTCGGCATCGAGACCGGCGCCCGGGTGATCCTGGAGTCCGAGACGACCGCGCTGTCCATCGCGATGTTCCTCGCCTGCTCGCGGGCCGGTCTCACCTTCATTCCGGTGAGCCCCGAAATGCCGGACGCGCGGCTGCTCTCGATCATCGGGACCGCCCGGCCCGCCCTCCATCTCCAGACGGCGGACGGCGCACGGACGGACATCCCCCAGGAGGTCGGCACCGCCAGATTCGGTCCGGGCGGACTGGCCGTGGAGCGGACCCCGGACTGGCGTACCCCGCGGCGGCACACCCCCTGTGTCACCGACCCCGCCTACATCATCTTCACGTCCGGCACCACGGGGCGGCCCAAGGGGGTCGTGATGAGCCACCGTGCCGTCGTCGCCTTCTACCGGGGCATGCTGGCGCACCGCCTCGCCACCCCCGACGACCGGATCGCCAGCACTTCTCCCCTCCAGTTCGACTTCTCGCTGCTCAACATCGGCCTGGCGCTGGGCACCGGTGCAGCCGTCGTCCCCGTACCGCCGCGGCTGGTGCGCTGGCCGAGGCACTTCCTGCGGGTGCTCCGCGAGAGCGGCGCCACCCAGGTCAACGGCGTCCCGTCGATCTGGCGCCAGGCGCTGCGGTACGAGTCCGAGCGGCTGGCCGAGCTGCGGGGGCTGCGCCGCGTCCTCTTCTGCGGCGAGGTGTTCCCGCCGGCCGAGCTGCGCCGGCTCCAGGAGCTCCTGCCGCAGGCGGAGTTCACCAACTGCTACGGCAGCACCGAGTCGATGGCCTGCTCCTTCGAGCCCGTGCCCCGCCCGCTGCCCGAGACAGCGGAGCGGCTCTCCATCGGTATCGCGCATCCGGGCGCCGAGCTGTTTCTCGTCGACGACACGGGCGGCATCGTCGAGGAGGCCGGTGTGCCCGGCGAACTCCATCTGCGCAGCCCCGCGCTGTTCACCGGGTACTGGGACGACCCGGCGGCGACCCGGGCGGCGCTGGTGCCCGATCCGCTGTCCCCGCAGTCGGGTCTGCTGGTCCTGCGCACCGGCGATCTGGGCGTACGGGGCAAGGACGGCGAGTTCTACTTCTGCGGCCGGGCCGACTCGCAGGTACAGATCAATGGCAACAGGGTCGAACTGGGCGAGGTGGAGCAGCAGTTGCAGGCGTACCCGGGCGTCACGGCAGCCGCCGCGCTGGCGGTGCGGGGGCCGGACGGCGGACAGCGGCTGACGGCGTTCGCCGTACTGGCCGCGCATACGGCGCAGCCGGCCACCGCCCACCGGGCCGCCCCCGACGTGCCCGAGGGCGAGGCGGACGGGGCGGACGCGGGCGCCCTGCGGGACTTCTGCGCGCGGACCCTGCCCCCGTACATGGTCCCGCAGGAGATCCAGCTGGTGGACACGCTGCCCACGACGGCGAACGGCAAGGTCGACCGTACGGCGCTGGCGGCCGCCGCCGAAGCCGTACGGGACGCCGGACCCGGCCACGCAGCCGCCGAAGCCGTACGGGATGCCGGGGCACACCACGCCGCAGCCGAAGCCGTACGGGACGCCGGACCCGGCCACGCCACCGCCCCGTAGGAGACAGCAGTGAGCAGAACCGATATGCCCGCCCCCCACCCCGCCGAGCACGCGGAAGGACGGCTGCGCACCTTCGTACGCATCCGCGCGGGCGGGCTGCCCGGGGCCTTCTGGGTGCTGTGGGGCGGGACGCTGGTCAACCGGCTCGGCTCCATGGTCAATCCGTTCCTGAGCCTCTATCTGACCGGGATACGGGACGTCCCGATCAGTACCGCCGGACTCATCCTCGCCACCGTCGGCGTGGGGTCGGTCATCTCCCAGCCGCTCGGCGGGTTCATCGCCGACCGCTTCGGCCGCCGGGTGGCGCTGAGCGGGGGCATGCTGGCGAACGGCGCGACCCTGCTGACGCTCGGACACGCGCACGGCCTCGGCGTACTCGTCCCGGCCTGCTTCGTCCTCGGTATCACCATCGACTTCTTCCGGCCCGCAGCGCAGGCCCTCGTCGCGGACACCGTGCCCACCGCAGACCGGACCCGCGCCTTCGGCCTGCTGCTGTGGTCGGTCAATCTCGGGTTCTCCATGGCGATGGTGCTGGGCGGCTACCTCGCGTCGCACGGCTACCAGCTGATCTTCTGGCTGGACGCCGGGGCCTGCTCGGTCTTCGCGGCGCTGGTGTGGCTCGCCGTCCCCGAGACCCAGCCGGCGGCCGGGGAGCACAGCGCGGGCGGCGGCTTCCTCACCCCGGTGCGCGACCGGGCGATGCTGGCCTTCGCCGGGATCATCGTGGTCTACGCGACCGTCTTCCAGCAGGCGTTCGCCACCCTGCCCCTGGCCATGCGGGGCGACGGTCTGTCCAGCACGGCGTACGGCACGGTCATGGCCGTCAACGGTGTAGTGGTCATCGCCGCACAGCCGCTGATCGGCCACCGGCTCGGCGCCTTCGACAAGAGCCGGGTGCTGGCCACGGGCTTCGGCGTGGCCGCCGCCGGCACGACGGTGACGGCGTTCGCCTCCACGACCCTCGCGTACGGGCTCGCCATCGCCGTATGGACGCTGGGGGAGATCCTGGTCTTCGCGATGACATCCAGCGTCGTCGCCGACCTGGCGCCGGCCCATCTCCGGGGCCGCTACAACGGCTTGATCGGGATGGCCTGGGGCACCGGCTTCCTGCTGGCGCCGGTCGTCGGCACCCGGCTGCTGCTCGTCGGCTCCACGACGCTCTGGCTGACGGCCGCGTGTCTGTGCCTCGTCGCGGCAGCCGGCCAGCTCACCCTCGCGCCGGTACTGCGCCGCAGAACGGTGCAGTGAGCGCCTGCTACCCCTCACCCACCTCACCGAGAGGAACCCCCCACTGTGCAGAAGCTGCCGAAGGTGCTGCTGATAGAGGCCGACGTGTCCGCGGGTGAGGACCTGCTCACCGCGGCGGCCGAGCTCGGCATCGAGGCCCATGTCGCCACCCACGAGGACGTATTCCGTGCCTATCGGCCCGAGTTGAAGGAGAAGATCACCGGCACCGTCTTCACCGACTTCACCGATCCGGAGGCAGCACTCGACGACCTGGCACGCTTCTGCCGGGAGACGGGCATCGACGGGATCGTGGCCTGCTGGGAGTTCCTCTCGCCGCTGGCCACCCGGCTCGCCGACCGGCTGGGGCTGCCCGGCCACCGGCCGGAACGCGCCGACGCCTGCCGCAACAAGCGGCTCATGGCGGAGGCGTTCGCAGCACTCGGGGTACCCGCTCCGCGCACCGTGGTGGCCCGGGACCCCGGGGAACTGGCCCGGCGGGTGGCGGAGAGCGGCCTGGGCTTCCCTCTCGTCGTCAAACCGGCGGAGAACGCGGCGTCCATCGGTGTCTCGGTCGTACGCACGGCCGCTGAACTCCCCCGAGCCGCCCGGCTGGCACAGTCGCAGACCCACAAGACCTCGCACGGTCTGGCCCTCGACATCACTCTGCTGGCCCAGGAGCACGTGGACGGTGAGGAGTACAGCGTCGAGTCCGTCATCTGCGACGGTGAGATCCACCATCTGACGATCACCGAGAAGTTCACCACCGGGGGAACGAGCCGGGCCGAACTCGGCCACACCGTGCCCGCCGACACCACACCCACGGCCGGCACGGCGCTGTACGCGGCGGCCACCGCCGCGATCACGGCACTGGGGCTGCGGAACGGCGTCGCACACACGGAAGTGAAGGTCAGCACCGGGGGCGCCCCCAAGGTCATCGAAGTGGGTGCGCGCCCGCCGGGCGATCACATCATGCGGCTGGTGAAGGAAGCACTCGGCATCGACGAGGCACGCGCCTACCTGCAGACGGTGCTGGGCCTGCGGCCCGACGTGACACCGAGGCACGAAACGGCGGCGGCCATCCGGTTCATCACCGCGCCGGAGGCCGGAGTCCTCCGGTGGACCAGCGCGCTCCCCTCCGGGGACCACGTGGTCGCGACCGCCATGTCCAGGATGCCGGGGGACGAAGTGGGCGGCCCGTACGACAACATGGGCCGGATCGGCCAGATCATGCTCCGCGGAGCCACCGCGGCGGAGGTCAACAAGGCGGCGGCGGAGGCCATGGACTCGATTACGGTGGAGATGGCGACGCAGTGGTGAGACGCGGGAGGTCCACATCCGGAGGCATCCGAAGGCTTCGAACACTTCGATGGGGCCGTTGGGGCCGATAGCGTCGGCGGCTTCGACGGCCCGGGGCCCTGCCGGACCACTGGACCCGCGGCCGGCCGCGTACAGCACCGTTTCCACGTCCCTCGCCCTGCTCAGCGACGGGGAACTGCGCGAACTCGTGGAGACCGCCACGCCACTCGGTTCCGGCATCGGCGGACGCTCGGCGCTGCTGGAGGTCGCGGGGACGCCCGTCTTCGTGAAGCGGGTGCCCGTGACCGAGTGGGAACTCCGGCCCGAGTACCTCCGCTCCACGGCCAACGTGTTCGGCCTGCCCGTCTTCTGTCAGTACGGAATCGGCGGCCCGGGTTTCGGGGTGTGGCGGGAACTCGCCGCTCATGTCATGACCACGAACTGGGTGCTCGCCGGGCAGCATCAGGGATTCCCGCTGATGTACCACTGGCGCGTGGTGCCGGACACGGCACCGGCTCTGCCGGAGGAGCTGGCCGACGTGGAACGGGCCGTGTCCTTCTGGGGAGGCGGGCCTGAGGTGCGCCGCCGGATCGAGGCCGTCGAACGGTCACCGGCGAGCCTGGTCCTGTTCCTGGAGTACATCCCGCAGACCCTCCACACATGGCTGGCCGAGCAGATACGCGCCGGGGACGGGACGGCGGGCCGCGCCTGCTCCCTGGTGGAGAGGGAACTGGCGATCGGCACCGCTTTCATGCACGACCGCGGACTGCTGCACTTCGACGCCCACTTCCAGAACATCCTCACCGACGGCCGCCGCCTCTACTTCACGGATTACGGTCTGGCCCTCTCGTCCCGGTTCGACCTGTCGCCCCGCGAGGCCGACTTCTTCGACGAGCACCGCACGTACGACCGTGCCTACGCGCTCAGCTACCTGGTGAACTGGCTGATCACTCACCTGTACGGGTACGGGCGCGCCGAGCGGGAGGCGCTGATCCGTGCGTGCGCCGAAGGAGAACGGCCTCCGCTCGGCCCCCCGGAGGTCATGTCGGTCCTCGCACGCCATGCGCCGCTCGCGGCGGTCGTGACGGACTTCTACGGGAAGCTGCAACACGAGAGCAGGGAGACTCCGTACCCGCGAGAGGCAGTCCACCGGCTCCTCAGGGGGAGTACCGCTCCTCACTGAAACGATCCGGCGGATCGCGCCCCTTGCACAAACCCACTGCGCTGCCCCTGAATTGAGAAGGCCCCGGTGGGTGTCGCGGGCCAGGAAGGGGCGTGTGCGCCGTGAGGAGAAGGATCACCGTTCTCGTACTGGTCCTGGCGTCGGTTCTGAGTGCGGCGAGCCCGGTCGTGGCACGGACGAGAACCGACGACGGAGCCGAGCAGCGCGTTCTGCGCCTGGTGAACGCCGCCCGTGCTGAGGCCGGGTGCCGGCCCCTGCGGATCAGCCGGCAGATCAGCCGCGCGGCCCGCCACCACGCCGGAGACCTGATCCGGTCCGGCCGCTACTCCCACACCGGCAGCGACGGCTCCACACCGGGCGGCCGTATCAGCCGGGCCGGTTACCGCTGGCACCTGGCAGGCGAGAACGTCTTCCTCGGTCCCCGTGACGCCCGTCAAGCCGTCCAGGGCTGGCTGCGCAGCCCGGAACACCGGGCCAACATCCTCAACTGCGCGTACCACCACACCGGCATCGCGGTACGAGGACCGGCTTCGCACCGCATGTGGGTCCAGGACTTCGCGGCGCACTGACTCGCTGTCGGACGTGGCGACGTGAACTGTGCGTCTGCGGAGCGTCCTTGACACGCGGCCGCGTAAGGTGACCGCGCATGCCGTACCTGCCGGTGACAGACGAGGAGGGCGGGCCATGGGCGAGCTGTATCCGCCGATCGAGCCGTACGAGCAGGGAATGCTCGACGTCGGTGACGGCAACCTCGTCCACTGGGAGGTCTGCGGTAACCCGGAGGGCAAGCCGGCGCTGGTCGTTCACGGTGGGCCGGGATCGGGCTGTCTCCCCGGCGCGCGCCGCTTCTTCGATCCGGACCGGTACCGCGTCGTCCTGTTCGACCAGCGCGGCTGCGGCCGGAGCACTCCACACGCCGGTGACCCCGCAACCGACATGTCGCACAACACGACCGGACATCTCATCGCCGACATGGAGCAACTGCGGCGGCACCTGGGCATCGACTGCTGGCTGCTGTACGGCGGTTCGTGGGGCTCCACGCTCATCCTGGCCTACGCCGAGCAGCACCCCAGCGCCGTAGCGGAGATCGTCATCTCCGCTGTCACCACCACCCGCCGCTCGGAGATCGACTGGCTCTACCGGGGCGTCGGCCGGTTCTTCCCCGAGCAGTGGGAACGCTTCCTCGCGGGTGCCCCGGGCACCGCACGCGACGGTGACATCGTCGGGGCCTACGCACGCCTGATGGAGCACCCGGACACCGCCGTACGGGAGAGGGCGACGGCGGACTGGTGCGCCTGGGAGGACGCGGTGCTGTCGGGCGAGACCCAGGGTGCCACCCGCCCGTACGGCGACCGCCCGCCGGCTGCGCGGCTCGCCGTGGTGCGGATCTGCTCCCACTACTTCTCGCACGGCGCATGGCTGACGGAAGGCGCACTCCTGCGCGACGCCCACCGCCTGGCCGGCATCCCGGGCGTGCTGATCCACGGCCGTCTGGACATGGCCGGGCCACTCGACACGGCCTGGGAACTCGCCCGCGCCTGGCCGGACGCCGAGCTGATCGTCGTCGACGAGGCGGGACATCTGGGCAGCACCGCGACACGCCGCCATGTACTCGACGCACTCGACCGGTTCGCGGCCGGTGAGTGACAAGTGACCTCTGATCGCTGACCTCTGATCGCCGGTGCCCCGTGGGTGGTGGCGCCTGCAAAGTGCAGCCCGAAATGGGCAGTTACATGCATTTCATGACCGGATTTCACGGGTGGATGGCAGTGATCTCATGATCGAGTTCATGCTATCTTCACATTTCTCATTGGACCTTCACCTTCTCTCGACCGTGCGTACTCGACGACCGTGAGAGAGCCGGCGGCGCTGACATCGGAGTCAGCGAAAAGTGGGGTGCATTCCGTGTCTTGGAGACAGTGAAGATGGTCAGACCCACCGTCTCGGTGATAGTCGCCGCGTACAACGCGATGCCTTATGTGACTCGCTCCATCAGCTCCGTGGCCGAACAGACCACCGGCCGGGACGTGTTGGAGGTCATCGCCGTCGACGACGGATCGACCGACGGCACGGGGGAGGAGCTCGAACGCCTCTCCAGGCTGTATCCGGGCCTCGTACGGGTCCTTCACCAGGAGAACTCGGGCGGTCCCTCAGCGCCCCGCAACGTCGGGCTCGACCACGCGCGGGGCGAGTTCCTCTTCTTCCTGGACGCCGACGACTATCTGGGGCCGGAAGCCCTGGAACGCATGGTGGCCATGGCCCGGCAGAACGGCACCGACATCGTGCTGGGCAAGATGGTGGGCGTCGGCGGACGCCGACTGCCCATGTCGATGTTCCAGCGCAACCAGCCGAAGACGGACGTTTTCAACTCACGTGTCTACTGGGCCCTCAACCCCCTCAAACTGTTCCGCCGCGAGCTGCTGGAACGCCACGGCCTGCGCTTCCCGACCGGCCTGCCCATCGGCGAGGACCAGCCGTTCACCGCACTGGCGTATCTGCACGCGTCGGGCATCTCCGTCGTCGCCGACTACGACTGCCTCTTCTGCACCCTGCGCGACGACGGCGGCAACACCACCGTGCGCACCACGGGTGCAGAACCCCGGCTGCGCTTCCTCCCGTACATGATCGACCTGCTCCTCACGAACGTGCCGCCGGGCCCAGGACGAGACCACCTCGCGCACCGCCACCTGACCGTCGAGGTGCAGAACCTCCTCAGCCACCTCCTGCTCGAACCCCGTGTCCAGCAGGAGAAGACCCTCGCCAGGCTGGCCGAGATCGTCACCACGATCTGGCACGAGGGGATGAACGGGCTGTCCGCCATGGCCCGGCTGCGGCTGCACCTCGTACGGCACGAGATGCTCGACGAAGTGGTCGAACTGGTCCGGTTCGAAAGAGAGCTGGCCAGGACCAAGGTGTCCACGCCCGTGCACCTCGAAAACGGCCGCGCCTACGCCTGCTACCCGTTCTTCCGCGACCCCGCGCACCCGGTCCCCGACGCCTGTTACGACGTCACGTCCCAGCTCGGCGTGCGCCACCACGTCACCCGCGCCGAACTGCGCGGAACCACGCTGCACCTGGCCGGGCACGGGTACCTGCACCGGGTCGAGACGCGCGACGTCACCACCGAACTCGTGCTGCGCGAACGGGAGAGCCGGACGGAGTACCGGCTCCCCGTCAGACATACCGGGACGCCGCAGCTCGGCACCGATGAGGACCAGGGTCGGTACGCGTACGACCTAGCGGGGTACGAGGCGGAGGTCGGTCTCGCCACCGCCGCCGACGGGCAGCCGCTCGCCGACGGGCTGTGGGACATCTGCCTGGTGATCGGAGCGCAGGGCGTCACCCGCGAGGTCCGCATCGGCAGCAGACGCGCCGACGACGTCTCCGGGCTGCCCACCACCCGTATCGTCACCGGCGCGGGTGACGGTCCGCGTGCGGTGACGCTCCACACCACCAAGCCGTACGGCAACTTCACCCTGGACATCGGCGAAAGGAAGCACCGTGTCGCAACGCACGTGGCGATCGGCGCTCCGCGCTGGTCGGCGGGCGACCCCACGGAGCTGGCGATCGGCGGGACCAGTTCGCTCGCGGAGTACCCGGATGTGTCCCTGGCCGTCGTCCTCACTGCCTGCACCGGGGCGGTGGTGGTCCGCCCGGCCCTGCGGACCCCGGGCACCGACGATTTCACCGCGCGGGTGAACGTACGGAACCTGTCGGCCGGCGTGTGGACCGGCGAACTCCGCCTCGGCGACGGAGGGGAGTGGACGGTGCCCCTGCCCGCGCTCCCCAAGAACCTCTCCCCGGCCAAATGGCGCCATCTGGGGCTGCCCTGGTACGCCAAGCCTGCATCGGGCAGCGGCAGGCGGTTCGCGCTGCGGGTCGCGAGGGCCGAGTTCGTCAAGGCGGTCGTGCGTCGTGTCAAGCCGTGAGGGGGCGGGGATCCGCGCTCAGTAGATGTCGCGGACGTAGCGCCGGTCGGTCATGAGCCGGCTGATGTACGCCCCGGCCTGTTCCTCGTCGAGTCCGCCGTGCGCGACTGCGATGTCGCGCAGTGCGCGGTCGACGTCCTTGGCCATCCGGGTGGCGTCGCCGCAGACATAGAGGTGCGCGCCGTTGTTCAGCCAGTCCCACAGGCGGTGGCCGTGTTCGCGCATGCGGTCCTGCACATAGATCTTGGCCCGTTGGTCGCGGGAGAAGGCCAGGTCGAGGCGGTCGAGATGGCCCGAGCGGTGGAATGCGGTGAGTTCGTCGCGGTAGTAGAAGTCGGTCTCCTGCCGTTGTTCGCCGAAGAACAGCCAGTTGGGGCCGGAATCGCCCCCGGCCTGCCGTTCCTCGAGGAAGCCGATGAAGGGGGCGACTCCGGTGCCGGGGCCGATCATCACCACGGGCGTCCTGGGGTCGGCGGGCGGCCGGAAGTGCGGGGAACTCCGGACGAAGAGGGGGACCGGTCCGTCGTCGGCGTCATCGGCCAGGTAGGCCGAGCACACTCCCGTACGCGGGACACCCTGGTGGTTGTTGTAGCGGACGACGGAGACCGTGAGGCGGACCTGGTGGTCGGTGGCCAGGGGGCTGGAGGAGATGGAGTAGAGGCGTGGCTGGAGTGGCCGGAGGACGGCTGCCCATGCGCCGGCCGTCGCGTGGCACGGATGGGCTGCTATGACGTCGACGGCTTGCCGCCGCCAGCTCCACTTGGCCAGCTCGCCCTTGTTGTCCGACCGCAGCAGCTGCTTGAGGTCCCGGTCCGCGGTGCGGTCGGCGACGAAGCGGAGCAGTTCGGGGGTGATGCGGGCGATCTCCAGGTGGTTGCGCAGGGCTTCACCGAGGGGTATCTCGCCCGTTCCCGGTACGAGAACGGGTTCGGCGGCGTCCAGCCCGGTGGCGGCGAGCCATTGCGCCACCAGCCGGGCGGAGTTGGCCGGCCATACGCCCAGGGCGTCGCCGGTTCGGTAGGCGAGGTGGCCCCGGTCGCCGCCACGGGTGTCGAAGGTGAACTGGCGGACCTCCTTGGCCGATCCGGGCCGGCTGAGGAGCCGGTTGCCGACCAGCAGCGCGGCGAAGGGGGAGGCTTTCGAGTATGCGGGGCCGCACATCACCGGGGGCCCTTCGAGCTGTCGCACTCGGGGTGCTGCTTGTGGTGCGGGCGCGGGGCCCGTCGTTCGCGGTGGCTGCGCGGTGGGCTTAGCGTCGGCCAGGGTGCCGATGACCTGGTCAAGCCACTGGTCGGCGGCCTGCTGGTAGTCGGGTTCGCAGTCGGTGCGCGGGACCAGGCGGGTGGCGCCCAGTTCAAGGAGACGCTGGTCGATACGGCGGCCATGGCCGCAGAAGTCGTCGTAACTGGAGTCGCCCAGGGCGAGTACGGAATACCGCACGCCACTGATCCCGGTGTGATGGCGGCTGTGCAGGGCCTGCCAGAAGGCCGTTCCGTTGTCGGGGGCTTCACCGTCGCCGAAGGTACTGGTGACGACGAGCAGGACCGTACCGGGCGACAGGGCGCCGGGGGTGCAGTCGTCCATGCTGAGGACGCGAGGGCGCCATCCTGCTTCGGCGAGGCGGCGGGCGCCGGATGCCGCGGCGTCTTCGGCGTTCCCGGTCTGTGAGGCCCACAGGACGACGACCTCACCCGACGCGGATTCCGTGGTGGCCGGGGCGGTGGACGTCGCCGATGCCGCTGCTGGTGCCCGTTCCGGGTCGGTGGGGTGCGGTGCGGTACGGGAGTACAGGCCCGCCAGCAACCCGTTGACCCATCGGGCGCGCTCCGGCGCGAGGGGTGTCCCTGCCGGGAGTACCGGCACGGTGGCGGTCGCGGACGGGCCGGAACGTTCGGCGCTGCCGATGCCGGTGAGGAAGCCCGACAGATAGAGGCGCTCCTCGGCCGAGAAAACGGGTGGCCCCGCCGTGTCCACCCCGAGGATCCCGGCCAGTTCGGTGACCAGGCCGCCGCCGTCCGGCCGGGTGCCCGCACTTGATGCCGATGCCGATGCCGATGCCGGTTCCTGCTCCCGCTCCGATGCCTGCTCCGGGGCCGGCGCCTGCACCGGCGCGGTGATCTTGGTCAACGCCACCGCGCAGAACTTGAGTTCGGGCTGGAGCGAGATGGGGTCCACCGCGTCGTTGGTGACGGCGTTCAGACTGAGGTACTCGCCGAACAGATCGTTCCAGTGGAACGGCGCGAAGCAGTTCCCGGGCAGCACCCGGTCGGTGACGACGGCAGGCAGCACGGCCCTGCCACGCCGGGAGGCGACCTCGACCTGTTCGCCCTCGCTCACACCCAGCGCCTGCGCGTCGTGAGGATGGATCTCCACGAAGGGTCCAGGGCTGAGTCTGTTGAGCCGGGCCACCTTCCCGGTCTTGGTCATGGTGTGCCACTGGTGCTGCAGCCGCCCGGTGTTCAGTACGAACGGGTAGGTGTCGTCGGGGAGTTCGGCGGCGGGCAGATGCGGGCGCGGGTAGAAGGCCGCGCGCCCACCGGGTCTGGGGAACACCAGCCGGGGACGGGGCCGGGGACGGGGACGGGGCCCGGGCCCGTCAGCGGGCGCACCCGAGGCCGGACGGTCACCGTCGTCGACGGAGTGGGTCGGATCGGCGTCACCGTCGTCGCCCGAGTGGGTCGCATCGCGGCCACCGTCATCGACGTAGCGGATCGGGTTGCGGTCACTGCCGTCCGCCGTGGCACTGGGCCACTGCACGGGGGTCCTGCGCAGCCGCTCGTAACTCACCCCGCGCAGGTCGTAGCCGGTCACCGGATTCCACGCCCGTTTGATCTCCTCGAAGACCTCTTCGGCGCAGCTGTAGTCGAACGCGTCCGCGAAGCCCATCTCACCGGCTACGCGGGCGATCAGCTGCCAGTCGGGCAGCGCCTGGCCCGGTGGGTCCACCGCCTGTCCGAGCAGGGTGAGGTTCCGCTCGGAGTTGACCATGACGCCCTCGGTCTCCGCCCACATCGTGGCGGGCAGGACCACATCGGCGTACGCGTTGGTCTCGGTCCGGGCGAAGACGTCCTGGGTGACGACGAACTCGGCGGCCTCCAGCCCGGCGATGACGGTCTTCCGGTTGCCCACCGAGGCGACCGGGTTGGTGCAGATGATCCAGCACGCCTTGATGTCGCCGTCGGCCATCCGCGAGAACAACTCGACCGTCCCCCGGCCCGCGCCGCTGGGCAGGGTGCCCGGCGGCAGGCCCCAGAGCTCCTCGGTGAACGCGCGGTCCTCCGCGACCAGCGCCGAGCGCTGCCCCGGCAGGCCGGGGCCCATGTAGCCCATCTCGCGTCCGCCCATGGCGTTGGGCTGCCCGGTCAGCGAGAACGGTCCGCTGCCGGGACGGCAGATGGCACCGGTGGCCAGATGCAGATTGCACAGCGCGTTGGTGTTCCAGGTGCCGTGCGTGCTCTGGTTCAGACCCATCGTCCAGCAGCTCATCCACTCGGCCGCCTCGCCGATCCACCGCGCCGCGAGGCGGATGTCGGCCTCGCGGAGTCCGGTGATCTCGGCGACGCGCGCGGGCGGGTAGTCCTCCAGAAACCCGGGCATCGCCTCCCAGCCCTCGGTGAACTCCGCGATGAAGGTCTCGTCGGTGTGGCCGTCCCGCACCAGCAGATGCAGCAGTCCGTTCAGCAGGGCCAGATCGGTGCCCGGCCTGATCTGGAGGAACAGACCGGCCTTGGCGGCGGTGGCGTTGTGCCTGGGATCGACGACGATCAGCCGGGCGCCCGCCTTGACGCGCTCCATCATCCGCAGGAAGAGCACCGGGTGGCAGTCGGCCATGTTGGCGCCGATGACGAAGAAGACATCGGCGTGTTCGAAGTCCTGGTAGGAGCCCGGAGGGCCGTCCGCACCCAGGGACAGTTTGTATCCGCTGCCCGCACTGGCCATGCACAGCCGGGAGTTGGACTCGATCTGGTCGGTGCCCACAAAGCCCTTGGCCAGCTTGTTCGCCAGATACTGCGCCTCAAGGGTCAGCTGGCCCGAGACGTAGAACGCCAGCGCGTCAGGGCCATGGGCGTCGAGAACGGCCCGCAGTCGGCGTGCCGTCGCGGTGATCGCCGCGTCGACGTCCGCAGCCTCGGGCTCCGCTCCCCGCTCGGCCCTGACCAGCGCCGTGGTCGCACGGCCGGGGGCCGCGAGCAGGTCGGCGCTGGTCGATCCCTTGGTGCAGAGCCGTCCGAAATTCGCCGGATGCGTCGTGTCGCCCGACGCCCTGGCCACGGTGCGCCGCCCGGTGGACGGGTCGGTCCTGACATCGAGGACCATGCCGCACCCCACACCGCAGTACGAGCAGACGGTCTTCACCGCGGTGGTGGGCTGTGGAGCTGACGCCGTCACGGGCGCCCCTTTCCGGTCGGGGTCGGGTGGGCCGGTGGTTCACACGGCCCGGTCGCACCGCCCTATGGGAAGGGCCTGATGCGTCTGGGTCAAGCGGACCGTTCGTAGTCGGTGAGGTCCGTCGCGGCCCTGCGTGTGGGCGGGCGAACGTCACCGTCCGCCCTCGTCAGGGTGCGAGTGCCAGCCGGTAGCCGCGTTTCAGTACGGTACGGACCAGCCCGGAATAGGGGCCCAGCGCAGTGCGCAGCCGCGCGACCGCCGCCTCGACCGCGTGTTCGTCGGCGCCGCCGCCCACCCACACACGGCGCAGGAGTTCGGCCCGGCTCAGCACATGTCCTGGCCGGTCGGACAGGACCCGCAGCAGTGCGGTCTGGGCCGGCGACAGCCAGATGGGTGGCCCCGGCGTCAGCAGGACGTTGCCCTGGAGGACCAGCCGGTGCTCCCCGAGGAGCAGTTCGCGGTTCCCGGCGGGCAGTGTTTCGACGATGGCGCGGACCAGCGAGCCGAGTCTGCCCCGGTCGGGACAGACGGGACGGACCCCGTGCTCCTCCAGCGGCCGGGCGCACACCGGGCCGACACACACCGGCAGCACCCCGCCACCCGGCGCACCGGCACGCAGCGCCGCGGTCACCTCGGTGTGCAGACCGACGGCGTGGGCGGCGTCGAGGAAGCCGGTGATGGCCGGGGCGCTGGTGAAGGCGATCGCCTGCAGCTCACGGCGGGCGGTCTGCTCGACCAGACGCCGCACGGCGTCGGGGTCCTCGGGCGGGCCCCAGCGGTAGACCGGCACCACCATGACGTCCGCGCCGCGTTCGCGCAGCGCGCCGACGAACCCGTCCAGCGGTGCACCGTGCTCCTGTACGGCGATCCGCCGGCCGCGGATGTCGCGGGCCAGCAGCCAGGTGAGCAGTTCGTCGTTGGCCTCGCTCCGCGGTGAGAACGCCTCGCTCAGGCCGCTCGCCCGCACCGCCCCGGTCGCCTTGGGCCCCCGGCTGACGACGACGGCGCCCCGGCAGACTTCGGCCAGCCGTCTGCCCAGGCCCCAGCCGTCGGCGGCGCTCATCCAGCCGCGCCAGCCGACCCCGGTGGTGGCCACCACGTAGTCCAGCGGGGCCGCCAGACAGCGTTCGGTGGCCCGTCTCAGCGCGCTGTCGTCGTCGAGGGGCACGATCCGCACCGTCGGCGCTGACACGACGTTCGCACCGCGGCGCCTGAGCAGCGCGGCGAGTTCGTCGCGGCGCCGTGCGGCGGTCACTCCGACCGTGAAGCCCGTCAGCGGACCCGCCGCGGGCTCGGAGGCCGGCGCGGTCACGTCGTGGTGTGAAGCCGGACCGGGGTCGGACAGGGGGCCAGTTGCCATGCAGGAAGGCTGCGGCAGCGGCGTTTCACGGAGGTTGCGCCAGGGTGACGCCGCCGTTAGGGCAGCTGCCCACAGGAGTACGCGAGATGTCGTCCAGGTCACCGGGGAGGGGCGCCCGTGTGAGTCACCCGTACCGCCGCGGCAACACGGACGACCCGGTCAGGTAACGCGCCGCGCGGAAGCTCAGGGCCATGGTCCGTACGCCGGCCCCGGGCCCCACCCGGCGGCGGGCCGTCCGGACGCCCGCCCCTGCGACCTCTCAAGGAGCCCGCCCGTGACACCTCAGCACCTGGTCCTGGTCGGCCACGGCATGGTCGGCCAGCGCTTCCTGGAGGCGCTCGATGAGCACTCGTCGACCACGCCGTGGCGGATCACCGTACTGGCCGAGGAGCCCCGGCCGGCGTACGACCGGGTGCACCTGACCTCGTGGTTCACCGGCACCAGCGCCGATGAGCTCTCCTTGCTCCCGCCCGGGTTCACGGCCCGGCTGCGCGGCGCGGGGCATCGCGTCGACCTCTGCCTGGGCGACCCCGCCACCGCCGTCGACCGCGCCGCCCGTACGGTCACCACCCGGGCCGGCCGCACCGTGCGGTACGACGTCCTGGTGCTGGCCACCGGCTCGTACCCGTTCGTACCGCCGGTTCCGGGACACGACGCCCGGGGCTGCCACGTCTACCGCACTATCGAGGACCTGGAGGCGATCCGCGACCGTGCGGCAGAGGCCGGGGCCGGCGCGGTCGTCGGGGGCGGCCTGCTCGGCCTGGAGGCGGCCGGAGCACTCAGGGCACTGGGCCTGGAGACCCATGTCGTCGAGTACGCACCACGTTTGATGGCGCTTCAGGTGGACCAGGGCGGCGGAGACATCCTGCGCCGGAAGATCGAGGAGCTGGACGTCGTGGTGCACACCGGCGCCGGGACCGAGCGGATCGACACCGGTACGGACGGCTCGGCGCGCAGCATGACCCTCTCCGACGGCACCGTCCTGGACGTCGGCCTGGTGGTCTTCTCGGCCGGGATCCGCCCGCGCGACCAACTGGCCCGCGACTGCGGCCTGCTGACCGCCGAACGCGGCGGCATCGTCGTGGACGAACGGTGCCGCACCGCCGACCCGCGCGTCTGGGCCATCGGCGAGTGCGCTTCGGCGGCCGACGGCCGGGTGTACGGACTGGTCGCGCCCGGCTATGCGATGGCGGAGGCGGCGGCCCGCGACATCAGCGGCGAGCCCGGCAGCTTCACCGGCGCCGACACCTCCACCCAGCTCAAGCTGCTGGGCGTGGACGTGGCCAGCTTCGGAGACGCCCACGGCGTGACCGAGGGCGCCACCGGCGTCGTCTACGCCAGCCAACGGGCCGCCGTCTACCGCAAGTTGGTGGTCGGCCCCGACGGGCGGCTCATCGGCGGCGTACTGGTCGGCGACACCGCGGCGTACGACGTGTTGCGCCCGCTGGCGCTCTCCGGGGGCGACCTCCCGGCCGCCCCCGAACAACTGGTACTCCCCCCGGGACAGGTCGCACCCCTCGGCCCGCCGGAGCTGCCGGACGACGCGGTGGTCTGCTCGTGCCACCACGTCACCAAGGCAGTCATCGCCGGAGCCGTCCGTGACGGCGGCTGCACCTCGGCCGCCCAGGTCAGGAAGGCCACCAGGGCGGGCACCGGCTGCGGCAGCTGCGCGAAGGCGGTGGAGAGCATCGTCAGGGACGGACTGACTGCCTCCGGGGCCGAGGTGGCCCGCGGCCTGTGCGAGCACTTCGCCCACACCCGGGCCGAACTCTTCGAGATCGTCCGGGTCAAGGGCATCAGCACCTTCTCCCGGCTGCTGGCCGAGCACGGAAGCGGTGACGGCTGCGAGATCTGCAAGCCGGTCGTCGCCTCGATCCTCGCCGGCCTGGACCGGGGCCACATCCTGGACGGCGAGCAGGGCGCGCTCCAGGACACCAACGACCACCACCTCGCCAACCTGCAGCGCAACGGCTCCTACTCGGTGGTGCCCCGCATCCCCGGCGGCGAGATCACCCCGGACGGGCTGATCACCATCGGTGGGATCGCCCGGGACTTCGGCCTCTACACAAAGATCACCGGCGGCCAGCGGATCGACCTGCTCGGCGCACGCGTGGACCAGCTTCCGCTGATCTGGGCCCGCCTGGTGGACGCGGGCTTCGAGTCCGGGCACGCGTACGGAAAGGCGCTGCGCACGGTCAAGTCCTGTGTCGGGCAGACCTGGTGCAGGTACGGGGTGCAGGACTCGGTGGCGCTCGCCATCGAACTGGAGCTGCGCTACCGGGGCCTGCGCGCCCGCACAAGCTCAAGTCGGCGGTCTCCGGCTGCGCCCGCGAGTGCGCGGAGGCACAGAGCAAGGACTTCGGAGTCATCGCCACATCGGAGGGCTGGAACCTGTATCTGGGCGGCAACGGCGGTATGACGCCCCGCCATGGCGACCTGCTGGCGGCGGGCCTCGACCGGGCCACGCTGATCCGCACCATCGACCGTTTCCTCATGTTCTACATCCGCACCGCCGACCGGCTTGAGCGGACAGCCCCCTGGCTGGCCCGGTTCGAAGGCGGCCTCGGCCACCTGCGCGCTGTCCTGCTGGACGACTCGCTCGGCATCTGTGCCGAGCTGGACGAACTGATGGCCCGCCATGTGGAGATCTACCAGGACGAATGGGCCGCCACCCTCGCCGATCCCGAACGGCTGCGCCGCTTCGTCTCGTTCGCGAACGCCCCCGACACCCCCGACCCGACCGTGCGCTTCGTACCGGAGCGCGACCAGATCCGTCCGGCGCGCCCTGACGAGCACGGCCGGACCCTGCCCCTGCGGCCGCTGATCGGCGGCCCTTCCCTGGAGGTACGTACCCGATGAGCCCCACCAGCGTGTCCGAACGTTCCGCCGAAGAGCGGCCGGCGACCGGCGAGGCGGCCGGTCGGGCATCCGGCCAGGTGCCCGGCCCGGCGGCCTCCGCCATGGTCGAGATCCACGACGGCGAACGCTGGACCGGCGTCTGCGCGCTGGACCGGTTCCTTCCCGGCCGCGGTGTGGCCCTGCTCGTCAACGGCCGGCAGATCGCCGCCTTCCGCGACCACGCGGGCGGGCTCCACGCACTCGACAACCGGGACCCGTTCAGCGACGCACACGTCCTCTCCCGGGGGCTGCTCGGCAGCCGCGGGGGAGTGTCCGTGCTCATCTCACCCATGTACAAGCAGGCTTTCGACCTCCGCAGCGGTGTCTGCCTGGACGAGGACACAGCCCCGGACGGAGGCAGCACCACCCTGCGGACCTGGCCGATCCGGATCCGCCCGTAACATCACGGCGACCCGCACCGCGGCCAGTACGTCCGCTCCCGCTTCCCACCGAGCGCGCCCCGCTTACCCGCCGAGCACGTCCCCCTGTCCGCTTCCCACCCAGCGACCGAGGCAGCCCACCATGAGCGCAACCGTCCACGACCCTGCCACTCCAGCCCCGACGACCCCCGCGCGGGCCCGCACGCTCAGCGAGTGGCACCCCGAGGACCCGGACTTCTGGGAGCGGACCGGGGCCCGGGTGGCCCGGCGCAACCTGGTCTTCTCCGTCCTCTCCGAGCACATCGGCTTCTCGGTGTGGAGCCTCTGGTCGGTACTGGTCCTCTTCCTCGGACCGCAGTACCACGTCGATCCCGCGGGCAAGTTCCTGCTCACCGCCGTTCCCACCGCGGTCGGTTCGGTCCTGCGGCTCCCCTACACGACCGCCGTGGCACGCTTCGGCGGTCGCAACTGGACGGTCTTCAGCGCACTGCTCCTGCTCGTACCGACGCTGCTCGCCGGGATCCTGCTCAGGCCCGGCGTCCCGTACGCCACGCTGCTGGTGCTCGCGGCGGTCGCAGGCGTCGGCGGCGGCAACTTCGCCTCCTCCATGGCCAACATCAACGCCTTCTACCCGCAGCGGCTCAAGGGCTGGGCGCTGGGCGTCAACGCGGGCGGCGGCAATCTCGGTGTCGCGGCCGTCCAACTGGTCGGCCTGCTGATCCTGGCCACCGCCGGTGCCGCGCACCCACGGCTGCTGCCCCTGGTGTACTTGCCGCTGATCGTCCTGGCGGCGCTGGGCGCGGCCCTGCGCATGGACAACATCGAGACACCGCCCCAGCGCGGGCACGCGCTGCGCGACATCTGCCGGGAGCCGCACACCTGGGTGATGTCCGCGCTCTACGTCGGCACCTTCGGCTCCTTCATCGGCTTCGGCTTCGCCTTCGGACAGGTCCTGCAGGTGCAGTTCAGCCAGCAGTTCGACACACCCGTCAAGGCCGCCTGTCTGACCTTCCTGGGCCCGCTGCTCGGCTCGCTGGTGCGTCCCGTCGGCGGCAGGATGGCGGACCGCTGGGGCGGATCCCTGGTGACCTGCTGGAACTTCGCCGTGATGGCGGTGGGCGCCGCGACCGTCCTCGTCGCCTCACAGCGGCACTCGCTGCCGTTGTTCCTCACGGGGTTCATCGCCCTCTTCGTGTTCAGCGGCATCGGCAACGGCTCCACCTACAAGATGATCCCGGCGATCTTCGGTGCCAGGGCCCGCGCAGCCGTCCTCGCGGGCGCCGATCCGGCCGAGGCCGAGCGCACCTCACAGCGCCGGGCCACCGCCCTCATCGGAGTGGCGGGCGCGGTCGGTGCCTTCGGCGGAGTCCTGGTCAACCTCGCCATCCGCCAGTCCTTCCTCAGCGCCCACAACGGCAACGCCGCCTATCTGGCCTTCCTCGCCTCCTACAGCCTGTGCCTGGTGCTGACCTGGGCCGTCTACCTGCGCGGTCGCGGAGCGGCGGCGCAGAAGTGAACCGGCCGCCCCGCGCGCGGACCGCGCACGGCAGCCG
>NZ_JAAGLN010000005.1 GCF_010548145.1 Streptomyces sp. SID10853
ACCGGCTCGCCGCCGACCTCGGCACCAGCCCCTTCGCCCTGCTGCGCGCCTTCCGGGCGGCGTACGGCATGCCGCCGCACACCTGGCTCACCGACGCGCGGGTGCGCCGGGCCATGCACCTCCTGGAGGCGGGCACCACACCCGCGGAGACGGCGACCGCCGTCGGCTTCACCGACCAGCCGCATCTGAACCGGCATTTCACCCGGATCGTGGGGGTCCCACCGGGCGCGTACCAGCGAGAGCGCGCAAAAACGTACAAGACCGGGCGCGGTCGTACCTCGTAGCGTCAGCCGGGTGACAAGGGAACAGACAGTACTCACGGACAACCGTGCAGAACCGGAACCGAGACCGGATTCGGCCGTCATCAGGGACGCGCTGGGCGTCGGTGTCGCGGTCGGGCTCTCCGGGTTCGCCTTCGGCGTGACCTCGGCGGGCTCGGGTATGAGCCTGCTGCAGACCTGTGCCCTCAGCCTGCTGGTTTTCACCGGGGCCTCCCAGTTCGCGCTGGTCGGCGCGCTGGCGGCGGGCGGCAGTCCGTTCGCGGCCGCCGCGGGCGCCTTCTTCCTCGGCGTCCGCAACACCTTCTACGGGCTGCGGCTCTCCCAGCTGCTGGCCCTGCCGCGCGCGGTGCGGCCCTTCGCCGCGCACTGGGTGATCGACGAGACGACGGCCGTCACTCTCGCCCAGCCGACGCGGCGCGCGGCCCGGATCGGGTTCACCGCCACGGGCCTGACCCTGTACGTGCTGTGGAACCTCACCACGCTGCTCGGCGCGCTGGGCGCGGAGGCGCTCGGCGACACCGCCGCCTGGGGCCTCGACGCGGCCGGGCCCGCGGTCTTCCTGGCGCTCCTCGCCCCCATGCTGCGGACGGCGACGGAGCGGGTGGTCGCCGGGCTCGCCGTCGTCCTGGGGCTCGGACTGCTGCCGCTGCTGCCGGGCGGGGTCCCGGTGCTGGTCGCCGCGTTCGCGGCTCCGGCCGTGCTGTTCCTCAAGGGGCGTGCTGCCGGAGGTACGAGCGGCGCGGCGAACGGAAGGACACCGGAGAAGAGGGCACCCGGAAGAGAGGCACCCGGGAAGGACGTATCCGGGAAAGAGGCACCCGGGAAGGACGTATCCGGGAAAGAGGCACCCGGGAAGGACGTATCCGAGAAGGAGACACCGGAGAAGGAGACACCGGGGAAGGGGAAGGAAAGTTGAGCGTCTGGATCGCGATCGGGGCGACGGTCGTCGGCTGCTACCTCGTCAAACTGCTCGGGCTGCTGGTGCCCGCGGGCACGCTCGAACGGCCGGTCGTCAAACGGCTGTCCTCGCTGCTCCCGGTCGCCCTGCTGGCGGCCCTCACCGCTCAGCAGACCTTCGGAAGCGGCCAGCACCTCACACTGGACGCCCGGGGCGCGGGGGTCGCGGCAGCGGCGCTCGCACTGGTACTGCGCGCCCCGTTTCTGGTCGTCGTCGGAGCCGCGGTCGTGGTCACCGCCGGGGTGCGCGCACTGGGCTGAGCCGGCGTGCCGGATCCCCCGCCTGCGCGCCCCCGTGTGCCGTCGCACGCCCTGGGAGTGGGTGAGGGACCGAGGGAGGGGCGCGCGTCAGGCGACCTCGCGGCCGTGGGCCCGCAGCGTCAGCAGCGCCTGGACCGTCACCATGGGCCGCGCCTCGATCTGCGGACCCGGCGCCCAGGAACGCCAGTTGACGGGCCAGCCGCCGTCCTGTCGCTGCTCGTCCGCCAGGAAGTCCAGCGACCGGGACATCTCCTCGTCGGTGAACCAGCCACGGGCCAGCGAACCCGGCCCCCGCGCGTAGTCGTAAGGGAAATGCTGTTCCCCCGGCGCGTACCCCGGCGCGACCGGGTACGACGCGCGGTCCTCCGGATCCAGCACGGCCAGCCGCTGCTCCCGCACCTGCCGGCCCAGCCGGTCGGCCGCCGCCTCGGCCCGCGACCGGTCGGGGACACCGTCCAGGAAGGCGACCGCCGCCTGGATCTCGTACGGGTGGGAGTGCTCCAGCGCGTCGACCGCCTGCCAGCAGAAGTCGGTCGCCCGGAAGAGCCAGGCGTGCCAGACCTCGTTACGGTGCAGCACCCCCACCACGGGCCCGGTGGCCAGCAGCTCGCTCGGCGGGTCGTCGACGACCGGGATGAACGGCGCGCACGGATAGCCGCGCTGCGAGGGGTGGACCGCGGGCAGCGCCCCGTCCCTGGTGGACACCTCGGTCAGATACCGGCACACCCGCTCCACCCGCATCCCGCCGCAGCGCCCTACGGAGTCGAGCACGTGCAGCGCGTGCGCCGTGTGCAGGGGCTGGCTCACCGGCCCGCGCAGATCGGGTTCGAGCCCGTGCCCGTACCCGCCGTCCTCGTTGAGGTGGGCGGCGAGCGCGGCCTCCACGGCATCGGCGCGCCCGTCGAGGAAGTGGTACGCGAACCTCCGCTGTTCCAGCACCCGGGCCGTCAGCCAGATGAAGTGCTCGGCACGTTCGAGAGGAGATGCTCCGGTTCCAGCCATGTTCCGAAGGTAGAGCGGAAAAAGCTCAGGGCAAGGGCGACGGGCGAGGCTGCACTCTCAGGGGCTGGATACTGAAGTCATGCGGTTGACGATTTTCTGGGAGCGGATGGCGGAGCACTTCGGCGAGGCGTACGCCGACTCGTTCGCACGCGACCATGTGATGGCGGAGCTGGGCGGCCGTACGGTGCACGAGGCACTGGCCGCCGGCTGGGAGACGAAGGACGTCTGGCGGGGTGTCTGCGCGGCGGCGGGCATCCCCGAGGACCGGCGCTGAGCACCGGGGGCCAGGGGGCGTGCGGCCGCCCGTCACACGGGTACGCGAGACTGGGCGGGTGCGACCGGCCGGCTGTGCCGCCTACAGGCTGATCCACGTGCGGCCCGTGCCGCGTGCAGCCGTGCCGCCTGCTGTCTGTGCGACCGGCCTTGACGGACCCGGACATGACAGGCGGGCCATGACGGACCGGCCATGACAGCCCTGGCGCATGACCGGTCCGACCGGTCAACCGACCTGACCGCGACCTGACTGATGACCGACTGACCGATGACCGACCTGACCGATGAGACTGCCGAGGACCAGATGACCCCGGACGAGACCGCCACGGACCGGACGACCGGCGACCGGACGACCGCGGACCGGGCCCCCGGCGCCGCCCCGCCCTCTCCCGCCGCCGAGCCCGGCGGGCCCGCGACAGGAAGGGGCCGGGCGTCGATGCCCCGCTGGCTGCCGAAGGCGATGGTGCTCGCCCTCGCTCTCGTGGCCTGCTTCCAGCTGGGCAGCTGGGCGTTCTACCAGCTCATCGGCTTGCTGACGAATATCCTCATCGCGTTCTTCCTGGCTCTGGCGGTCGAGCCGGCGGTGGGGCGCATGGCGGCGCGCGGTATGCGCCGTGGTCTCGCCACCTTCCTGGTCTTCTTCGGGGTGGCGCTCGCGGCCGCCGGATTCGTCTTCCTGCTCGGCTCGATGCTGGCCGGACAGATCGCTGACATGGTCGAGGAGTTCCCCAAGTACCTGGACCTGGTGATCAACTGGACCAACCACACCTTCCACAGCGAGCTGTCCCGGGTGCAGGTCCAGGACAGCGTGCTGCACTCGGACTGGCTGCAGAAGTACGTCCAGAACAGCGCGAGCGGTGTGCTCGACGTGTCGACCACTGTGCTGGGCGGCCTCTTCCGGCTGCTGACGATCTTCCTGTTCGCCTTCTACTTCGCGGCCGACGGGCCACGCCTGCGGCGCGCGCTGTGCTCCGTACTGCCGCCGTCGAAGCAGACCGAGGTGCTGCGGGCCTGGGAGATCGCGGTCGACAAGACCGGCGGCTACCTCTACTCGCGCGGTGTGATGGCGCTGATCTCCGGCGTCGCGCACTACGTCCTGCTGGTCGCGCTGAACGTGCCGTACGCCCCCGCGCTCGCGGTGTGGGTCGGTCTGGTCTCCCAGTTCATCCCGACCATCGGCACCTATCTGGCGGGCGCTCTGCCCATGCTGCTCGCCTTCACGGTGAACCCCTGGTACGCGCTGTGGGTGCTGGTCTTCGTGGTGATCTACCAGCAGTTCGAGAACTACGGACTCCAGCCGAAGCTCACGGCGAAGGCCGTCGACATCCACCCCGCGGTGGCCTTCGGCTCGGTCATCGCGGGGACCGCGCTGCTGGGGGCGGTCGGTGCGCTGATCGCCATCCCGGCGGTGGCGACCCTCCAGGCGTTCCTGGGGGCCTATGTGAAGCGGTACGACGTGACGGACGACCCGCGCGTCCACGGCAGGCGCGGACCGGGGAACGTACGCGGGCTCCGGGACCCGGCCGCGGTGCCCGCGAGGATCAGGAGCTCCCTGCTCCGGGGACGGATCCCGCGGCCGGGGAACAGCGACGAGGACACAGTCGGCTGACACGGTCGGCTGACCCGGCCGCTGGACCACGGCCGCGCCGAGGACGCGCCGGACACGGGGCCGGACTCGGGCCGGACACCCGCGTGGCGCGCTTGACAGTAAAATCGAACAGCCGTTCTTATGGGGTTCTGGCCCGGTACTCGGACGAGTTGTCGACTGTGTTGTCCACCGAGTTGTCCACAGGCGGGACGGGCTTCGGAGCCCATTGTCAGTGGCAGGGGTTAGCGTCATTGACGTGAAGCGATCGACTCAAGCAAATCGGGTGGAACCCATGGCAGCAGGCAACGACCGCGAGAAGGCGCTGGACGCCGCTCTCGCCCAGATTGAACGGCAATTCGGCAAGGGCGCGGTCATGCGCCTGGGCGAGCGGCCCAACGAACCCATCGAGGTCATCCCCACGGGGTCGACCGCGCTCGATGTCGCCCTCGGCGTCGGCGGACTGCCGCGTGGCCGGGTGGTCGAGGTGTACGGTCCGGAGTCCTCCGGCAAGACGACGCTGACGCTGCACGCGGTGGCGAACGCCCAGCGGCTCGGCGGCCAAGTGGCCTTCATCGACGCGGAGCACGCGCTGGACCCCGAGTACGCGAGGAAGCTCGGCGTCGACATCGACAACCTCATCCTGTCCCAGCCGGACAACGGCGAGCAGGCGCTGGAAATCGTCGACATGCTGATCCGTTCCGGCGCGCTCGACCTGGTCGTCATCGACTCCGTCGCGGCTCTGGTGCCGCGTGCGGAGATCGAGGGCGAGATGGGCGACTCGCACGTGGGTCTGCAGGCCCGGCTGATGAGCCAGGCGCTCCGCAAGATCACCGGCGCGATGAACCAGTCCAAGACCACCGCGATCTTCATCAACCAGCTCCGCGAGAAGATCGGCGTCATGTTCGGCTCTCCGGAGACCACCACCGGTGGCCGGGCGCTGAAGTTCTACGCCTCGGTCCGGCTCGACATCCGCCGGATCGAGACCCTGAAGGACGGCACCGACGCGGTCGGCAACCGCACCCGCGTGAAGGTCGTCAAGAACAAGGTTTCGCCGCCCTTCAAGCAGGCCGAGTTCGACATCCTCTACGGCCAGGGCATCAGCCGCGAGGGCGGTCTGATCGACATGGGCGTGGAGAACGGCTTCGTACGCAAGGCGGGCGCCTGGTACACGTACGAGGGCGACCAGCTGGGACAGGGCAAGGAGAACGCGCGGAACTTCCTGAAGGACAACCCCGATCTCGCCAACGAGATCGAGAAGAAGATCCTGGAGAAGCTGGGCATCGGTGTCCGGCGGGAGGCCGAACTCGGAGCCGAGCCGGAGGCGGACGCCGCAGGCGCCGTTGTGGCCGACGAGGCAGCGAAGACGGTTCCCGCTCCGGCGGCCGGTGGCAAGGCCAAGGCGGCCAAGACCGCCGCGGCCAAGAGCTGACCCGTGGTCCGGAGAACCGAATGGCCGGAGGCCAGGAACTCCGGGGGCGGGGACGGACACGGGGACAGCGGCTGCGGGGACGAGTACAGGGACAGCGACGGAGCCGGGGACGGAGGAGCGGGACCGCGGCGCCAGCGGTCACAGCAGAGGCGGTCCCAGCGGACGCGGTCCCAGGACCAGGAACCGCAGAAGCCTCAGGACCCGGCGGAGCAGGCGCGGGCCATCTGCCTGCGCCTGCTCACCGGGACTGCACGCACCCGTAAGCAACTGGCCGAAGCACTGCAGAAGCGGGATATCCCCGACGAGGTGTCCGAGGAGGTGCTGTCCCGCTTCGAAGAGGTCGGGCTCATCAACGACGCGGCTTTCGCGGACGCCTGGGTGGAATCCCGCCACCATGGGCGGGGGCTCGCCAAGCGGGCGCTCGCTCGGGAGCTCCGTACGAAGGGCGTGGACTCCGCGCTCATTGAGGACGCCGTCGGACAGCTGGACTCCGAGCAGGAGGAGGAGACCGCCAGGGAGTTGGTCACCCGCAGGCTCCGTTCGACCCGGGGACTGGAACGTGACAAACGGCTGCGCCGTCTCGCGGGCATGCTCGCCCGCAAGGGATACCCGGAGGGTATGGCCCTGCGGGTGGTGCGGCGGGCGCTGGAGACGGAGGGCGAGGATCTGGCGGACCTGGAACACGGGGGGTTCCAGGACGACGGGTAGCCGGTCGGACCCACCGGCGCGCCTGCCGGGCGACGGCCGGCGCCCGGCAGGCGGACCGGTGGCCATCAGCCCCCGACAGCCGGGCATCCGTGCGGCGGGTGGCACACGGACCGGTGACACGCGGACCGGTGACAGATGGCAGCTCGGTGACAGGTGGCAGGTGACAGCCTCAGGGCCTGTCGACCGGGAGTCCGGCCGCGCGCCACGCCTGGAAGCCGCCGATGAGGTCGGTCGCCCGGTACAGGCCAAGCTGCCGCAGGGACGCTGCGGCGAGGGACGACGCGTATCCCTCGTTGCAGATCACCACGGTCCGCAGACCGTGGCCGGTGGCCTCCGGCGCACGGTGGCTGCCCTGTGGATCGAGCCGCCACTCCAGCTCGTTGCGCTCGACCACCAGTGCCCCGGGGATCAGCCCGTCGCGCTTGCGCAGGGCCGCGTACCGGATGTCCACCAGCAGCGCCCCCTGAGCCGCGGCGTCGAAAGCCTCCCGGGGACCGATCCGGTCGAGCCCCGACCGGACTCGTTCCAGCAGTTCGTCCACAGAGAGCGGTTCGTCCACAGGGTGCCGTTCGGGCGCAGGGTGAGGTTCGGAAACAGGGTGCGGTTCGGAAACAGGGTGCGTCTCGGAAACGGAGTGCGGTTCGGGCGCGGGGAGCGTTTCGGAAACGGGGTGCGGTTCGGGCACGGGGATCTCAGACGTGGGGGTGGGCAGCGGTTCGGGCACGGGGTTGCTCATTCCCATTCCCCGGGGCGCTCGACCTGTTCCAGGCGGAGGAGGGGGCCGCTGCGGCTGTAGCGGCGCATCAGCGGCAGCGGCGGATAGTAGGCATGCACCGAGACCGCGTGCTCGGCGGTCGATTCATTGAGCACCTGGTGCACATGGTGGGCGCCGAAGGCCCGCCCGGCGCCCGGAGTCAGCTGCCGGGTGCGGTCGACCCCGTCGGCGAGTTCGAGGGTCTTCCACCCTTCGGTGGGCAGCCGCGCGGCCAGGGAGTCCTCCTTGAGCACACCCGCCGCCGTGGCGAACGCGCCCCGGGAGCCGCCGTGGTCGTGCCAGCCGGTGCCGGTGCCGGGTGGCCAGCCGATCAGCCATGCCTCGCTCCCGCCCGGACCGTCCAGCCGGATCCAGGTGCGGCCCTCGGGGTCGAGCGGGAGCGAGCGGATGAGTTCGGAGTCGGCGGCGGTCCGGGTGACGAAGTCGAGGAGCCGGCTCGCGGTGGGCGCCGCCGTGCGCGCGGGCGCAGCGGCGGACAGGGGTGCGGAGAGAGACATGATGACCGTCCGGAATGGTTCGCGGGTACGCGCCGCGCGGCACCCCGGAACAGCACGGGGCGGCGCAGGCGCGAAGGGAAAGGGCGAATCAGCTGGACGGACGACACGTGCAGCCCGCATAGCGGACGAGGTCCATATGGACCCTCCGCCACAGGCGCACATCGGTGTCGGTCACGCTCCGCAGTACACCATGTGCGCCTACGACGGTCAATTGACGTCCGCGGTGCTCTCCTCCCGGACCGCCGTCGCCGCCCCGCCCCGCGCGGCGTCGGCCGCTTCGTAGAGTTCGGCGGGGCGCACCCCGTTGAAGGCCGCCACCAGATGTCCGTCCGGACGTACCAGCAGCACCGTGTGTGCCGATGCGCCCGGATAGGTCTCGGCCACCAGGAGTTCGGCCTTGACCGGCAGCGCGCTCACCGCTGCGGCCAGCCTCGGCATGACGCCCGCCTTCATCCAGTGCCGCCGGTCCCACACCCCCGTACCCGGCGCGATCAGCACGACCAGCAGCTGCCCGCCCCCGAGCCGTTCACGCAGCCGCACGGCCGTACCGTCCGGCGCCGTGACCCGTACATCGGCGACCGGCGCGCCGGTCCGGGTGCCCACCGCGGTCTGTGAGGGGGTGTGCGGGGGCGCCAGGGGCGAGTGGGAGTACACCGGGGGCGCGCCCAGCGCACCGCCGCCCAGATGGCCGTCCGCGAGCAGGGCGTCGTGTCCGCGTGCCCTGCCCGGCAGATACGCCCGCAGCCCACCGCCGCCGCGCAGTATCGGCAGTGACTGGTCAGCGGCGCGCAGCCGGGCGGCGACAGCTGTCCGGCGCTCTGCCTGGTAGCTGTCGAGCAGCAGCTCGGACGCCCCGTGGTGCCAGGTCTGTGCCAGCTTCCAGGCGAGGTTGTCGGCGTCCCGCAGCCCCTCGTCCAGCTCCTGGGTCCCGAGCGCGCCCAGCAGATGCGCCGCGTCGCCGGCCAGGAACGCCCGCCCCACCCGCCAGCGCCTGGCGAGCCGGTGGTGCAGGGTGTAGACGCCGGTGTCGATCAGCTCGTACGGGGGTGTCTCGCCGCCGCACCAGCCTGCCAGCGCGGCACGGACCCGCGCCACCAGCGCCTCGGGGGTGACCAGTTCGGCGCGTGGCGGCAGCAGCCAGTCGATCCGCCAGACGTCGTCCGGCAGCGGACGGGCCGTCACCTCTTCGCCTCCGGTCCGCCAGGGCGGCAGCCGGTGCAGCAACGCTTCGCCGGGCCAGGGCAGTTCGGTGCGCAGGGCGGCCACGGCGTGCCGCTCCACCGCGGTACGGCCGGGGAAGCGGATGCCGAGCAGTTTGCGGACGGTGGACCGTGCGCCGTCGCAGCCGACCAGGTGGCTGCCGCGCCACCAGGTGCCCTGCGGGCCCGCCGTGTGCACGGTGACGCCGCTGCCGTCCTGTTCGACGGTGTCCACCCGGCTGCCGGTGACCAGCTTCACCTGTTGCCGCTTCGCCGCCGCGGCCCGCAGCCCGCGGGTCAGTGTGTGCTGGGGCAGATGGAACGGCGATGGCTCGCCCGGGCCGTGACCGGGGCCGTCGAAGCTGTCGTACTCCCTGTACTCCCTGTACTCCTTGTACGCCTCGTGTGCCTCGAACTCGTCGGCCGGACCCGCCCTGTTGGGCCCTCCGGAGCCCCTGGCGCCGTCGGAGCCATTGCTCTCGCCGGTCTCCCCAGCCCCGTGAAACCCGTGCGGGCCCACTGAGCCGGATGGGGCGGCGGTGTCCGAAAGGGCGTCGAACCCACCCGGCCGACCGGCCGCACCGGGGCCGCCGATGCCACCGGCCGGGCCCTGGGCCGCCGATGTGCCGGGTCCGGTGGAGAACCGGCCCGGCTCGTCGAAAACGACCCGCTGCATCTGCTGGCTCCGCCTGACGGACCGCCAGGCGGTCCACCGCGCGGTCTCGCCCGGGGCCGTCGCGCAGCCGATCCGCCCCAGGAAGTCGGCGGTGTCCGGGCGCAGTACGACGGTACGCGCCGGGCGGGGGGCCTGCTCGCCGTCCCCCTCGTCGAGCACGACGGAGGGGACATCGCGGGCGGCGAGTGCCAGGGCCAGCGCGAGCCCGACCGGGCCCGCGCCGACGATGATCACCGGGTCCACGGTGCGGCCCCTCGGACCCGTGCGGAGAAGTGGCTGATGACAGATAGAGCCCGGTGCGCGATCACAGAACGTATGCAACCCACTGCGGGTGCTTGCGTCAAGTGACGGCGGGACAGGGCGCAGCCACCACCCCCGGTCAGCCCCAGGGGCCGCCACCGGTCAAGCCCCAGGGGCTGACCCCGGCCGAGCCATGAGGTCCGCCGCCGGTCAGTCCCAGGGCCCGCCCCCGGCCGAGCCCTGAAGGCCCGCCGCCGGTCAAGTCCAAGGGCCCGCCGCCGGTCAGACCCCGGCCGTGCCGCCCCCGACCGCGTCGGACGCGCCCGTCACCCCCGGGGGTACGGCCGCGGGCCCCACGGCGATCCCCGTCTTCGCCCGCCGCCCGCGCTTCTCGATCCAGGTGGCGAGCGCCGAGAGGAGCAGGCACATCGCCAGATAGATGGCACCGATGACGACGATCGTCGAGACGTACGGGTACTGCCCGTTGACCGGTGTGTTGCTGGCGATCAGGCGTGCGGTCGCCAGCAGCTCCGGATAGAGAATGATGTAGCCGAGCGAGGTGTCCTTCAGCGTGACGACCAGCTGGCTGATGATGGTCGGCAGCATCGCACGGACGGCCTGCGGCATCAGCACCGTCGCCACCACCTGCGACTTCCGCATCCCCAGGGCGTACGCGGCCTCGCGCTGCCCCTTCGGTACGGAGTTGATGCCGGCCCTGAGCACCTCGGCCTGCACACAGCCGTTGTAGACGGCAAGGCCCAGCGCCAGCGCCCACATCGAGTAGTCGGTGAGGAACCCGACCCAGATCGCGTAGATGGTGATCAGCAGCGGGATGGAGCGGAAGACCTCGATGAACGCGGTCGCCACCCACCGCACCGGACGGTGGTCGGAGAGCCGGCCGACGACCAGCACCACACCCAGCACCAGCGACCCCGCCGCGCCCAGGGCGAACGCCTTGAGCGTGGCGACGACGGCGTCGGCGATGTTGGTACGGATGCCGCTGTAGTTGAAGATGTCCCACATGCCGCCGTCGAGGTCCCCCTTGCTGGAGAGCCGTACGACGGCGACGACGATCAGCGCGACGATGGCCGCACTGCCGAGGACCGAGTAGATCCGGTTGCGTACGACGGCCTTGGGGCCGGGTGCGTCGTAGAGCACGCTGGCACTCATCGGGCGACCTCCATACGGCTCTCGACGAGGCGGAAGATGCCGCTGATCGCGAAGGTGATGATCAGGTAGCCGATGGCGACCCAGATGAAGAGGGGGACGATCCCGTACCCCAGGTCGCTCATGGCCTTCTGCCAGCCGAAGAGTTCGGTGACGCTGAAGGCACCGGCGATGGCCGAGTTCTTGGTGAGCGCGATGATGATGCTGCTCAGCGGGGCGATGACGGTGCGCGTCGCCTGCGGCAGCACGATCATCCGCAGGGTCTGGGCGAAGCTCAGACCGAGTGAGCGGGCCGCTTCGGCCTGGCCCACCGGGACCGTGCTGATCCCGGACCTGATGGCTTCGCAGACGAACGACGAGGTGTAGAAGCCGAGCGCGAGCGATGCCAGCAGGAAGGGACTCATCCCCGGGAAGAAGATCTCGGGGACCACGAAGGTGGCGACGAGGAAGAGCAGCGTCAGAGGGGTGTTCCGCAGGATCGTGACCCAGGCCGTCCCGAAGAACCGCAGCGGCGGCACGGGCGAGACCCGGAAGCCGGCGATGACGATGCCGAGGACACAGGCGATGACCGTGCTGATGACGGTGATCTCCAGGGTTCCTATGAAGCCGTCGCGGAACGCCGAAAAGTGGTCGAAAAGTACGTTCATGAGGTCTCCGCGTCGGCGGGCAGCAGCTGGAAGACAGGGGGCCTGGCGCCCCGTACCCGGGTACGGGGCGCTTCGGCGCTTACGGTCAGGCGGTACCGGCGGGCCGATGGGTTGCGGCGCGCGGTGCCCGGTGGATCAGTAGCGCTCGACGGCCGGCGGCGCGACGTACGAGGATCCGGACAGGCCCAGGGTGGCGTCGTAGATCTTCTTGTACGTGCCGTCCTTGACGTGCTTCTCCAGGGCCGAGTCCATGAAGTCGCGCAGCGCCTTGTCGTTCTTGCCCATGCCGACCCCGTACGGCTCCTCGGTGAACGGCTTGCCGACCACCTGGAGCTTCTTCGGGTTCTGGGCCGCGTAGCCCTTGAGGATCGCGTCGTCGGTGGTGACCGCGTCGACCTGCTTCGTCAGCAGCTCCTGCACACAGTCGGAGTACTTGGCCAGCTCGGTGGTCTTCGCGCCGTACTTCGGCTTCTCGATCTCCGCGAGCGGGGTGGAGCCCTTGATCGAGCAGACCTTCTTGCCCTTCAGGGTCTCCGGACCCGTGATGGCCTTCTCGTCCTTGCGGACGAGCAGCGAGGCGCCCGCCTTGTAGTAGGGCCCGGCGAATCCGACGAGCTTCTTGCGCTCGTCGTTGATCGTGTACGTACCGACGAAGTAGTCGACCTGGCCCTTGGCGATCGCGGTCTCACGGATACCGGAGTCCACGGTCTTCCACTCGATCTGGTCCTTCGAGAAGCCCAGGTCCGCGGCGATCATCCGGGCGATCTCGACGTCGAAGCCGGAGCGCTCCTTGGTCGACTGGTCCTCGAAGCCGAGGTACGGCTGGTCGGCCTTCGCGCCGATCACCAGCTTGCCGCGCTTCTTGGCCTTCTTGAACGTGGGGGAGTCGAGGGAGACGTTCTTGGCGACCGTGTAAGTGGGGAGCTTGGGGGCGTCGGCGGCGCCGGGCTTCGCCGCGCCGTTGTCGCCGGCCGAGCCCGACTTGCCGCCGCAGGCGGTACCGGTCAGAGCGAGCACGGCGATCGTCGCGAAGGCGGCGGACTTACGGAACTTCATGCTGAACATCCTCTGTTTCGGCGCCCGTTGGACGTCTGTCTCATCAGTGGTGAAGGATCTTCGACAGGAAGTCCTTGGCGCGGTCACTGCGGGGGTTGCTGAAGAACTGCTCCGGGACGGCCTCTTCGACGATCTTTCCGTCGGCCATGAAGACGACCCGGTTGGCCGCGGAGCGCGCGAATCCCATCTCGTGGGTGACGACGATCATCGTCATGCCGTCACGGGCCAGCTGCTGCATGACCTCGAGGACCTCATTGATCATCTCGGGGTCGAGCGCGGAGGTCGGCTCGTCGAAGAGCATGACCTTCGGGTCCATCGCCAGCGCCCTGGCGATCGCGACACGCTGCTGCTGGCCGCCGGAGAGCTGCGCGGGGAACTTGTCGGCCTGGGCACCGACACCCACCCGGTCCAGCAGCGCACGCGCCTTGTCCTCGGCGGCCTTCTTCTCGGTCTTGCGCACCTTGGTCTGGCCGAGCACCACGTTCTGCAGAACAGTCTTGTGCGCGAAGAGGTTGAACGACTGGAAGACCATGCCGACATCGGCACGCAGCCTGGCCAGCTCCCGTCCCTCGGCGGGGAGGGGCTTGCCGTCGATCGTTATCGCGCCGGAGTCGACTGTCTCCAGACGGTTGATGGTGCGGCACAGCGTGGACTTACCGGACCCCGAGGGCCCGATGACGACCACGACCTCGCCGCGCGCGATGGTCAGGTCGATGTCCTGGAGCACATGCAGCGCGCCGAAGTGCTTGTTGACGTTGCTCAGTACGACCAGGTCGTCCGCTACCGGCAGGGGGTCTTCGGCTGATTCGGCGGACTCGGTCACTGGCACTCCGCTCATCGGCTGTTCGCTCCGTCCTCCTCGACCGCAAGTGCGGTCGTGGTTGGAAGGACAGTAATGAGGCGCTCCTACCAGCGTCATTACATCTGAGCGGAAATTGAGCATCACGATCTGGTTGCACGTGGGCACGGGCCGGACACTCCTGGTGAAGGACGCCGTGATCCGGAGTACCGGGTGCGTAACGGAAACCGCCGGAATCCGGAACCCTCTTGACTGGTGCGGCGGCCATCGGCGTGGATGCCTGGATACGGCTGGATTCTGCCGGGGCACGGAACCGGATCCGGATCATCAGACGTACCGATAACGAGAGGGGCCCATGAGACTGCTGCTCGTCGAGGACGACAACCACGTGGCCGCCGCCCTGTCCGCCGTACTGGCCAGGCACGGCTTCAAAGTCGTGCACGCCCGCAACGGCGAGGAGGCGCTCCGGTGCCTGCTGCCGGACGACCAGGAGCCCTTCGGCGTCATCCTGCTGGACCTCGGCCTGCCCGACCTGGACGGCTACGAGGTCTGCGGCAAGATCCGCAAGCGCACCGACACCCCGGTGATCATGGTGACCGCCCGGGCCGATGTGCGGTCCCGTATCCACGGCCTCAACCTCGGCGCCGACGACTACGTCGTCAAGCCCTACGACACGGGCGAACTGCTCGCCCGCATCCACGCCGTCAGCCGGCGCAAGAGCGCGGGCGACGACACCGGGCCGCTCCCGGCCGCCGCACTCCGGGTCGGCCCCGTCGAGATCCAGTTGCCCACCCGGCGCGTCAGCGTGGAGGGCGGCGAGATACAGCTCACCCGCAAGGAGTTCGACCTGCTGGCGCTGCTCGCCCAGCGCCCCGGCGTCGTCTTCCGCAGGGAGCAGATCATCAGCGAGGTCTGGCAGACCAGCTGGGAGGGGACCGGCCGCACCCTGGAGGTGCACGTCGCCTCGCTGCGCTCCAAACTGCAGCTGCCCGCCCTGATCGAGACCGTGCGCGGCGTCGGCTACCGCCTCGTCGTCCCGGCCTGAGGCGCGTCGGGCCCGTGCGCGCACGACTGCTTCCGCTGCTCATCGTCCTCATGGCCGGGGTGCTGCTCGCGCTCGGCTTCCCGCTCGCGCTGAGCGTGGCGGCCGCCGCACAGCAGAAGGTGGTCGTCGACCGGATCGACGACACCGCGCGGATGGCCGAGGAGGCCCAGTTCGTCACCGAGATACCGGCCAGCGAACAGGAGCGGCACGACACCCTCCAGGAGGAGCTCGACCGCTACCAGACGGTGTACGGCATCCGGGCCGGCGTCTTCTACCGCGACCGCGTCGCCATGGCCGCGGCCCCGCGGTCCTGGCAGGTCCCGGTCAGTGGAGAGGGGCGGACCGCCTTCGAGGACGCGCTGGCCGGACGGCGCAGCCGGGACCCGGCGCAGATCTGGCCCTGGCAGCAGGGGCGGCTGATCGTCGCCTCGCCCGTCGTCAGGAACGGCGATGTGATCGCGGTGGTGGTCACCGACTCGCCCACCGACCAGATGCGTTCGCGCACCGTCCGCGGCTGGCTGCTCATCGGCGCGGGCGAGGCGGGGGCGATGCTGCTCGCCGTGGGCGCCGCCTTCCGGCTCACCGGCTGGGTGCTGCTTCCGGTACGGACCCTGGACGCCGCCACCCACGGCATCGCGACCGGGCTGATGAACTCACGCGTCGCCTCCGGCAGCGGCCCACCCGAACTGCGCCGTCTGGCACGGTCGTTCAACGAGATGGCCGACAACGTCGAGGACGTGCTGGAGCAGCAGCGCGCCTTCGTGGCGGACGCCTCGCACCAGCTGCGCAACCCGCTCGCGGCGCTGCTGCTGCGGATCGAGCTGCTCGCCTTCGAACTCCCGGAGGGCAACGAGGAGATCGCTTCCGTACGCACCGAGGGCAAGCGCCTGGGCCAGGTACTCGACGACCTCCTGGACTTGGCGCTGGCCGAGCACACGGCGGCGGAGCTGCGGGTCACCGACATTGCCGAGCTGGCGGCCGAGCGGGTCGCGGCCTGGCGCCCGGTCGCGGAGGCCAAGGGGGTCCGGCTCACCGAGGGGGGCTCCGCGGCGGTCACCGCCTGGGCCGACCCCGTCGCGCTCTCCAGCGCCCTGGACGCAGTGATCGACAACGCGCTGAAGTTCACCCCGGAGGGCGAGGAGGTGCGGGTCGAGACCGCTTCCGACGGCTCCTCGTCCCGGATCACGGTCGCCGACGGCGGACCGGGCCTCAGCCAGGACGAACTGGCCCGGATCGGCGACCGGTTCTGGCGCAGCGGCCGCCATCAGAACATCAAGGGCTCGGGCCTCGGTCTCTCCATCTCGCGTGCCCTGCTGACGGCGGGCCGCGGCTCGATCGCCTACCGGCAGAACGAACCGCACGGGCTCCGGGTGACCGTGACGGTGCCGCGCACCGCGCCGGACAGCTGACCGTACGGTCAGGGCTTGACCGACCGGTAGTAGCTCCGGGCGCCCTCGTCCAGCTTCAGCGGGTCCGTGTAGATCGCGGTCCGTACGTCGACCAGCTGCGCGGCGTGCACCTGCATGCCGATGCGGTCGCGGCTGCGGATCACGCTGCGGGTGAAGCCCTCGGTCAGCTCCGGGTCCTCGCGGTCGGTGGTGACCAGAACGTTCGCAACCGCGATGGTGGGTACCGGGGCGCCGTTACGGGCCTGGCGGTAGGCGTCGGCCGGCATGACGGCCGAGCGGTAGTAGCGGGTGGTGCCGCCCGCCGCGTGCAGCCGGGTCACGAGATCGTCCAGCGGGACCAGCCGGATCGGATGGCGCGCCGCCAGATCACGTACGGCGTCCGTCGGCAGGCCACCCGACCAGAAGAACGCGTCGATCCTGCCCGCCGCAAGCAGCTCCGGGCTGGTGTCGATCCCCGCAGGTACGGCCGTGATGTCCTTGGCCGGATCGAGCCCGGCGGCCCGCAGCGCCCGGTCCGCTATCAGCCGCACACCGGAGCCGGGCTGGCCCACCGCGACCCGCTTGTGCCGCAGGTCGGCCGCGCGCCTGACCGTGGAGCTGTCGTCGACGGCGAGCTGCACGTAGTCGTCGTACAGCCGCGCGCAGCCGCGCAGCCGGCCGGCGCCCGGCTTGCCGTCCTCGATGTACTTCGCGATCGCGTCGGCGGTCGCGATGGTGAAGTCGGCCTGGCCCGTCGCCACCCTGGCGAGGTTCTGCTGGGAGCCCTCGCTGGGCTGGAGGCGGATGTCCACTCCGGGCAGGTCGTGCGCGAGCGTGGGGCTGAGCAGCTTCCCGTAGAGCTGGTAGACACCGGTCCGCACACCCGTACTGAAGGTCACGGTCCCGCGCGGCGACGGCGGGCCGATGGGCAGCAGCCACCACATCAGCAGCCCGGCGGTCACCAGGACGGCCACCGTGCCCTGGAGGGCGCGACGGCGGCTGATGCGGGACAGGGCCTTGGGCATGCGCGCGATCCTGCCAGTTCACGCCCCCGGCGAACAGGGGAGTGGGACAGCGGACGGGCGGGCCGCTTGCCGCGCCGCCGGCCCCACCGTCCGGAATTATTGAGTCCGGTTCATGGCTGTCACTATTGACCTTGATCACCAGCCGGCAGCCGATTGCCGCTGGACCGTGCCCCGGAGGCCGCAGTGACGTCGAGCCGAACTGTCGGACAGATGATGTCGACCAATGTCGTACGGGTGCAGCGGGGAACGTTCCTCAAGGAGATCGCCCGGCTGCTCACCGAGCACCGTATTTCGGCCGTTCCCGTCGTGGACGACGACGACCGGCCGGTGGGCGTGGTCTCCGAGGCCGATCTGCTCCGCAAACAGCTGGGGCTGACCGCGCTGCTGCCCGCCCTCCGGCAGGAGCCCGACCAGCGCTCCAAGACCGAGGCGACCACCGCGGAAGGGCTGATGACCAGCCCGGCGGTGGTCGCGTACCCGGACTGGACGATCGTCGAGGCCGGGTGGCTGATGCAGGCCAGGAGCGTCAAACGGCTGCCGGTCGTCGACGACACCGGCCGGCTGGCCGGTGTGATCAGCCGCAGTGATCTCCTCCAGGTCTTCCTCCGCCGTGACCGCGCCATCCAGGAGGAAGTACTGGAAGGTGTCCTGACCCGGACCCTGGGCCTGTCGCCCTCCGCGATCACGGTGGACGTCAGCGACGGCCATGTCATGCTCAGCGGCCTGGTCGAGCGGCGGAGCGTGATTCCGGCCGCGGTGCGGCTGTGCCGCGGTGTGGACGGAGTGGTCGAGGTCTCCGAACGCCTGCAGTACGAGGTGGACGACAGCACCGGCGGGAGTTAGCCGGACCGCCGCGGCGCCGGACGGAGCCCGGCGGGCCGGCCCCTCGTACGGCCGGGGCCCGGCCCACGCCCGGCACCGCCTACCCTGGTGACATGACCGCGCAGGACGCCCTGAACCGAAGTTACGAGATCCGCACCTACGGCTGCCAGATGAACGTCCACGACAGCGAACGGCTGTCGGGACTTCTGGAGGACGCCGGATACGTCCGCGCGCCGGAGGGCGCCGACGGGGATGCCGATGTCGTCGTCTTCAACACCTGCGCGGTGCGCGAGAACGCCGACAACAAGCTGTACGGCAACCTCGGCAGGCTCGCGCCGATGAAGACCAGGCGCCCCGGCATGCAGATCGCCGTCGGCGGCTGCCTGGCCCAGAAGGACCGGGACACCATCGTCCGGCGCGCGCCGTGGGTCGATGTCGTCTTCGGCACCCACAACATCGGCAAGCTCCCGGTGCTGCTCGAGCGCTCCCGGATCGAGGGCGAGGCCCAGGTCGAGATCGCCGAGTCGCTCGAAGCGTTTCCCTCGACGCTGCCGACCCGCCGCGAGAGCGCGTACGCCGCGTGGGTCTCGATCTCCGTCGGCTGCAACAACACCTGCACCTTCTGCATCGTCCCGGCGCTGCGCGGCAAGGAGAAGGACCGCAGGCCCGGCGACATCCTCGCCGAGATCGAGGCGCTGGTGGACGAGGGCGTCTCGGAGATCACGCTGCTCGGCCAGAACGTCAACGCGTACGGCTCGGACATCGGCGACCGCGAGGCGTTCTCCAAGCTGCTGAGGGCCTGCGGGAAGATCGAGGGGCTGGAACGGGTCCGCTTCACCTCGCCGCACCCCCGTGACTTCACTGACGACGTGATCGCGGCGATGGCCGAGACGCCGAACGTGATGCCCCAGCTCCACATGCCGATGCAGTCCGGTTCGGACACCGTCCTCAAGGCGATGCGCAGGTCCTACCGGCAGGAGCGTTTCCTCGGGATCATCGACAAGGTGCGGGCCGCCATCCCGCACGCCGCGATCTCCACCGACATCATCGTGGGCTTCCCCGGCGAGACGGAGGAGGACTTCCAGCAGACGATGCACGCGGTCCGCGAGGCGCGCTTCGCGCAGGCGTTCACCTTCCAGTACTCCAAGCGTCCCGGGACCCCGGCCGCGACCATGGAGGGCCAGGTCCCCAAGGAGGTCGTCCAGGAGCGCTACATGCGGCTCTCGGCGCTCCAGGAGGAGATCTCCTGGGAGGAGAACAAGACCCAGGTCGGCCGCACCGTGGACGTCATGGTCGCCGAGGGCGAGGGCCGCAAGGACGGCGCGACGCACCGCCTCTCCGGGCGCGCGCCCGACAGCAGGCTGGTGCACTTCACCAAGCCCGACACCGAGGTGCGCCCCGGCGATGTGGTGACGGTGGAGATCACTTACGCGGCCCCGCACCACCTCCTCGCCGAGGGCCCGGCCAAGGCGGTACGGCGCACCCGGTCCGGGGACGCCTGGGAGAAGCGCAACACCGTGGCGGCTGCCAAGCCTGCCGGTGTGATGCTCGGGCTGCCGGGCATCGGCGCTCCGGCACCGGAGCCCGCCGTGGCCGGAGGCTGTGGCTGCGACTAGGGCCTTTCGTTCGGATCAGGCCGGATCAGTGCCCCCGCGAGCCGGGGCCTTGGCCGGTCGCCGGCCCGGCGGACTAGGCTGCGGATCATGCTCGTAGCCGCCGCCGTGTGCCCCTGCCCGCCCCTGCTCGTGCCCGAGGTGGCCGCGGGTGCGGCGTCCGAACTCGACGCTGCCAGGGCAGCCTGCCTCGACGCCGTAGGGGTGCTCGCCGCGGCCCGGCCCGATCTGCTGATCGTCGTGGGACCCGCAGGTGCCGAGAGCCGGGGCCCGCACCCCGAGGGCGCCACCGGCTCGTTCAGCGGCTTCGGTGTGGACCTCCGGGTCAGGCTGGGTACGTCGGACGCCCGTGGCGGACGGGAACTCCCGCCCTCCCTGTCGGTCGCCGCCTGGCTGCTGAGCCGCGCGGAGTGGGCCGGCGCACCAGTCGAGGGGCTGGGCGTCGGCGAGCCGCTGGAGCCCGCACGCTGCCTGGCGGCCGGACGGGAACTGGCCGGCCGCGCCGAACGGGTCGCCCTGCTGGTCATGGGCGACGGCAGCGCCTGCCGCACCCTCAAGGCACCCGGTTACCTGGACGAACGCGCCGCCGGATTCGACGCCGCCGCCGCGCGGGCCCTGGGCACGGCGGATGTGGCAGCGCTGAAGGGCCTGGACGCCGCGCTGGCGTACGAACTGCAGGCCGCGGGCCGTGCGCCCTGGCAGGTCCTCGCCGGTGCGGCCGAGGGCACGGAGCCGGGCGGACAGCTGCTCTACGACGACGCTCCGTACGGGGTCGGGTACTACGTCGCCACCTGGTCCTGAGGACAGCCGGCTCCGAAACGCGGCGGGCGGCCGTGGAGCGGGATGCTCCACGACCGCCCGCCGCGCGGTGCCGGATCAGGAAGCAGTGGGCGGCTTGGACGTACCGCCGTCGTCCTTGTGCGCGAGCCGCTCCAGGGCCTCCTTGGCCTTGCCGGTGCCCGACTCGATCTTGTCGCTGTACTTGCCGTTGGTCCGGGCGTCGACCGTGTGAGCGGCCTTGTCCAGCCCCTCCCCGATCTTGTCGCCGTGCTGCTCGGCCAGGTCGGAGACCTTTTCCTTGGCCGGTCCGAGCTTGGCTTTCACATTGTCCAGGAATCCCATGGCCTACCTACTTCCCTCTGGAGGGCGGTCTACTTGCGAACGCCCTCGCCGGCTTCATTGTCCGCGGCCGCGGACGCGGACTGCTGACGCGGGATCTCCACACTCTCGACGGTACCGGCCGCGGCGTCCTCCGCGGGCGCCCCCGGCACGGGCTCGTCGGCCAGGTTCTCCGGCGCCGGCTCAGGGGCGGGCGCCTCGACCGGCTCCCCGGCCGGCTCCTGGCCCGGGGCTTCGGTGCCTGCTTCCACAGCCGGCTCCACGACTACGTCCTTCGTCTTCCGGCGAAACACTGCAAAAATACCCATATTCACTCCATAACGTACTCGTGTGAGCGAAATTCCTCGCCGCCCGGAGCGCCTGATTGCGCCGACCGGGGCCACCGGTCGAAAGCCGCCGGCCGGAACCTCGGAAGAGGAAACGAATCCGGGCACCCGGCCGTCACGTAACTCATTCGGGGACAGGCCCCCGGGTTTGCGAGACTGAGCCTGTGAGAAGTGCAGCTCCCGCAGCGCGGGTCATCGCCGTCGTCGGTCCCACCGCGGCCGGAAAGTCCGATCTGGGCGTCGCCATCGCCCGGCATTTCGACGGCGAGGTGGTCAACGCCGACTCCATGCAGCTCTACCGGGGCATGGACATCGGCACCGCCAAGCTGACCCTGGAAGAGCGCGGCGGTGTCCCGCACCACCTCCTGGACATCTGGAGCGTGACCGAGGCGGCCAGCGTCGCCGAGTACCAGCGGCTCGCCCGTGCGGAGATCGACCGGCTCCTCGCCGCGGGCCGGACGCCGGTCCTGGTGGGGGGCTCCGGGCTCTATGTCCGCGGGGCCATCGACGCGCTGGAGTTCCCCGGCACCGACCCCGGCGTACGGGCACGGCTCGAGGAGGAGCTGGAGCGGCACGGCCCCGGAGCGCTCCACGACCGGCTGGCCGCCGCCGACCCGGAGGCCGCTGTGGCGATCCTGCCCAGCAACGGCCGCAGGATCGTCCGGGCCCTGGAGGTCATCGAGATCACCGGGAAACCCTTCACCGCCAATCTGCCGGGCCCCGACCCCGTCTACGACACGGTGCAGATCGGCGTCGACGTCGCCCGCCCCGAGCTGGACGAACGTATCGCCCTGCGCGTCGACCGGATGTGGGACTCCGGCCTGGTGGACGAGGTCCGCGCGCTGGAGGCCCACGGGCTCCGCGAGGGGCGCACCGCATCGCGCGCCCTCGGCTACCAGCAGGTGCTCGCGGCGCTCGCGGGGGAGTGCACCGACGACGAGGCGCGCGCCGAGACCGTGCGCGCCACGAAGCGCTTCGCGCGCCGCCAGGATTCATGGTTCCGGCGTGATCCACGGGTGCACTGGCTCAGCGGCGCGGCCGCCGACCGGACGGAACTTCCCGGGCGGGCGCTGGCCTTGGTCGAACGGGCGGTCACAGCCTGATCACGTGATGGCATCGGGACGCTCAGCCCGTCAGTTCGCGGTCGGGGGGCGTGCCATCATCGATTTGCGATCGACAGTGGAGTCCGAGTGGGGAGGGCGTGTGGCGATGGAGGCCGGCCCTCGCGACAGCGAACGCGACGTGGAACGTGCCGACGCCCCGGGACACCCCGAAGAGGGCCCGCGGCTCAGCCCCGACGGACCCGACGCCCAGGACATCTCCGATGCGGCCCCCGAGGTCGAGGTCGAACTGCGGCCGCAGCGCAGGCTGCGCATCTGGCAGCTCGCCCCGATCGTGGTGCTGGCCGCCGTCGGATCACTGATGTTCGCGTTCCCGCTCGCCTTCGAGTTCGGTGACGGCGGCCCGGTGGTCGCCATGCTCGGGCTGCTGATCAGCTGCTGCGCCGCGGGCTGGGGCATGATGGCGGCCCGCCGCGTCGGCTACACCTGGCCCGGTCTGCCCGCCAGAGGCTCGGGGGCGCGCCCCGACTGGCGGATGGCCGGCCTCTACGTCCTGGCCTTCTGTGTGATCGTGGCGCTCGCCGTGGGGCGCGTGGCCCGGCTGCGCTGAGCGCACCCGGCCGCCCCGGTCCGGGCCCACCTCGTACGATGGCGGGGTGACCACCTCGCAGATCGCCTTCCTCAAGGGCCACGGGACCGAGAACGACTTCGTGATCGTCCCCGACCCGGACAACGTCATCGACCTGTCCGCGTCCGCCGTCGCCGTGCTCTGCGACCGCCGGGCGGGGATCGGCGGCGACGGCCTGCTGCACGTCGTACGGTCAGCCGCGCACCCGGAGGCCCAGGCGATGGCCGGCGAGGCCGAGTGGTTCATGGACTACCGCAACGGAGACGGATCCACCGCCGAGATGTGCGGCAACGGCGTCCGTGTCTTCGCCCGGTACCTCCAGCGCGCCCAACTGGTGGAGGACGGGGGCCTGGCCATCGCGACGCGCGGCGGAGTGAAGCGGGTCCACCTCGCGAAGAACGGCGACATCACCGTCTCCATGGGCCGGGCCGTGCTCCCCGCCGACGGGGTGACCGTCACGGTCGGCGACCGGGCCTGGCCCGCGCTGAACGTGAACATGGGCAATCCGCACGCCGTCGCCTTCGTCGACGACCTGGACGACGCCGGACCCCTGCTCTCCGTACCGCAGTTCGAGCCCGCGTCCGTCTACCCGGACGGTGTCAACGTCGAGTTCGTCGTGGACCGGGGCGAACGCCACGTCGCCATGCGGGTGCACGAGCGCGGCTCCGGCGAGACCCGGTCCTGCGGTACGGGCGCCTGCGCCGTCGCTGTCGCTGCGGCCCGCAGGGACGGCACCGACCCCGCGCTCACCGGCGAGCCCGTCACGTACACCGTCGACCTCCCCGGCGGACGTCTGGTGATCACGGAGCTGCCGGACGGCGGGATCGAGATGACGGGCCCCGCGGTGATCGTCGCCGAGGGCACCATCGACGGCCTGTTCAGGGAGACCGCCCTTTCACGCGGGGAAACGGAAACGGCCCCCTCCTAGACTTCGCTCGAATGGGTGATCCGTTTCACGCTGGGCGGGAGCGGGCGGGCACCACGTGGTGGGCTCGGTAGCATCAAGCACCGGCCCGGAGCGCCCAGTCGCAGCCAGTCCACCGCCGGTCGACACTGCCGGAGGTGCCATGAGTGCAGAGGCCGCCAGCCCCAACGGTGCGTCCCCGGAGACCCGTCCGGTGGACAACCCGGGCCGCAGACGCGGCCGCGCCCGCATCGATCTGCGCAGACTGGGCCGTGCAGCACTGTTCGGGCCCGCCTCGCGCGGCGGGCTGCCCGATGCCATCGGCCATGTCGCCGACGCGCACCGGGCGCACTTCCCCGATGCGGACCTCGCCGTCCTGCGCCGGGCGTACGTCCTTGCTGAAACGTCCCACCGCGGTCAGATGCGCAAGAGCGGCGAGCCCTACATCACGCATCCCCTCGCGGTGACCCTGATCCTCGCCGAACTCGGCGCCGAGACCACCACATTGACCGCATCGCTCCTGCACGACACCGTCGAGGACACCGAGGTGACGCTCGATCAGGTGCGTGCGGGATTCGGCGACGAGGTCTGCTATCTGGTCGACGGCGTGACCAAACTGGAGAAGGTCGACTACGGGGCCGCCGCCGAGCCCGAGACCTTCCGCAAGATGCTGGTGGCCACCGGCGACGACGTCCGGGTCATGTCGATCAAGCTCGCCGACCGGCTGCACAACATGCGCACGCTCGGCGTGATGCGCCCCGAGAAACAGGTCAGGATCGCCAAGGTCACCAGTGACGTCCTGATCCCGCTGGCCGAACGGCTCGGTGTACAGGCGCTCAAGACCGAGCTGGAGGATCTGGTCTTCGCGATCCTGCACCCGGCGGAGTACGAGATCACCCGTGCCCTCATCGCCGCCCAGGACGCGGCCGCCGACCCGCTCGCCGTCATCGCCGACGACGTCAGAAGGGTCCTGAGGGACGCGGGCATCGCCGCCGAAGTCCTCATCAGGCCACGCCACTTCGTCTCCGTCCACCGGGTCAGGACGAAACGCGGCGAGCTGTGCCCCACCGACTTCGGCCGGCTCCTGGTGCTCGTCGGTGAGGACGCCGACTGCTACGGAGCACTGGGCGAGCTGCACACCTGTTTCACACCGGTCGTCTCCGAGTTCAAGGACTTCATCGCCTCGCCCAAGTTCAACCTCTACCAGTCGCTGCACACAGCCGTCGCCACGCCCGGCGGGGACGTCGCCGAAGTCCTCATCCGCACCCACCTGATGCACAAGGTCGCCGAGGCCGGGGTCGTCGCGCTCGGCAACCCGTACGTGCCGCTCGACGGCCCGCAGTCCGCCGCCACCATCGCCCGCGCCGCCGCCGGCACCACGGACGGCGAACGCGCCGACCCCACCCGTCCCGGCTGGCTCTCCAGGCTCCTCGCATGGCAGGAGTCGGCGCCCGACCCCGACACGTTCTGGTCCACCCTCCGCGCCGACCTCGCGCAGGACCGGGAGATCACGGTCTTCAGGGCCGACGGCGGCACCCTCGGCCTGCCCGCGGGGGCGAGCTGTGTGGACGCCGCCTACGCCCAGCACGGCGAGAAGGCACACGCCTGCATCGGCGCCCGGGTCAACGGCCGTCTGGCGACGCTCAGTACGGTGCTCAGCGACGGCGACACGGTCCAGCTGCTGCTCGCCGAGGACACCGCGTCCGGGCCCTCACCCGACTGGCTCGGCCACGTACGCACCCCGGCCGCGCGCATCGCGATCACCGGCTGGCTCGACGCCCACCCGGAAGGCACCGCCGTGCCCGCGGCGGCACCCAGGCCGAGCGCATCGGTGACCGGCGGGGCGATGCGCAGAGCGGCCGCCGGAGCCGTCGTGGGCGTGCCGAACGCGACAGTACGGCTGGCCGGCTGCTGTACGCCGGTGCCGCCCGACGCCGTCACCGGATTCACCGTGCGGGGCGGCGCCGTCACCGTCCACCGCGAAGGGTGCCCTTCGGTGACCAGGATGCTGTCCCTGGGGCGGCCGCCCGTCGAGGTCAACTGGGGTGCGACGGGCGACTGCAGAGTCACCCTGGTCGCCGAGGCATTCGGACGGCCGCAGCTGCTCGCCGACCTCACCGAGGCCATCGCGACAGCGGGTGTCGCGGTCGTCTCGGCCACCGTGGAACCGCCGTCCGAGCAACGCGTACGCCACACCTACACGCTGCAACTCCCGGACGCGGCCGGGCTCCCCGCCCTGATGCGCACCATGCGGGACGTGCCGGGCGTCTACGACGTGAGCCGCGCCCAGCACCCCGCCACCGCCTGACCGGTATCCCGCCCGGCGCCCGTCGGCACGACCGCCTGACGACACGTTCGGGTGGCCCGGCGCGCTGCGCCGGGGCCTGCGCGGCAGGGGCTGATAGCCGTAGTCCATGCTGTTCATCTCCCGGCGCACGCGAGCCGTGCTGCTCGCGACCGCATCGGCGACCCTCGTCGCCGCCACGCTGCCCGCACCCGTCCCCCTCGGTATCGGCGACCCGCTCTTCCCACACCTGGGCAACCCGGGGTATGACGTCCTCTCGTACGACATCGGCCTCACCTACCCCGGCAGCAACACCAGACCGCTGGAGGCCGTCACCACGATCGACGCCAGGACCACGGCGTCACTGCGGCGCATCAACCTCGACTTCGCCCGCGGCACCGTCCACTCCGTGGAGGTGAACGGCAGGCGGGCCGGCTTCGCCTCCGCCGACGAGGACCTGGTCGTGACCCCGCGCAGCGCGGTCGGCGCCGGACGCCCGCTGCGGATCACCGTGCGGCACACCAGCGACCCGCGCGGCGCGGCGGACGGCGGCTGGATCAGGACCCCCGACGGTCTGGCCATGGCCAACCAGGCGGACGCCGCCCACCGGGTCTTCCCCTGCAACGACCACCCCAGCGACAAGGCGTTCTTCACCTTCCGGATCACCGCGCCGCGGAAACTGACCGTCGTCGCCAACGGCCTGCCGGGACCGCGCACCACCCGGGCCGGGCGCACCACCTGGACCTACCGCACCCGTCACCCCATGGCCACCGAACTGGCCCAGGTGTCGATCGGGGACTCGGCCGTCCTCCACAGGACCGGCCCGCACGGACTGCCGGTCCGCGACGTCGTACCGGCGGCCGACCGCAAGAAACTCGAACCCTGGCTGCGGAAGACACCCGCCCAGCTGGCCTGGATGGAGTCGAAGGCCGGACGCTTCCCCTTCGAGACGTACGGGGTTCTCATCGCCGACACGGACACCGGCTTCGAGCTGGAGACCCAGACCCTGTCGCTCTTCGAACGGCGGATGTTCACCGGGGAGTCCTTCCCGGAGTGGTACGTCGACTCCGTCATGGTCCATGAGCTCGCCCACCAGTGGTTCGGCGACAGCGTCTCGCCGCACAGCTGGTCCGATCTCTGGCTGAACGAGGGCCACGCCACCTGGTACGAAGCGCTCTACGCGGACGAGCACGACGGGAAGCCGCTGGACACCCGGATGCGCGACGCCTACCGCCAGTCCGACGGCTGGCGGGCGAGCGACGGCCCGCCGGCCGCTCCCAAGCCCCCCGTGCAGGGGCAGAAGATCAGCATCTTCCGCCCGGTGGTCTACGACGGCAGCGCGCTCGTGCTCTACGCGCTGCGCCAGGAGATCGGCGCGGCAGCCTTCTCGGCGGTGGAGCACGGCTGGGTCAGCGACTACCGCGACAAGTCGGCCACCAGCGCCGACTTCGCCGCACTCGCCTCACGGGTGTCAGGACGCGACCTCTCGGGATTCTTCCGGGGCTGGCTGTACGGGAAGAAGACCCCGCCCATGCCGGGCCACCCGGACTGGCGCAGCGCCGCGCCGTCGAAGCAGAGCGCCGCCCCGCCTACGAAGGCGCACAAGGGCTGAAACCCGGGTGACGGACGTGAGCGCACCATGTCACTATCGACGCGTCGGCGGCGCTGGCGGACCCGGTGCGGCCTCAGGGAATCATCGGCGGCCGTCACGCGTTGTGACTGACGAACGAAACTTTCTACCGGTTCGACGTAAGGATCCAATGACCTCCTCTTCTTCCACTTCCCAGGACGCGCACGAGCAGGAAGCGCACGAGCACGAAGCCCAGAGCTTCAACGAGAGCCTTCGGGCCGATGCCCTGATGGAAGAGGACGTCGCCTGGAGCCACTCGATCGACGGTGAGCGGGACGGCGATCAGTACGACCGCTCGGAGCGCGCCGCCCTCCGGCGGGTGGCCGGTCTCTCCACCGAGCTCGAAGACGTCACCGAGGTCGAGTACCGGCAGCTGCGCTTGGAGCGCGTCGTGCTGGTCGGCGTCTGGACCTCGGGCACCGCACAGGACGCGGAGAACTCCCTCGCGGAGCTGGCGGCCCTCGCAGAGACAGCGGGCGCGCTCGTCCTCGACGGCGTGGTGCAGCGCCGGGACAAGCCGGACCCCGCCACCTACATCGGGTCGGGCAAGGCGCAGGAGCTGCGGGACATCGTGCTCGAATCGGGCGCGGACACCGTGGTCTGTGACGGTGAGCTCAGCCCCGGCCAGCTGATCCACCTGGAAGACGTCGTCAAGGTCAAGGTCGTGGACCGCACGGCGCTGATCCTGGACATCTTCGCCCAGCACGCCAAGTCCCGGGAGGGCAAGGCGCAGGTCGCACTCGCGCAGATGCAGTACATGCTGCCCAGGCTGCGCGGCTGGGGCCAGTCGCTCTCCCGGCAGATGGGCGGCGCCGGTGCGGGCGGCGGTGGCGGTATGGCCACGCGTGGTCCCGGTGAGACCAAGATCGAGACGGACCGGCGCCGGATCCGCGAGAAGATGGCGAAGATGCGCCGGGAGATCGTGGAGATGAAGACCGGGCGCGACATCAAGCGCCAGGAACGCAAGCGCCACAGGGTGCCGTCGGTCGCTATCGCCGGGTACACCAACGCCGGCAAGTCCTCCCTGCTGAACCGGCTGACGGGCGCGGGGGTGCTGGTGGAGAACTCCCTGTTCGCCACCCTGGACCCGACCGTCCGCAAGGCCGAGACACCGAGCGGACGGCTCTACACGCTCGCGGACACCGTCGGATTCGTCCGGCATCTGCCGCACCACCTGGTCGAGGCGTTCCGCTCCACCATGGAGGAGGTCGGCGAGTCCGACCTGATCCTGCACGTGGTGGACGGTGCGCACCCGGCTCCGGAGGAGCAGCTCGCAGCCGTACGCGAGGTGATCAGGGAGGTCGGGGCCACCGATGTGCCGGAGATCGTAGTGATCAACAAGGCGGACGCGGCCGACCCCCTCGTCCTGCAGCGGCTGCTGCGCATCGAGCGCCGCGCCATCGCGGTGTCGGCCCGCTCGGGACAGGGCATCGTCGAACTGCTCGCGCTGATCGACGAACAGCTGCCCCGGCCGCAGGTCGCGGTGGAGGTGCTCGTGCCCTACACACACGGACAGCTCGTCGCCCGTGCGCACTCCGACGGCGAGGTCATCTCCGAGGAGCACACCCCGGAGGGCACTCTGCTGAAGGCACTGGTGCACGAGGAACTGGCCGCCGATCTGGCGCCCTACGTACCCGTGGCTTCCTGACGCACGCCAGGAGCGCTCCGCTCCGGCGCGCCGCGGAGCTTGCGGTGCGTCCGCCCGTACGCACAACGGCCGAGGGCCCGTCGTTCTCCCCTCGGGGGAACGACGGGCCCTCGCCCATTGCCGGCTGTACGGCCGGTGGACCGCCGACCGTACAGCCGGCGCGCCCTTACTGGTTCGCGTACCGGTCGCTCATCGCCCGGTAGAGCTGCTCCGCACCCTGGCCGAGCCGCGGGCCCGCCAGCCAGCCCGAGGTGACCGGACCTATGGAGGTGTTGGAGACCAGCTCCGACTTGCCGTCAGGGCCGGCGATGAACCAGCCACCGCCCGACGAACCACCGGTCATGGTGCAGCCGATGCGCCACATCGCCGGTGTACCGGGACCGACGGACAGCCGGCCCGGCCGGTCGACGCACTTGTTCATCAGCTGCCCGTTGAACGGCGGGGCCGCCGGGTAACCCCAGGCGCCCATCGCGGAGATGCCGCTGGGCGCGGGGGCGTTGAAGTCGACCGTCAGCGCATTGCCGACGGTCTCCTCCAGGGACTTGCCCCCGTTCTCCGGCTTCACATGGAGCAGGGCGTAGTCGTACGCCGCTCCCTGGCCGCCGGCGGGGCCCCCGTCCTTGATCCAGGCGTTGGACGTCATGGCCCAGTCCGCCCAGTAGTCGCCGTACGGGGCGACCTCCTGCGGCTGCGCGTTCCGCAGCTGGGCGACCGACTTGCCCTGGTCGTTGTAGGACGGCACGAACATGATGTTCCGGTACCAGCCGCCCTTGCCGCCCGCGTGGACACAGTGACCGGCCGTCCACACCAGATTGGACTTGCCCGGGTGCTCCGGGTCCTTGACGACCGTGCCCGAGCAGACCATGGAGCCTTCGGGGGAGTCGAAGAAGACCTTCCCGACGGGCGCCGCGTACCGGTGGTACGGGCGCTTCTCCTCCTGGGCCTTGACCGGGGCGGGCTCGGGGTCGGTCACGTTCTGATCGCCCGAACTGTCGCCGTAGGCCATGGTCTTCTGCGGATCCTTGGCCGTCTTCATCCGGTCGGGCTTCCACAGCCCCTTGATCACCGGATTGGCGAAGTCCTTGGCATCACGGAGCCACTTGTCCTTGTCCCAGTTCTTCCACTGGCCGCTCTTCCACTTCGCCAGATCGACGCCGTGGCGCTTGAGAGCGTCCGCCACACCGGCCGCGGCGTCGGCACCGGACGACGCCGGTGCCGCCGTGGACGCCGAGGAGCTGTCGGCCGCCGGAGCAGCCGCCTTGTCGTCACCGCCGCCACACGCGGTGGCCGTCAGCGCAAGGGCTGCGGCCACCCCGGTAGCGGTCAGTATCGGACGGATGGATCGCATGGAGCTGTTCCCCCTGATGGTGCATGAACGTTGTCGTTGTCTGCCTGACACCGGTTGGCGGGACACCTGCGTGCAGGTGTGGAACCGGGGCCGCGTCTACTGGCCCGCGTACTTCTTGCTGACCGAGTCGTAGACACCCTTGGCCACCTTGCCGAGGCGCGGACCCGCCAGCCAGCCTGCGGTCACCGGGCCTATGGAGGTGTTGGACACCAGCGCGGGCTTGCCGTCGGCGCCCTTGGCGATCCAGCCACCGCCGGAGGAACCGCCGGTCATGGTGCACCCGACGCGGTACATCGTCGGGTCGGCAGCCGACAGCGAGAGACGGCCCGGCCGGTCGGAGCACTGGAACAGCTTCTGGCCGTCGAACGGCGGCGCAGCGGGGTAACCGGTCGCCGTCAGGCTCGGGATCTTGGGCACGGCAGGCGCGTTGAAGTTCACCGGAAGCGCGCCACCGACCGTCTCCTCCAGGGACTTGGTGCTGCCCTTCTCCGGAGTGACGTGCAGAACCGCGAAGTCGTACGGGGCACCCTGGCCGCCGGTGGGGCCGCCGTCGTTGATCCACTGCTCGGAGGTCTGGGCCCAGTCCGCCCAGAAGACGCCGTACGGGGCGACTTCCTCCTTCTTGGCGTTCTGCAACTGGGCGGCGGACTCACCGCTGTTGTTGTACGAGGGAACAAAGGCGATGTTCCGGTACCAGCCGCCCTTCTTGCCGGCGTGCACGCAGTGACCGGCCGTCCACACCAGGTTGGACTTCCCGGGGTGTGCGGGGTCCTCCACGACCGTAGCGGAGCAGACCATCGAGCCCTCGGGGCTGTCGAAGAAGACCTTGCCCGCCTCAGGGATGCTCTGGTGGTACGGCGCGTTCACGCCCTGCGCGGTCACCGGCGACGGAGTCGGGTCGGTCACCCCCTTGTCACCCGAGATGTCGTTGTCGACGGGCTTCTCCGGGGGCTTGGAGGCGTGCCGCATCCTGGACGGGTCCCAGAGCCCGGAGATGACCGGATTGACGAAGTCCTGCGCCTCACGCAGCCACTTGTCCTTGTTCCAGTCCTTCCACTCGCCGTGCTTCCACTTGTCCAGATCGATGCCGTGCTTCTTGAGCGCGTTCCGCACGTTGTCCGGTATGACCACCTTGCCGTCCGAGGACGACGACGTGGTGGCAGCCGGTTTGTTGCTCGCGTTGTCGTCGCCGGGACCACAGGCGGTCACGGTCAGGGCGAGAGCCGCCGTGAGGCCAACCGCGGCCATGGCGGGGAGGGTTCGCCGTGATGCGCGCCTCCCGCGGCGTTCGGTGGAAGTCGGGCGTAGCGATCGCATGTGGTGATTCCCCCTGGTACTTCGGACTGGGACTCCGGGCTGGGACTCCGGAGCCGGACTTCGGAACATCCGGAACAACGGATTTCGGCACTGTGGAACTGTGCGGGACCAAAGTGCGGGCCCCACTATGCCGGTGCCGATGTGGACGGCATAAGGCAGGGCAGTGGTTCCGCCGCCCAAATGACCTTCCAGCCCGGCCGTGATTCCCGGGCGACTTCGTCGTTGGTACGGACGGGGGGCCTTTGGGCTGCGTTCAGTGCCGGGGCGACGGTCGTGTGACGAGCGGCGCCACGGCTGATCCGTACAGCGGGAGGACCGACAGCAGTGGCCGTGACCGAAACCGCACCGTCGGCGGTGACGACAGCGCATGCGGGGATCCTGCGCCGGCAGTCGATGCGTGAATCCGCGGCCCGCACCTACGCGCGGTCGCTGCCGATCGTTCCGGTACGCGCCCGCGGGCTGACCATCGAGGGTGCGGACGGGCGCCGCTATCTCGACTGCCTGTCCGGGGCGGGGACCCTGGCGCTCGGGCACAACCATCCGGTCGTCCTCGAAGCGATCAAGAAGGTGATCGACTCGGGAGCGCCCCTGCAGGTGCTGGATCTCGCAACGCCGGTCAAGGACGCTTTCATCACAGAGCTGTTCGAGACACTGCCGCGCGCCTTCGCGGACCGAGCCCGGGTTCGGTTCTGCGGTCCGGCCGGTACGGACGCGGTGGAAGCGGCTCTCAAGCTCGTCCGCACAGCCACCGGCCGCAGCGGGATCCTCGCCTTCACCGGTGCCTGCCACGGTATGACGGCCGGTGCGCTTGCGGTGTCCGGCGGAGCCCGCGATGCGCGGGTGACCCGGCTTCCGTATCCGCAGGACTACCGCTCCCCGTTCGGCGTCGGCGGCGCCCTCGGCTCGGAGCTCGCCGCTGACTGGACCGAGAATCTGCTCGACGATCCCAGGAGCGGAGCCGTGCAGCCGGCCGGGATGATCCTCGAACCGGTGCAGGGCGAGGGCGGGGTGATCCCCGGACCGGACAGCTGGATGCGCCGGATGCGGAAGATCACCGCCGACCGGTCCATTCCGCTCATCGCGGACGAGGTACAGACCGGGGTCGGCCGCACCGGTGCCTTCTGGGCCGTCGAGCACAGCGGAATCGTGCCCGACGTGATGGTGATGTCCAAGGCCATCGGCGGTTCCCTCCCGCTCGCTGTCATCGTCTACCGCTCGGAACTGGACTGCTGGGAGCCCGGAGCCCACGCGGGTACCTTCCGCGGCAATCAGCTCGCCATGGCCGCCGGTGCCGCGACCCTCGCCCATGTCCGTGAGAACCGCCTGGCCGAGCGAGCAGCCGACCTGGGCGCGCGAATGATCGCCAGGCTGCGGGGTCTGGCCGCCGACCACCCGGTCATCGGGGACGTCCGCGGCCGGGGCCTGATGATCGGCCTGGAGTTCGTCGACCCGGAAACCGCCGGTAGGACCAAATCCGCCGAAGCCATAGAGGCCCTGGAGGCCACCGAAGCCACCGAGGCCGCAGGCGTCGCGCATCCCCCGGGCCCCGGCGCCGCGGGCCCCTCGCCTGCTGACCACGTGGTCGCGGCCGCCGTGCAGCGGGAGTGTCTGGCCAGGGGGCTCATTGTCGAACTCGGCGGCCGTCACACAAGCGTCGTGCGGCTGCTGCCTCCCCTCACCCTCACCGACGAGCAGGCGGAGGCGGTTCTGGACCGGCTGGCCGATGCCCTGTCCGCCGCCGAACGCGCCATCCATGGCCGTCGTGAAAAACGTGTCCCGCACTGAAGCCACCTCCCCCCATTCCCCCCGGCCGCGCAAGGAAGCACCCGTGAACCCCACGCCCGACCCCGATGCCCCCGAGACCGGTGACCCCGCAGTCCCCAACAGCCGTGCGGCAGGTCCGCTGTCGGCCCACCCGTCCCGGGCCGACGCCCTCACCGTCGGCCCGGTGTCGACCGGTTCGCTCTCGGCCGGCCCGGAAACGGTGCCGCGCCAGATGAGGGCGGACCGTACCCCGGACGGTCACCCGGCACCCGGTCTCTTCGAGGACCCCGTCGACGCACCCGATCCCAGCGCGGCCGCCGAAGCCGCGGCCGTGGAGAACCTGCTCCGCTGCTGGGTGCGGGAGAAGAACCTGTCCGCGCCCACCGGGCGCACCCTGCGCATCCCCCTGAACGCCAGTGGTATCGCGCTGCTCGTCCCTGTCCTGTACTGGTCGGTCACCGGCTGGCACCGGTTCGGCAAGCCGGTGATCGAGGGCGGATCGATCGGCGCACCACGCGCCGACGCCGTCACCGTCGCCGCTCTGCTCGGCAGGGAGGCCGGACAGAGCGACAGCACCGAACTCGTCGGCAGGGTCGCCGACTCGGTGAACCGGACCGCCGTCTTCATCACGGAGCGCCGCCGGAGCCCCGAGCCGTCCAGTGAGGCGGACCCCTTCCTCACCGCCGAGCAGTCTCTCCTGCTCGGCCACCCGCTGCACCCCACACCGAAGAGCCGCGAGGGTCTCTCGGACGCCGAATTCAGCCTGTACTCTCCCGAGTTGCACGGCTCCTTCGCCCTGCACTGGATGGCAGTCGACCGGTCCGTACTCGCGCAGGACTCGGCGTGGACCGAGGGAGGACGCACCCTGCCCGCCGCCCGGCTGACCGCCCGGCTCTCGGGCGGTGTCCAGCACCCCGACAACACGGCCCTGCTGCCGCTCCACCCCTGGCAGGCCCGGGACCTGGCCCACCGGCCCGCGGTGGCCTCCCTCCTCGACGCGGGCCTGCTGCACGACCTCGGCCGGCACGGCGACCGCTGGTATCCCACCTCGTCCGTACGCACCGTCCACAGGCCGGGCGGCGAAGCGATGCTGAAGCTGTCCCTGAGGGTCCGCATCACCAACTCCCGCCGGGAGAACCTCCGCAAAGAACTCCACCGCGGGGTGGAGGTCCACCGGGTCCTGCGCAGCGGCCTCGGCGGGGAATGGCAGGCGGCCCACCCCGGCTTCGACATCATCCGTGATCCGGCCTGGCTGGCCGTGAACACCCCTGAGGGCGAACCGCTTCCCGGCTTCGATGTCGTCCTGCGCCACAATCCGTTCGGTGTCAACGACGACGCCGTCTGCGTCGCCGGTCTCACCGCGGTCCACCCCCGCCCCGGCGCAGCCGCCATGCGTTCGCGTCTCGCCGACATCGTGACCGCGCTCGCAGCCAGGACCGGGCGGTCCACCGGAGCTGTCGCCACCGAGTGGTTCCTGCGCTATCTCGACCACGTCGTACGCCCGGTGCTGTGGCTGGACGGCACCGCGGGCATCGCACTCGAAGCCCATCAGCAGAACACCATCGTCATCCTCGGCCCCGGAGGCTGGCCCGTCGGCGGCCGCTACCGCGACAACCAGGGCTACTACTTCCGGGAGTCCCACCGCACTGCGCTGGAGAAGCGCCTTCCCGGCATCGGGGCCGTCAGCGACACATTCGTGGCCGACGACGTCACCGACGAACGCTTCGCCTACTACCTCGCCATCAACAACGTCTTCGGACTGATCGGCGCTTTCGGCTCCCAGCAACTCGCCGACGAGCGGCTGCTGATCGCGGCCTTTCGGCAGTTCCTCGCCCGGGCGACCGCACTCGGTTCTCCTTTGCCCGCTCAACTTCTGGACACCCCCGTCCTGCGTACCAAAGCCAACCTGCTGACCCGGCTCCACGGGCTCGACGAACTCGTCGGTCCGGTCGACACCCAGTCCGTATACGTCCGTCTCTCCAACCCCCTTCACCCCACTGGGGCATGACCCGACCGATAGCTGAGCAGAGAAAGAGGAGCGTGGCCGTGCCCTCCACGGATGCGAGCACCGACACCGGGTCAGAACCTGTCCCGCGGACCGACGACGGGGCCGAGGACACCCTCGATCTGCAGCTGCCCGAGGATCTGCTGTCGCTGCTGCGCACCGGGGACCCGTGGCCCGTCGACCCCAGCCCCCCGGGAGGCGAGCTGTTGGACGGCCCCGGTGCCTGGAAGCCCGTCTCCACCCCGGTAGGCGTCTTCCAGCTCGTGCCCGTGGACATCGAACGCGACCTCTCTCTCCTCAGCCACTGGATGAACGACCCCGCCGTCGCCGCCTTCTGGGAACTCTCGGGCCCCGAGTCCGTCACCCGCGCGCACCTGCGTCCCCAGCTGGACGGCGACGGCCGGAGCGTCCCCTGCCTCGGAGTGCTCCAAGGCACCCCGATGAGCTACTGGGAGATCTACCGCGCCGACCTCGATCCGCTCGCCCGGCACTATCCGGCCCGCCCCCACGACACCGGTCTGCACCTGCTGATCGGTGGCGTCGCCGACCGCGGGCGAGGCACCGGCACCACCCTGCTGCGTACCGTTTCCGACCTCGTACTGGACAACCGCCCCCAATGCCCCCGGGTCGTGGCCGAGCCCGACCTGCGCAACACCCCTTCCGTATCGGCCTTTCTCGGCGCTGGATTCCGCTATGCGGCCGAAGTCGACCTCCCCGACAAACGGGCGGCCCTGATGATCCGCGACCGCGCCTTCCGCGACCTGATGTGAACAGCTCCCGACGACCACCCGCAGCGAAAACACCCCGTGCTCCTGTCCGTACATCCCTGCCCCTGACGACCTGCTGCTTTTGATACACCGCCCGCCCCGAATCGGTTCCACCCCGAGGAGTCCCCGTGCTGAACCCGTCTGCTGGCTTCGACTCCGAAGCAGAACCGAAGCTGCTCGCCCCCGCCGAGCTGAACCCCGAGAACTGGGACCGCGCGGCCCGCCGCCTTCTCGCCAAGATGCTCAGCGCCTTCGCCTACGAGGAGATCGTCGAGCCGGTGGCGCGGACCGGCGGTCATCACACGCTCACGCTCGACGACGACCTGCCGCTGACCTTCCGGGCCCGGCGTGGCGCCTACGGGCACTGGCACATCGACCCCGACACCATCGCGCTCCAGGGCGAACCCTTCAGCGACCCGCTCCGCTTCCTCGTCCTGGCCCGCAGGCTCCTCGAACTGGACGGAGCGACGCTCGGGCACCTGGTCCGTGAGCTCACCACCACTCTCGCCGCCGACGCGCGCATCGACCACACCGCGCTCTCCGCCGCCGAACTCGCCGAACTCGACTACGCGCAGCTGGAAGGCCATCAGACCGGCCACCCGTGGCTCGTTCTCAACAAGGGCCGGATCGGATTCTCGGCCGCCGACGCCGCCCGCTGGACCCCCGAGTCCCGCAGGCCCGCCCGGCTGCCGTGGATCGCGGTCAGCACGGACCTCGCGCAGTACCGGGGCGTCACCGGGCTCGCCACGCCCGACCGGCTCTACCGGCGGGAACTCGACGCCGGCGTCCGGGAGTCCTTCGCCGCCGAGTTAAGGGCCCGTGGGCTGGACCCGGACGGATATCTCTACCTCCCCGTGCACCCCTGGCAGTGGGACGAAGTGATCCTCCCCCTCTATGCGCCGGCCATCGCCCACCACCGGATCGTCCCACTCCACGCCGATACCGATCCCCGTCTGCCGCAGCAGTCCATCCGCACCTTCCTCAACCTGGCACACCCCGAGCGGCACACCGTGAAACTGCCGCTGTCCATCCTCAACACCCTGGTCTGGCGCGGTCTCCCCACCGAGCGCACGCTCGCCGCTCCGGCCGTCACCGCCTGGGTCCAGGGGCTGCGGGACAGCGACGCGTTCCTGCGCGACGAGTGCGGGGTCATCCTGCTGGGAGAAGTCGCGTCCGTCGCGGTGGAGCACCCGCTGTACGACCAGCTCCCCGAAGTCCCGTACCAGTACCGGGAACTCCTCGGCGCCATCTGGCGTGAGCCGCTCGGCGTGCAGCTGGCCGCCGGTGAGGGGGCCCGTACGCTCGCCTCCCTGCTGCACACCGACGTCCAGGGACGCTCCTTCACCGCGGAGCTCGTCGCCAGGTCGGGACTCGCACCCACCGTCTGGCTCGGGCGGCTCTTCGCCGCGCTGCTTCCTCCGCTGCTGCGCTTCCTCTACCGCTACGGCACGGTCTTCTCCCCGCACGGTGAGAACGCCATCGTCGTCTTCGACAGCCACGATGTCCCGGTCCGGCTGGCGATCAAGGACTTCGTCGACGACGTCAACATCAGCGCCGAGCCGCTCCCGGAGCACGACGCGATGCCCGACGATGTCCGGGACGTCCTGCTGACCGAGGAACCGGCCTTCCTGACGCAGTTCATCCACTCCGGACTCTTCATCGGGGTGTTCCGGTACCTCGCGCCCCTCTGCGAAGATCAACTAGGAGTGCCGGAGGCTGAATTCTGGCGGCTGGTACGTGCTGAGATCCTCCGCCATCAAGCCCGCTTCCCCGAGCTGAAGGAACGCTACGAGACCTTCGACCTGCTGACCGCGCGGATCGAGCGGCTCTGTCTGAACCGCAACCGGCTCCACCTCGACGGCTACCGCGACCGTCCGAACCGGCCGCACGCCGCCGTGCACGGGACGGTCGCCAACCCTCTGCACGAGGTGTGACCCCGATTGTCAGTGCTGCACCGTAGGGTGGTTCCGCTATGACGAAGCCCTCCCTCCCCGAGCTCCTGCACGCCGCCGTCACCGCTGTGGGCGGTACGGAGCGGCCCGGCCAGGTCACCATGGCCGAGGCTGTTGCCGAAGCCGTTGACGACAACGCCCACCTGCTGGTCCAGGCCGGCACCGGTACCGGAAAGTCGCTGGGGTATCTGGTCCCCGCGCTGGCCCACGGTGAGCGCGTCGTGGTGGCCACCGCGACGCTCGCACTCCAGCGGCAGCTCGTGGAGCGGGACCTCCCGCGTACGGTCGAAGCCCTGCACCCACTGCTGCGGCGGCGGCCTCAGTTCGCCATGCTGAAGGGGCGGTCGAACTACCTGTGTCTGCACCGCCTCCATGAGGGCGTGCCGCAGGAAGAGGACGACGGGCTGTTCGACCAGTTCGAGGCGGCTGCGCCCACCAGCAAGCTCGGCCAGGACCTGCTGCGTATGCGGGACTGGGCGGACGAGACGGAGACGGGCGACCGTGACGATCTCACTCCGGGCGTCTCCGACCGTGCCTGGGGCCAGATCTCGGTCTCCTCGCGGGAATGTCTCGGGGCGAGCAAATGCGCCTACGGCGCCGAGTGCTTCGCCGAGGCGGCGCGCGAGCGGGCCAAGCTCGCCGACGTCGTCGTGACCAACCACGCCCTGCTTGCCATCGACGCGATCGAGGGCGCGCCGGTCCTCCCGCAGCACGAGGTGCTGATCGTGGACGAGGCCCATGAGCTGGTCTCGCGGGTCACCGGAGTCGCCACGGGCGAGCTCACTCCGGGCCAGGTCAACAGGGCTGTAAGGCGTGCTGCGAAGCTCGTCAACGAGAAAGCGGCGGACTCGCTCCAGACCGCTTCCGAGACCTTCGAACGGGTGATGGAGCTGGCGCTCCCCGGCCGGCTTGAGGAGATCCCGGAGGACCTCGGATATGCGCTGATGTCCCTGCGGGACGCGGCCCGAACGGTCATCTCGGCCATCGGCGCCACCCGGGACAAGTCCGTGCAGGACGAGGACGTCGTACGGAAGCAGGCACTGGCGTCCGTCGAGTCCATCCACGATGTCGCCGAGCGGATCACTCTCGGATCGGAGTACGACGTCGTCTGGTACGAGCGTCATGACCGTTTCGGCGCTTCGCTGCGGGTCGCTCCGCTCTCCGTTTCGGGGCTGCTCCGGGAGAAGCTCTTCGCCGAGCGCTCGGTGGTCCTCACCTCGGCGACGCTGAAATTCGGCGGCGATTTCAACGGGGTGGGTGCTTCGCTCGGACTCTCCCCCGAGGGCACGGAAGGGGAGGACGCCCCGCAGTGGAAGGGCCTGGATGTCGGCTCGCCCTTCGACTATGCGAAGCAAGGCATTCTGTATGTCGCCAAACACCTCTCGGCACCTGGCCGGGAGGGATCGCGTACGGACATGCTGGACGAGCTCGCTGAACTGGTCGAGTCGGCGGGCGGCCGCACGCTCGGTCTCTTCTCGTCCATGAGGGCCGCGCAGGCAGCCGCCGAGGAGCTGCGCAGCAGGCAGGACAGGCGAGTGCTGCTCCAGGGCGAGGAGACACTCGGTGAGCTGATCAAGAATTTCGCGGCCGACCCGGAGACCTGCCTCTTCGGAACGCTGTCGCTCTGGCAGGGAGTCGATGTGCCGGGGCCCAGCTGCCAGCTCGTGGTGATGGACCGTATTCCCTTCCCGCGCCCGGACGACCCGCTGATGAGCGCGCGGCAGAAGGCGGTCGAGGAGGGCGGTGGCAATGGGTTCATGGCCGTTGCCGCGACGCATGCCGCTCTGCTCATGGCGCAGGGCGCCGGCCGGCTGGTCAGGGCAATGGGGGACCGCGGTGTCGTCGCGGTGCTGGATCCCCGGCTGGCCACCGCGCGCTACGGCAGCTATCTGAGGGCTTCGCTGCCCGACTTCTGGTTCACCACGGACCGTAATCAGGTCCGTCGGTCACTGGCCGCGATCGACGCGGTGGCCAAGGAGACCGGCCAGTAGTGGTCAGCAGCGGAATGGTCAGCAGCCGTCAGTAGGGTGCGCGGACCAGACGCGCGGGGAAAATGAGGTCCGGAGAAAGGGGTCCTCCGGAGAAAGCAGGGCCCCGGAACCGGCGCAGTGAGTTCCGGAGCCCTGTCCAGGGCCGACGCGGTACTCACACGCGTCGGAGCACAGCCACCACCTTGCCGAGGATGGTGGCTTCGTCACCGGGGATCGGCTGGTAGGCGGCATTGTGCGGCAGCAGCCAGACATGGCCGTCCTCGCGCTTGAAGCGCTTGACCGTGGCCTCGCCTTCCAGCATGGCCGCCACGATGTCGCCGTTCTCCGCGACGGGCTGGCGGCGCACCGTGACCCAGTCGCCGTCACAGATGGCGGCCTCGATCATGGAGTCGCCCACGACCTTCAGGACGAAGAGCTCGCCGTCGCCGACCAGCTGCCGGGGGAGCGGGAAGACGTCCTCGACCGACTCCTCGGCCAGGATCGGCCCACCGGCGGCGATCCGGCCGACCAGCGGCACATACGACGCGGCGGGCTTGCCCGTGGTGTCGGTGGTCTGGGTGCTCGGCTGGTCCGAGCCCCTGACCTCGTACGCCCGGGGACGGTGCGGGTCCCGGCGCAGGAAGCCCTTGCGCTCCAGGGCCATGAGCTGATGGGCGACGGACGAGGTGCTGGACAGCCCGACCGCCTGACCGATCTCGCGCATCGACGGCGGATACCCACGCCGCTGCACGGAGTCCCTGATCACCTCGATCACCCGCCGCTGCCGGTCCGTGAGCCCTGAGCTGTCCGCCCGGATACCGGGAGGCCGTCCGGGCAGCGAGCGTGTGGGGCGCGGGGGCAGCTGGCCCTCCGGGTCCGTGGCTGCGTCATTCATGGCATGCACCGGCTCGAGTCGGTTCTGCGAACGGTCCTGGGCGGTGATGGTGGCGGTGTCTGCGGTCGTGGTCACGTCGTCGGCCCCTCTCGAGATGTTCTCTCCCTGGTTGGACAACGGTAGTGGGTTTCGAAAGGTTGCGCCAAACACACGTTCGAGTGAAAAAATGAAATATCCTTCACATGAGCGTGGTAGCGGGTGTATGAGCGACAGTCGCGGTCGAAACCGGGGCCGAAAGGTGATCCCGTCCTGCCGAAAGGCAATTCGGTCGATTACGGTACCGTCCGCCGCTGGTGTCCGGAGCTGCGGGTCCGGCCGCGGGGTGGCCGGTCCCGAGTGTCGCAACCCGGGAATCGCTCGGTCGCCGTCCGTACTCCGGTCGCGGCCGCCCGTCGCTGCCCCTCCTGTGCCGTCCCTCCTGGGGTGCTGTCGGCCGGTGACTTCCGGGAGGGCCGGGATCCGGCCGCCGAAGCGCTTCCCGTACCCTCTTGCGAGCCGGACTGCTCGGCGGCCGGGTGCGACACGCGCTGCTGTGAAAGCGGAGCTGAACCCCAGATCTAGTGGTTGGATTGAAACAGCCGCCCAGAAGTTGTGGTCCCTGGTCCCTCGCGTCCCGGGTCATCGCCTATGCTTGGTGCTGCTTCGAGGGGCTCGATCCGGCCCCGGCGAGGCTATTCAGTCGTACCGCGAAGGAGGCTCGGGAACCATGCACTGCCCCTTCTGCAGGCACCCTGACAGCCGCGTCGTCGACAGCCGCACCACGGACGACGGCACGTCGATCCGGCGGCGCCGGCAGTGTCCCGACTGCTCCCGCCGTTTCACGACGGTCGAGACGGCTTCGCTGATGGTGATCAAGCGCAGCGGGGTCACCGAACCGTTCAGCCGTACGAAGGTCATCTCGGGCGTGCGGAAGGCGTGCCAGGGACGGCCGGTCACCGAGGACGCCCTCGCCAAACTCGGCCAGCAGGTCGAGGAGGCGCTGCGCGCCACCGGGGGCGCCGAGCTCACCACTCACGACGTCGGGCTGGCCATACTCGGCCCGTTGCAGGAACTCGACCTTGTCGCGTATCTGCGCTTCGCGTCCGTCTACCGGGCTTTCAACTCGCTCGAAGACTTCGAGGCCGCCATCGCGGAACTCCGCGACGCGCAGCCCCCCGCAGTGGGATGCGAGTGCGGAGGGGCCCCCGCGGTCCCCGTGCCCGCCACTGCCACCGACTGACCCTCCGGGGCAGGCGGACAGAGACCTGCCTGTGGTGCTTCCTGCGCCACAGGTGTCAGACAGACACAGTGCCATGGGAAGAACTGGGCACTTTTGGGCGTTTTAGCCCGCATATGGGAGGCGGCATGACAGAGACGGCGAGCGGCCCGGCACGAGGTTCCCGTACGAAGGGCGCCAAGGCGGCTGCTAATCGGCAGGGGCTGCGCAGCGAGCGCATCCACACCACTCCCGGTGTGCATCCGTACGACGAGGTCGTCTGGGAGCGCCGCGATGTCGTCATGACCAACTGGCGCGACGGCTCGGTCAACTTCGAGCAGCGTGGCGTCGAGTTCCCCGACTTCTGGTCGGTGAACGCGGTCAACATCGTCACCAGCAAGTACTTCCGCGGAGCTGTCGGCGCGGACAACCGTGAGAACAGCCTCAAGCAGCTCATCGACCGTGTGGTGAAGACGTACCGCAAGGCCGGCGAGGAGAACGGTTACTTCGCCTCCCCGGCGGACGCCGAGCTCTTCGACCACGAGCTCACGTACGCGCTGCTCCACCAGGTCTTCAGCTTCAACTCGCCGGTCTGGTTCAACGTCGGCACGGCTCAGCCCCAGCAGGTCAGCGCCTGTTTCATCCTGTCGGTCGACGACTCCATGGAGTCCATCCTCGACTGGTACAAGGAAGAGGGGATGATCTTCAAGGGCGGCTCGGGCGCCGGCCTGAACCTCTCCCGTATCCGCTCCTCCAAGGAGCTGCTCTCCTCCGGCGGCAACGCGTCGGGTCCGGTCTCCTTCATGCGCGGGGCCGACGCCTCCGCGGGAACGATCAAGTCGGGCGGTGCCACCCGCCGCGCGGCCAAGATGGTCGTCCTCGACGTCGACCACCCGGACGTCGAAGCCTTCATCGAGACCAAGGTGAAGGAGGAGGAGAAGATCCGCGCCCTGCGCGACGCGGGCTTCGACATGGACCTCGGCGGCGACGACATCACGTCCGTCCAGTACCAGAACGCGAACAACTCGGTCCGCGTGAACGACGAGTTCATGCACGCGGTCGAGTCCGGCTCCCCGTTCGGCCTGCGCTCGCGCATGACCGGCGAGGTCATCGAGAAGGTCGACGCCAAGGCGCTCTTCCGCAAGATGGCCGAGGCCGCGCACGTCTGTGCCGACCCCGGGATCCAGTACGACGACATCATCAACCGGTGGCACACCTCGCCCGAGACGGGCCGGATCACCGCGTCCAACCCGTGCAGCGAGTACATGCACCTGGACAACTCGTCGTGCAACCTCGCCTCGCTCAACCTCATGAAGTTCCTGCGCGACGACGACCAGGGCAACCAGTCGTTCGACGCCGAGCGCTTCGCCAAGGTCGTCGAGCTGGTCATCACCGCGATGGACATCTCGATCTGCTTCGCCGACTTCCCCACCGAGAAGATCGGCGAGACGACCCGCGCCTTCCGTCAGCTGGGCATCGGCTACGCCAACCTCGGCGCGCTCCTCATGGCGACCGGCCACGCGTACGACAGTGACGGCGGCCGCGCACTGGCCGGCTCCATCACCTCGCTGATGACCGGTACCTCGTACAAGCGGTCCGCGGAGCTCGCCGCGGTCGTCGGCCCGTACGACGGTTACGCCCGCAATGCGGACGCCCACAAGCGCGTCATGAAGCAGCACTCGGACGCCAACGCGTCGGCCAAGCGCACCGATGACCTGGACAGCCCGGTCTGGGCCGCTGCCACTGAGGCATGGCAGGACGTTCTGCGCCTCGGTGAGAAGAACGGTTTCCGCAACGCGCAGGCGTCGGTGCTGGCACCGACCGGCACCATCGGCCTGATGATGGACTGCGACACCACGGGCGTCGAGCCGGACCTGGCCCTGGTCAAGTTCAAGAAGCTCGTCGGCGGCGGCTCGATGCAGATCGTGAACAACACGGTCCCCAAGGCCCTCAAGCGCCTCGGTTACCAGCCGGAGCAGGTCGAGGCGATCGTCGCCCACATCGCCGACCACGGCAATGTCGTCGACGCCCCCGGCCTCAAGCTGGAGCACTACTCGGTCTTCGACTGCGCCATGGGCGAGCGCTCCATCGCTCCCATGGGGCACGTGCGGATGATGGCGGCCGCTCAGCCGTTCCTGTCCGGTGCCATCTCCAAGACGGTCAACATGCCGGCGTCCAGCACGGTCGAGGACGTCGAGGAGATCTACCTCCAGGGCTGGAAGCTCGGCACCAAGGCGCTCGCCGTCTACGTCGAGAACTCCAAGGTCGGCCAGCCGCTCTCGGCCAAGTCCAAGTCCGCCGACGACGCCGAGAAGGCGGAGCCGAAGACCGAGAAGGTCATCGAGTACCGTCCGGTCCGCAAGCGCCTGCCGAAGGGCCGTCCCGGCATCACCACCTCCTTCACGGTGGGTGGCGCCGAGGGGTACATGACCGCCAACTCCTACCCGGACGACGGTCTCGGTGAGGTCTTCCTGAAGATGTCCAAGCAGGGGTCCACCCTCGCGGGCATGATGGACGCCTTCTCGATCGCGGTCTCGGTCGGTATGCAGTACGGCGTCCCGCTGGAGACGTACGTCTCGAAGTTCACCAACATGCGCTTCGAGCCTGCCGGTATGACGGACGACCCCGACGTGCGGATGGCGCAGTCGATCGTCGACTACATCTTCCGCCGTCTGGCGCTCGACTTCCTGCCCTTCGAGACGCGTTCCGCGCTGGGCATCCACTCGGCGGCGGAGCGCCAGCGTCACCTGGACACCGGGTCGTACGAGCCGGGCGACGACGACGTCGATGTGGAGGGCCTGTCCCAGTCCGCACCGCGCCAGGCCGAGGCGCCGAAGGCGGCTTCACCGCAGCCGGAGGCCGCTGCGGAGGTGCCCGCTCCCAAGCAGGCGCACAACTCGACGGAACTGATGGAGATCACGCTGGGCCTGAACGCCGATGCCCCGCTCTGCTTCTCCTGCGGTACGAAGATGCGCCGTGCGGGCAGCTGCTACCTCTGCGAGGGATGCGGTTCGACCAGCGGCTGCAGCTGATTCTGGGCACCGCTGAGGCATAGATTGCCTGGTCAGGGCGGTGGAGTCGGTCTTGAGGCTCCACCGCCTTCGGCGCATGTGACGCCTGGCTGTTGTGTTTGATGCAAAGCGCTGCCGCGTCGAGGGCTTGTCGCTGCGATCGCTGTCGTGGCATCCTCCGGGACATGATCAAGAGAATCGAGTCCCCCGTCCGCCGATGAGCGAGACGACCGGGATAGGACTGCCCGGATCACCGACAACACTGTTCGACCATGCCCTCCGGCTGCATCAGCTGGCTCCGGGGGAGCCGCTTCATCGCGACGGGGAGCCGTACCCCGACGACGGGTCGCACCGTCACCGGAAAGGCCCGCGAGTACCTGAGGACCGGCGCTCGGTCGGCAAGGACGCGGCGTTCATCCTCGATGCACATTTCGCGCGGGCCTCTGCCCTTCCGGGTGCATTGGCCGATGCCTTCCACGACGTCTACATCCCAATCCACCCCAACGAGCACATCGCCGCTGCAGCCGAGCAGGCGGACAGAGAGCGCGTTCGCCAAACGGGCCGCTGGCTGGTGCGACATGGCACCGACCGATGCTCGGTCACCGTGGGACTGGCCCTGCTCGCTGCCGTGGGAACAGCCGATGACATCCCGTTGATTCAAACGATCGGCCTGCTCTCCAACCGCTTCGGGCCACTGGCGGCGCATGCTTTCGAGAGTCGGCCAGGAGGAGTTGAGGCCCTGCTCTGGCTTGCCGAGCGAGTCACCGGCTGGGGACGCGTCTATGTCGTCGAAGCTCTCTGCAGACTCGACGACCCGGCTGCCCGACCGTGGCTGCTTCGCAGGGCCTGCGACGGCGACTTCCTCAACGGATATTTCGCCGGCCAGGTCGCCACAGTCGCCAGACTCCATGAGGCGCTTGCAGACCTTGATACCGACAGCGAGATGGTCGACCACATCGGTCGACTGCTCCATCTGATGAGCGACTGCGGGGGAATGGGGCTCACCCTCGCTCACTACCCCCATTCGAGAGCGGTCCTAGAAGCTCATGCTCGCCATGTCGGTGCGCTCAGCCCGACGATCGAGCGCTACTTTACGGCCGCGGTGCTCACTCAACACCTGACCACGGAGCCTCCCGAGGCTGCGGGGTGCACTGCGACTCAGCAGGAAGCGCTCCGAGAGACGTACCTCGAAGTCCTCGACCGAGAGGAGTGGACCGAGACGGCACGCGCCGGGTTCACGGCGGATGACAACCGGATGCGATGGCTCGCCGACCACCGGGCGCCGCGGTTGAGGCTGCGTGCGTTCCCCGATCGAGAGCCGGATGCCGAGGAATAGCGCACATCAGGAATAAGTGCCCTCCGCCAGTACAGCGGACGGCGCCGCGTCGGATCCAGGTCCTGCGTAGCCCGCGCGCACAGCTGAGCAGTGGCTCACCGAAGGGGACCGGCCCGCAGGCCGGTCCCCTTCGGCGTCCCCGCACACCCGGTGCCGCGACGCCCGCCCGGACACGGCGCCGGAACGGAGGCCGCATCCTTGTGGCTTCTGCCAGTACGACGGTGTGCCGGGGGGCGCGGAAGACTGCCCGCCAGAGGCCGCGGAGTGCCCCGGGAACGGGAGCGGGGCCGTGGTCACAGGCATCGTGACGCACAGGGGGACAGCAGGGTGAGCGTGCAGAGGACCGGCAGCCGCTCGGAGTGCGCTACGAGGTGGGCGGTGTGTCCGGACTGCGGCCCGTCGAGCAGCCGGCCGGGCATCCCGGGGCGCTCCGCCCCGGGCGCGGAAGAGGGTGAACAGACCGCTGTGGCCGCCTGGATGACCGGTTTCCTTGGCTATCTGACCGGCATTGAAAGCGCTGCGGATGTTTACGGCAGCTGATCGGGGTGTGGTCCACAGGACCATGACCGACGTCACTCTCCTGGCCGTACGATGGCGCGGTGCTGGTCAAGTGGATTCGCTGCACGGTGACAGACCCCAGAGGGTTCGAACAGGGGCAGCGGAGGTGGGCGGGGCTGCTGGGTGAGCCGGGATTCCGGGGACAGGGGGGCGGTTGGAGCCGCAGTCGGCAGAGCGTGGCGAATGTCTTCGCCTTCTGGGAGAGCCGGCCGTTCTACGACTCGTTCATGGCCCGTGCGCACGACAGGCTCGCTGCGGCTCAGGCCGGCACGTTCAAGGACATGCAGGCCAAACTCTTCGAGTACCGCTTCGACGTGAGAACGGGGTTCGAACCCCGCTTCGCCGACGCGGATGTGGTCAGGGTCGCGCACTGCCGGGTGCACGCCGAGCGGGCCGAGCACTTCGCGCTGATGCAGGAGAAGGTCTGGAACCCGGCGATGGCGGGCTCGCCCGGGATGCTGCGCGGGATGTTCGGGGAGGCGCCCGGTGACGAGTTCCTCGTGCTCTCGATGTGGCAGTCCGCGGCCGAGCGCGGCAAATACCGGCCGGAGCGCATCGAGCGGCTGTCGCTGCGGGCCCGGACCGACGCGGATGTGGCAGCGCTGACGGGCGACGTCGTACAGCTGGAACCGTCCTGGACGGTATAGCCGCAGAGGGGGGGCATCGGGGCACCCGGCATCGATCCGATCTAGTGTCTTGGCATGGCACGACCACAACGCATCGTTCTTGTCCGGCACGGGGAGTCGGAGGGAAACGCCGATGACACGGTGTACGAGCGCGAACCCGACCACGCCCTGAAGCTCACCCCGAGCGGCTGGAGCCAGGCGGAGGAGACCGGGGCGCGGCTGCGTGAGCTGTTCGGGCGCGAACCCGTGAGCGCCTATGTCTCGCCCTACCGCCGTACCCACGAGACCTTCCGCGCCTTCGGTCTCGATCCGGACCTGGTACGGGTGAGGGAGGAGCCGAGGCTGCGCGAGCAGGACTGGGGGAACTGGCAGGACCGTGACGACGTGCGGCTGCAGAAGGCGTACCGCGATGCCTACGGTCACTTCTTCTACCGCTTCGCGCAGGGGGAGTCCGGGGCCGATGTCTACGACCGTGTCGGGTCGTTCCTGGAGAGCCTCCATCGGAGCTTCGAGGCGCCCGACCATCCGCCGAACGTCCTGCTGGTCACTCATGGGCTGACGATGAGGCTCTTCTGTATGCGCTGGTTCCACTGGTCGGTCGCCGAGTTCGAGGCGCTGTCCAACCCGGGGAACGGGGAGTCCAGGACGCTGGTGCTGGGGGAGGACGGCAAGTACACGCTGGATCGGCCTTTCGACCACTGGCGCGTACCGGAGCCGTACGGCGTCACCGGTTAGAGTGGAGGTGAGATGACCGCTGACTCCGCTTTTCACCCCGTTTCCGGGTCTCTTGCCGACGCTTTCGGACGGGCTCGGGCCAGCCTGCGCGGCCTCTCCGTCGGAGATGCCCTGGGATCCCGGTTCTTCGAGCCCGACAACTATCCGCTGCTGGCCCGCCGTGAGGTGCCCGTGGGCCCCTGGCGGTGGACCGACGACACCGAGATGGCCTGTTCCGTACTGGCTGTTCTGGTCGCCGAAGGCCGGATCGACCAGGACGCACTCGCCGCTTCCTTCGCCGCGCACCACGACGTCGACCGGGACTACGGTCCTGCGGTCAACCGGATGCTGCGGCTGGTCGGAGAAGGGGGCGACTGGCGGGAACTGGCCAGTGCCGTCTTCAACGGCCAGGGCTCCTGGGGGAACGGCGCCGCGATGCGGATCGCGCCACTCGGAGCCTGGTACGCACACGATCCGGAGCAGGCCACCCATCAGGCCGAGATCTCCGCGTACACGACACATCAGCACCGGGAAGCGGTAGTGGGGAGCATGGCGGTGGCCGCCGCTGCTGCTCTGGTGGCCGGTCCCGCGGGGCCTCCGTCGGCCGCCGATCTGCTGGACGGCGTGATCGCACTCGTCCCGCGCAGTGCCGTGGGGGCGGGGCTGCGCAGGGCCAAGGACATGCTGGACTACGACGACGCGGGTACGGTCGCCGCGGTGCTGGGCTGCGGCCGGCGGACCACCGCGCACGACACGGTGCCGTTCGCCCTGTGGTCGGCCGCGCGGGGCCTGGGCGATTTCGAGCGGACCTTCTGGACGACGGCACAGGTGGGCGGCGACATCGACACGACCTGTGCGATCGCGGGCGGCGTCGTGGCTGCGGGAGCCGGCGGTGTGCCGCCCGCCGGGTGGCTGGAGCGGACCGAGGAACTTCCCGTGTGGGCGCCGTCGCGCCTGCCGTGACGTGACGGAGTGCGCGGCCATCGGCCATGTCCAAGGGCCGTGAACGCGTTCTTCTCCGCGGCGGAGTTTGCGCTGTGTGCCGTGGTTCCCGAATGCGATGGTCTCTCACTGAACGGGTGCATGAACTCGCGGCCAGGCGCCCCGTCGTGCGTCCGATCGGTTCCTCAAGGAGGTTGTGCGACCCTGGAATCAAGCGTAGTGGTGTGCAGTTCGACACGGGCGTGCGCTCCGGTACGCGAGGGATCTCCGGGCCGACAGCGCATCGGCGAAGGTGCGCGTATGCAAATCCGTGGACGTCGGCGCTGCCCGGATCGCCGACGCTGTGAGGGCGGCGCTGCCGCGTCGCCGATGCCACTGAATCCGAGGGCGGTACCGGGGTGTCGCAGGAGGTGTCCGGCGGCGTACCCTGACTGGCGCCATGCCGTACGAACCACCCACGCACACCGTCGAGCGCTCACTGCGCGCCACGACGGGTGCCAAGACCGTCGCCGGCGTCGACGAGGTCGGACGCGGGGCCTGGGCCGGCCCTGTCACCGTCTGCGCCGCAGTCACCGGACTGCGGCGACCGCCGCCCGGACTCACCGACTCCAAGCTGATCACTCCCAAGCGCCGCACGGAGCTGGCCGGGGTGCTGGAGTCCTGGGTCACCGCCTTCGCACTCGGGCATGCCTCTCCGCAGGAGATCGATGACCTGGGGATGACGGCGGCGCTGCGGCTCGCCGCCGTACGGGCGCTCGATGTGCTTCCCGTCCGCCCCGACGCGGTGATCCTCGACGGCAAGCACGACTACCTCGGCGTTCCCTGGCGCGTCCGTACGGTGATCAAGGGCGACCAGTCCTGTGTCGCTGTCGCGGCCGCTTCGGTGATCGCCAAGGTGCGCAGGGACGCGATGATGGCGGAGCTCGCCTCGGCGGAATCCGATGTGTGCGAGGGGTTCGCCTTCGAGAACAACGCGGGCTATCCCTCACCTGTGCACAAAGCGACGCTGGCGGAGCGGGGGCCCACACCGCACCACCGGCTCTCCTGGTCCTATCTCGACGGGCTGCCCCAGTGGCGGCACTTGAAGAAGATCCGTCCACTCGCGGAGGCCGTCGCGCTGGAAACCGGGGGCCAACTCGGCTTCGACTTCTGAACTTTCAGTGCACCGGCGGAGGCAACTCCGTCCGGATCGCACTGACGTGCCCACCCGGTGGTGCCTCGTGTGCCGCCGTTTGATAGACATCCATTCATGCCTCTCATCCCCGAGGAGTCTCAGATTCACGAGAGTGCCCAGGGTCCCCGCGTAGCTCCGGCCGCCGGCCGTACTGCGTCGACCCCTCGTCCCGTACCCGGACCGCGTCCCGCGGCCGTACCACGCCCCGCTCGTCCGGGGCCCCGTCCTGCTGCCAGGCCCGCGCCCACCGCGCCTCCCGCGCAGCGGACATCCTCTTCCCAGCGTTCGGACAACCGGCCGGGCAACCGTCCGGATGCCCGGCCAGAGACCCCCGCGGGAGACTCTTCCGCCCCGCAGATCCAGCTGATCCCCGCTTCGGCGGACGGTGCGCTGGACGCGGCGGAGGAAGCGGTCGATCTGCTGCTCGACACCGGTCGCACACCGGGCGATGTCCTGGTGTTCACCACCGGCGATCAGCATCCGTGGGCGGCGCACGAGCTGTCCTTCGGTGAAGCGGCCTACTGGGCGCAGCACGATGCCCGCGAGGACGTTTTCTACGCGGGTGCCGACGCGGTGAGCAGGGCCAAGGCCCGGCCCGTCGTGGTGGTGGCGCTCAACGGCGGAACCGATGAGTCCGTGGCCCAGGTGCTGCCTGCGGCCAGGGAGTTCGCCGGAGCCCTGCTGATCGTCTGCGGCGATCCGCAGCGCGTCAACACCGTGCTCGGCGCCGGCGTCTGAACCGTACGTCCCGTCCGCCCGGCCGTCTCCCGTGAGGAGCAGGCCGGGCGGTGGCATGTCCGGGTACGTCCACCGGCCGTCGCACCTCGGTGAGCCTGGTTCCGCTGCGGCGGTTGCCGGCCGCACTCCAGGCCGCGCGTTCAGCGGGCCGCGACCCGTCGGAGCGCGGCGGGCGCACCCGAACGGAGTGCTGCCGGGGGCGTGTCGGCGGTGCTGCGGCCGATGCCGGCCGGACGGGACAGCAGGTTGGGCCGGCGCCCGCCGCGTCCTTCGCCGAGTACCTGCCAACCGCCACGGGTGAGCGTGATGTACGCGCCGCAGCGCAGCCCGTGCAAAGTGCAGGCATCACGCAGCCCCCACATCCAGGCGCCGTCCTCCTCGGTCCATCGTTCGTCCCCCTCGCGGCAGTAGAGCAGTACGGCGGTGCGAACCGGCGTACGCCGGCGCAGGTCATGGGGGACGATGCGGCGCAGATGGTCGAGAAGCGCGTTGCGGAGGACCCAGCCGTCCGTCGGCTGGGCATGGCGGGTGAACGAGGCGCTGGCGACCAGCCGTTCCTCGTGGTTGAGGACGGCCACGACGGCGGTCGAAGCGCTGGGGCGGTGCCTGGAATGCAGGCCGACCACGACGTCGCGCGGGCTGCGGAGCAGGGGGATGCCCGCGGCAGCCCACTCGGCAGGTTCGAGCAGGCGCCCGGTCCTGTGGCCCGAGTCGGCGGACTTGAAGGTGGAAGAGGGTGTCAGGGCTGCGGACGGAGCGAATCCGAAGGTCACGGTCCTCCCTTCGCATACGCGCCCATGAAGCGGGCAGGGCGGGTGAGGCGCACCGGGGCACAACCCTTCCGGACCTCGGGAGGACCGTGCGGGGGAGCAGTCCCAATTCTTCCTGCCGGACGGGCGGGCGGCAACGAGCAATTCATGCGACGGACGAGAATCTTCGGGTATGACCCGCATATCCCTGCCCAGGGGCGTCACGGGCGACGCTTTTCGTCCCGCCTGTTGTCCTGTCTGAACGGCGTGGAGCGGTGGTTCCGGGCGGGTACGGGGAGCTGACCTGGGCAGACGCGCTGACCGGTGCCGGCCGGGTCGCGGCCCGCGGATGCCGGCAGTCCCTGAACGAGCCTTCGCCACGGTGGATGGATTGGCCGATTGTCAGTGGCATCGGGTTGCATGGGGGACATGGACCATCTGGAGCTCCGCACCGAAGCCGACACCATCCTCGCTGAGCTCGTCGGTGACCCGGGGGGCTCGGCGAGGCTGCGGGAGGACCAGTGGCAGGCGGTGGCGGCCCTGGTGGAGGAGCGCCGGCGTGCGCTGGTGGTGCAGCGCACCGGCTGGGGAAAGTCGGCGGTGTACTTCGTGGCCACCGCCCTGCTGCGCCGGCGCGGCGCCGGGCCGACAGTGATCATTTCGCCGCTGCTGGCGCTGATGCGGAACCAGGTCGAGTCGGCGGCGCGGGCCGGAATCCAGGCGCGCACCATCAATTCCGCCAACCCGGAGGAATGGGAGACGATCTACGGAGAGGTCGAGCGCGGCGAGACCGACGTCCTCCTCGTCAGTCCGGAACGGCTGAACTCCGTGGACTTCCGCGATCAGGTGCTGCCCAGGCTGGCGGCCACGACCGGTCTGCTGGTCGTGGACGAGGCGCACTGCATCTCCGACTGGGGCCACGACTTCCGTCCCGACTACCGCCGGCTGCGGGCGATGCTGGCCGAGCTGCCCGCCGGGGTGCCGGTGCTGGCCACGACGGCGACCGCCAACGCGCGGGTGACGGCGGACGTGGCGGAGCAGCTGGGCACCGGCACGGGCGAGGCGCTGGTCCTGCGCGGCCGGCTGGACCGGGAGAGCCTGCGGCTCGGGGTGGTCCAGCTGCCGGACGCCGCGCACCGTCTGGCGTGGCTCGCCGAACACCTGGATGACCTTCCGGGTTCCGGAATCGTCTACACCCTCACCGTCGCCGCGGCCGAGGAGGCCACCGCGTTCCTGCGCCAGCGCGGCTTCAAGGTGGCCTCGTACACCGGGAAGACGGAGAACGCCGACCGGCTGCAGGCCGAGGTCGACCTCAAGGAGAACCGGGTCAAGGCCCTGGTGGCGACATCGGCGCTCGGCATGGGGTACGACAAGCCTGACCTGGGCTTCGTGGTGCATCTGGGCTCGCCCTCGTCGCCGATCGCCTACTACCAGCAGGTGGGGCGTGCGGGGCGTGGTGTGGCGCACGCCGATGTGCTGCTGCTGCCGGGCAGGGAGGACGAGGCCATCTGGCGGTATTTCGCGGATACGGCCTTCCCGCCCGAGACCCAGGTGCGACAGACCCTCGCGGCGCTCACCGAAGCGGGCCGGCCGCTGTCCGTGCCGGCTCTGGAGGCGGCTGTGGATCTCCGGCGCAGCCGGCTGGAGTCGATGCTGAAGGTGCTGGATGTCGACGGCGCGGTGAAGCGGGTGAAGGGCGGCTGGACGGCCACCGGAGCCGAGTGGGTGTACGAGGCGGACCGCTATGCGTGGGTCGCCAAGCAACGGGCCGCCGAGCAGCAGGCCATGCGGGACTACGCGAGCACGTCCCAGTGCCGGATGGAGTTCCTGCGCCGGCAACTGGACGACGAGGGGGCGGTCCCGTGCGGCCGTTGTGACAACTGCGCGGGAGCCTGGGCCGATTCCGCTGTCTCGGCGGAGGTGCTGACGGGGGCGGCGAAGGAACTGGACCGTCCCGGGGTCGAAGTCGAGCCGCGCAGGATGTGGCCGACCGGGATGCCCGCGCTGGGCATCGACCTCAAGGGGCGTATCCCGGCCAAGGAGCAGTGCGCCACGGGGCGAGCGCTGGGGCGGCTCTCCGACATCGGCTGGGGCAACCGGCTGCGCCCGCTGCTGGCGGAGACCGCACCTGACGGGCCGGTTCCCGACGATGTCCTGCGGGCAGCGGTGGCGGTCCTCGCTGACTGGGCGCGCTCCCCGGGCGGCTGGGCGTCGAACACCCCGGACGCCGCCCCCCGGCCGGTGGGCGTCGTCGCTGTGCCGTCCCTGTCCCGGCCGCAACTGGTCGGTTCCCTCGCTCAGGGGATTGCGGCCGTGGGCCGTCTTCCCTTCCTCGGCACCCTGACGTACACGGAGCCGGACGGTGCGCACGCGGCGCGCCGCAGCAACTCCGCCCAACGGCTGAGGGCGCTGTCCGGCGCCTTCAGCGTCCCGGAGGGGGTGGCCGGTGCCTCCGGTCCTGTCCTCCTCGTGGACGACTACACCGACTCGGGCTGGACCCTCGCGGTCGCTGCCCGGCTTCTCCGCCAGGCCGGCAGCGAGCAGGTCCTTCCGTTGGTCCTCGCAGCGGCGGGCTGACGCGGGGGCGGCCCCGGCCTGGCTGCCGCCGAACCGGCAGATCGGGTGCCCGCTCCACGTGAGCTCTCCGGGTACCCACTCGCGAGTGTTCCCAGCACCGAAAAGGCCCCCGCTCGTCCACCGTGGGGGTGGGGACGCTGCAGGGGCCTTCGGGGTACCGCACCGGTGGGCACGGTGCACAACACAGTGCCGGGCGCTGTCTGCTCAGCGGGTGACTTCGGTGACCGAATCAGTGGCGAATCAGTGGGCGAAGCCCCAGTCGAGCATCTTGGTGGCGTCGTCGAACCGCGCCTTGTCAGTGGTGTCCCCGAGGACCACACCGACCAGAGTGCGGTTGTCACGCTTGGCGGCGAAGACGACGCAGTAGCCGTCCTCCGGGCCGCTGCCGGTCTTGACGCCCAGGGCTCCGTCGTAGCTGCCCAGCAGCTCGTTGGTGGTGTTCCAGGTGTAGTACCGGGTGTGGCCGTTGGCCGCCGGAGCCTCCGTCTTGTACTGCTTGTCCTTCACGATGTCGGCGAACACCGGCTGCAGCATTGCGCGCTGGCCGAGCTTGGCCAGGTCACGGGCGTTGCTGTGGTTGTTGCCGTGCGAGATGCCGTCGAAGGTGTCGAAGTGCGTGCCGGTCAGGCCCAGCTGCTGCGCTTCGACGTTCATCTGGTTCACGAAGTCGGCGATCCGCGCGTCCTGGGTGTCGCCGGCGCCGAAGTTGTCGGCCAGCGCCATTGCGGCGTCGTCGCCGGACGGGATCAGCATGGCGTGCAGCATCTGCTCGACCGTCAGAGTGTCGCCGGTCTGCAGGTCGGCGGTGCTGCCGCCGGCCTTCTGCACGTAGTCCCGGTAGTCCTGCTTGACCACGACCGGCCGGTTCAGCCACTCCGGGTGCTTGAGCACCACCAGGGCGGTCATGATCTTGGTGGTGCTCGCCATCGGCACGCTCTCGTCGGCCTTGGCCCCGGCCCACATCTCCCGCTCCTGGCTGCCGTCGCGGGCGTCCAGCAGATAGGCGTGATCGGCGCTGATGCTGGGGACGGCCTGGTCCTTCGGGTCCTGCGTGCCGGCGGCCCGGGCCTTGACGGAGTGCTGTGCCGTCTGGGCAGGCTGGGACTGCTGCGCGGCCTGCTTCTGTCCGGCCGGAGCCGTGGCCTCGCTGCCGCCCTGGCCGTTGTCGTCGGCGGAGTGCGTGGCACCGGGGGTGGCTGCCTCGGCGAGGCCACCGGCGGTGATCGGCAGGGCGACTCCGACGAGGGCGGCCGTCGCGATCCGGACCCCGGTGCGGTGTATCCGGTTGGGGCGGGCGTGGGAACCCATGAACGTCCCTTCTCCCGGCGTGGGCACGCCGGCAGGTAGTAGAAACTCGGTTTATACCGAACCTACTTGCGCGATGACAGTGACTGTCAAGCTGGCTATGTCATAGCCACGTAACGAGGTCCACCGCTGTGGAGATGTTGTGGAAGTGCCTGGTGGGGCCAGTGACTCCACTCGCGCATGGTGGCCGTACGACTCCCCTGGGGCATCGGTGCTCCCGACTGGGTGTGCTCCCGGGCCGCCCGCCAACTCGCGGATGAACGAACAGTTTTGCGGCTCGCTCTGCTGCTCGCTCTGCGGTGCGGCCGGTGTGCGGTGGCGAGTGACGGGGGTGTGGCGTGGCGTGGGCCCATGCCCTCGGGGACGAGCGGTGTGAGTTGGCATGGCGTCATGTAACCCGAGCGAACCGACAACACGCGAACGAGACGTCCGGCCTGTGGATAACTGTTATCCACAGGGGTCGCGGAGCCGTGCGGATCGCGGGATCTTCGAGCCATGAAAACGCACGACGAATCCAACGGTCCTTCGCCCGTCCAGGAACAGGTCACACTGCGCGGCCCTGCCGAACTCGCCGACGCACTGCCCTATCTGCTGGGATTCCACCCGACCGACTCGGTCGTGATGGTCGCGCTGCACGGCCCGCGCGGCCGTTTCGGCGGACGGCTCAGGCTCGGGATCCCCCGCTCGCCCCAGGAGTGGCAGCCGGTCGCCGACCAGCTCGCCGACGGGCTGGTCACCGGCAGCGAGAAGCGGGGCAGGCGGCCGGAGGGCATCATCGTCTTCCTGTGCCAGGACCCGGGCCAGGGGGAGACCCCGGCGGACGTCATGGAGCGGCTGCGCCCGTTCGCCCAGCATCTGCGTACGGCGTGCGGCGCCCGGGACGTGCCCGTGCCCGAAGCCCTCTGCATCTCCGACGGGAGGTTCTTCTCGTACTGCTGCCCGGACACCCGGTGCTGCCCGCCGGACGGCAACCCTCTGGCCCTGCCCGGCACTTCGGTGATGGCCGCGGCCGCGGCGTACGCCGGGATCCAGGTGCGAGGGTCCCTCCAGGAGATGGAAGCCAGGCTGGCCCCACGGCAGCCACCTCGCACGGCCACGCAGGAACGCGCACTGGACGAGGCGGCAGGTGCTCTGGTGCCGCGAATCCTGGCCGGCACCGACCGCGAACAGGTCGGACAGGAGACCCTGGACGCGGCCCGGCGGCTCGTCCGCCGCATCGGACGGACGCCGCAGGCTCCGGGCTGGGCCGAGGCCGATGCGGCAGACGACGAACTCATCGCCGACGAGGAGGCGGCTCTGGTTCTCCTCGGGCTCCAGGACCGCACCACCCGTGACCGTGCGGCCGAGTGGATGGAAGGGCCGTCCACGGGACCGGTCTTGCGTCTCTGGCGTGCCCTGGCCCGCCGCTGTGTCGGCCCGTACGCCGAATATGCCGCGGCGCCCCTGACCCTTGCCGGTTGGGTGGCCTGGTCGACGGGGGACGAACCGGGCGCCCGGGTGGCCCTCGGGCGGGCTCTCGCCCTCGATCCCGACTACGTCTTTGCCCGGCTGCTTCACCAGGCGTGCAACGAAGGTCTCGATCCCGAGGCGCTGCGGCACTGTCTGCGGCGGGAGCGGAGCAACCGGTTGACGGCGGGAAAACCATCCGCGCAGAGCGGCCGTCCTGCCCGTCCCGGGCCGCCGGGCGTCCGCCAGGACCCTCCCGCCGGGACCGTCCGGCCGGGGACACCGGCCGGACGCGGCCGTCCGCGCCGCCGCAGCGGTCAGCGCGGGACGAGGACCGGACGATGAGAGCGGGACACAGGTACGGGCGTGACCCGGTCGTGTCCGGCGCCGTTCATCCGGGTGGCGGTGTGCGGCGGTCCGCGCCGGGAGCTCCGCCGCAACCGGCCGTAGCGCTCAGGAGGCGGAAGATGGCTCTCAGCGTCCCTTCAGGAACCCGTGGGGCGGCCGGGAGCCGTGCCACGGCGCCCACTCCCGGACAGGTGTCCGCAGCCCCGCACCGGCGGGGAGAACTGCCCTCGGTGCACAATGCGTTGATCTGTGTGGGCCTTCCGGGGCTTGCGATTTCACCCGGTCACGGGCAGCTCACCGGTCAGGGCTTCGACGGCTTCTACCAGTCGGGGCGACGGCTCGTCTCCCGCTGCCAGGTGCGGGTGGCCGGGCGTGAACCGGTAGCCGTCCAGGGCAGGTTGATCGGAGCCGGCCGGGCCAGGTTCACGGCTGTGGTGCGGCTGCCTGGTGCGGCGGGGCCCGATCCCGAGCTGTTCGTGGAGCGTCTGCGCTCGGCCGACGGCACCGAGCGGATCACCCTGCGCAGTGCCTCGGACCGGACACTGCGGATTCCGGTGGAGATCACTCTCGGCACGGACCTGGCATTCCTGGGAGCGGTCGCGGCCGGCTCTCCGGGGACGGAACTGCCCGCCGGTGTCCATGGAGCCGGTCTTCGCTGGACGGGAGACGGCGGCGACGCCGTTGTCACGGCAAGCCCGCCACCGGATGACGCCCTGGCCGCCACAGGGCTGCTCGGCTGGCAGCTCGAACTGCCTCCGGGAGGTTCCAGGGACATCGAGCTCCGAATCCGTACCGATACGCCGTCCCGCCCGGCGGGCCCTCTGCGCGGAGGCGTGCTGTCCCCGGCGAGCGCACACGGCGACGACTCCCGGGTGGAGACGCTGATGCGTACCAGTCTGGAGGACCTGCGCGCGATGCTGGTCCGCGACCCGGGGCATCCAGCCGATATCTACCCGGCGGCGGGCGTGCCGTGGCGGTGCGGGTTCGCGCCCGCTGAGATCCTCTGGACCGCCCGGATGGCGTTGCCGCTCGGCACCCGTCTCGCTGCGGCCGCGCTGCGCCAACTCGGCCGTTCCCAGCTCGGGGGGACCGGATCCGGCGCAGGACGTATCCCCGGGCCTCTCCGGGACGCGGGCCCCCATCTGCCGCCCAGCTGCACCGGAGTGGAGGCGACACTGCTCTTTCCTGTGCTGCTGGCGGAGGCCAGGCGCTGGGGGCTGCCCGAGCGGGAGGTGGCGGAACTGCTCCCCGCAGCGGAGCACTGTCTTGCGTGGCTCCGCTCGGCGGCCGACGAGGACGGCCTGCTCGGTGAGGCCGGCGCGGGGGGCCTGCAACGCGCGGAGACCCAGGCACACGCCCACCGAGCCGCGGTTCTGGGGGCGGAGCTGCTCGACGAGTGCGGCCGTCCGGGCGCGGACCGGTGGCGTGAGTGGGCGGGCCGGCTGCGGAGAGGATTCCGGCAGACGTTCTGGATCGAGGACCGGGCAGGGGGAAGACCCGCGGCCGCACGTACCCCCGACGGCCGGCCGGTCCCGCAGCTGGGTGCCGGAGCGGCCCATCTTCTGGACACCGGGCTGCTGGGAGGTGGCAGATTCGCGGAGGGGCTGCTGGACAAGGTGCAGACCGAGCAGGTCGCCAGGCTGCTGGGCGGCCCGGCGATGGATTCTGGCTGGGGACTCCGCAGTCTCGGAGCCAGGGAGCAGGGCCACAATCCGTTCGGGCACCGGGGTGGCGCGGTGCGCGTGCACGAGACGGCTCTCGCGGTAGCGGGGCTTGCGGCAGCGGGCTTCGAGAAAGAGGCGTGCTCGCTGCTCGGCGGAGTGCTCGCCGCGGCCGACGCCTTCGGCCACCGGCTTCCCGAGATGTACGCCGGAGTGCAGAGAACCGACGACAGCGTCCCCCTCCCGCACCCGGCGGCCTGTCGCCCGGCGGCCGTGTCCGCGGCTGCCGGGATCCATCTGCTGATGAGTCTTGCGGGCGTCCGTCCCGATGTTCCGGCGGGCATGGTCGCACTCCGTCCGGTCAGCAGCGCCCCGCTCGGCGCGATCCAGTTGACGGGCCTTGCGGTGGCGGGGGAGCCCTTCTCGGTTCGCGTCAGCAGGCTGGGTCTCGGGATGGTCGAGGAGGCCGCTGCAGGACTCCAACTGGGCATGTGAGCGGGCGTGAGGAGCGCCGGAGTACGGGTGAATTGGAGAACACTGTGGATGCCGAAGGGCGTGTTTATCGTCAGAGAGACGACTATGATCATGTCATGCCCCCCTACGACCCGTCGGCCTTTCCGCCCTTCGCTGTCACCGTCGATCTGGTCGTGCTCACAGTGCGCAGTCATGCGCTGTGCGCACTGGCTGTACGCCGTGGAGAGGCGCCCTTTCAGGGCCGGTGGGCGCTGCCCGGCGGCTTCGTCAAGACCGACGAAGACCTGGGCGCAGCCGCCGCGCGTGAGCTCGCGGAGGAGACGGGGCTGTGCGCCCTCGATCCCTCGGCCCCGGTCCCGGCTCCCGGTTACGGCGCACATCTTGAACAACTGGGCACCTACGGAGACCCGAAGCGCGACCCTCGCATGAGAGTCGTCAGCGTGGCCCATCTGGCACTCGCGCCCGATCTGCCCGCGCCCCGGGCCGGTGGTGACGCCCACAGTGCCCGGTGGGCCCCCGTCGAGGTCCTGCTCGGCCAGGACGGCGCAGCCGTCAGGGCCGGCGAGCCGCCCGAGCCGCTCGCCTTCGACCATGCGCGGATCCTCGCGGACGGTGTGGAGAGGGCCCGGTCGAAGATCGAGTACTCCTCGCTGGCCACCGCCTTCTGCCCCCAGGAGTTCACGGTCGGGGAGCTGCGCCGGGTGTACGAGGCGGTGTGGGGCGTGGTCCTGGATCCCCGTAATTTCCACCGCAAGGTCACCGGTACGCCAGGCTTCCTGGTGCCCTCGGGCGGCACCACGACCCGCCAGGGCGGTCGGCCCGCACAACTGTTCAGGGCGGGAGGTGCGACGCTGCTCAACCCCCCGATGCTTCGCCCGGAGGTCTGAGAATCACTGCCACGCTGCACTAAAAGTCTGAAATGTCGCGTTATCTTGCTCCGGTAGCCGCCCATGCCGCCCGGCGGCCCTGCTACCCGCGAGAGAAGCGATGCTCCAGGCCATCGGACTCACCAGCCACCCCCGCCGGGATCTGCCGCCCGCGGTGGACGATCTGACCTTCGACGCTGCCCCGGGCCAGATCACCGCACTGCTCGGCCCTCCGGACGCCGGCAAGACCACAGCCCTGCGACTGATGCTCGAACTCGACCAGGGGCGTGGCATCACCTACTTCCGGGGTCTCCCGCTGCACCGGATCGCCCGCCCGGCCGCCGAAGTGGGCACCCTGCTCGGTGATGTGCCCGGGAATCCCGCGCGAACCGTACGCGGACAACTGCGCATGCTCTGCGCCGCCACCGGAGTGCCGGCATCGCGCGCCGACGAACTCCTCGAAGCGGTGGATCTCGTGAGCCTCGCGGATGAGCGGCTCGGCACGCTCTCTCGCGCCATGGACCGCAGGCTCGGCCTCGCCGTGGCCCTGCTCGCCGATCCGCAGACGCTGGTCCTGGACGAACCCGTCGAAGGTCTCTCGGCGCGGGACAGCGGCTGGCTCTTCGGGCTGTTGCGCGACCACGCGGCCCAGGGCGGCACGGTCCTGTACACCACAAGCGACCCCAAATCGGCGGCCCGTACGGCCGACCATGTCGTCACCATCGAAGCCGGACGGCTCGTGGCGGACCAGGAAGGAGCCGAGTTCGCCCGTACCCGGCTCCGGCCCCGGGTCGCGGTGCGCACGCCCCACACCGCGCGCCTCGCCGGTCTGCTCGGCCGCGAGGCCCGCGAGGGGCACCGCTCCGTCGAAGTCGTCACCGAGGGCGGCAGCAGGCTCTCCGTCTACGGCAGTAGCTGTGCGGAGATCGGCGAGGCGGCGTTCCGGCACGGGGTGCTGATCCATCAGCTTGCCGATGAGACAGGCGACATGGGGCCGGGGGGCGAGACCGTCGCGCCGGCCTCCGGTGTGTCCGGCTCCGAGCCTGTCGAGTCGGAGCCTGCCGGACGTCGGCCCCTCCATCCTGAAGCCCTCGGTCGAGACGGCTCCTTCGGTGACGCATTGGATCTCGGGCCTTTCGACTCCGCGATTCCGGCCGCCGACGCCCCCGTACTCGCGGCCCGGTCCGTGCTTCCGGAGATCGATTCGCTGATCGAGGCGCGATCCGAACTCTCCGAGCAGCAGCCGGTGATCACTCCGCTCGCGCTCAGGGGCCCGGTCAGGCCGCTGCGTTATGAGCTGCGGCGACTGTTCGGCGTCCGGACGGCGCTTCTCGTCGTGAGCGTCGTCCTCGCCGTTTCCGTAGCCCTGTCCGTGCTGCTCGCCAGGACCGGAGGGACGCCGCTCTCCCATCTCCTGATGGCATGGCCAGGCCCGCTTCCGCTGCCGCCCGCGGCTTTCGCTGCCGGTCTGCTCGGCGCTCTGGCATTCGGTGACGAGTTCCGGTATCCGGCGCTCGCCGTCGGCCGCGGTGGTGTCCCGAGGCGCTTCGGCCTGCTGGTCGCCAAGCTCGCAGTGTCGGGCGGGACGGCGTTCCTGCTGGCACTGCTCACGGCTGCCGCAGACGCGGGAACGCTCCGCCTTGTGTACGGCGGAGACTTGGCCGGTATCCCGCCCAACTGGCTCTCGCTGGCCGTTGGTTGGGTGGGCCTCACGGTGGGCTGCGCCTGGGCCGGGCTGCTGGGCGCGGGGGTGTTCAAGAGTACGACCGCAGGGCTGGCCGCCGTCCTGTCGGTCCCCGTCGCCGTCGTGCCGCTGATGCGGGCGGCCCTGGCGGCGCCCGCAGCCCGCTCGGTCGCCGGGCTCCCCGCCAGGCTCCGCGAAGTCGCCGGGGTCTGGCCAGGCGAGGCCGACCGCTGGCTCGTCGGGGTGCTCAGGCTCCTTTCGCAGCCCGTCGGCGCGGCCCTCGTGCTCTCGCTCGCAGCCCTGCTGTGCGCATTTCTGTTCACGGGCCTTCGGGGCAGGGCTCGTTGGTGACCGTCCCGGCCCACTTCTCGGCGCCTTGCAAGCAACTCACAGAGGAATGCCCGGGTTCTTTCCGATAAGGCGTCAATTGCAGGGAGGTCGATGATCACCCTTTCGTGTGCTTTTCACCAAAGACCTCAAGGGGGGCTCGAGGCGCGCCGACAAAGGATGCGTGACTACCCTTGCGCATTCCATGATGACCACCGCCCGCTCTGCCGAGTCCGGCCTCGCAGGTTCGGGTGAACTCGACCGCTATCCGTACGCAGAAGCACCCGGTGCCGGCCGTGCCGGAGCTCCTTCCTGGGGCGGCGGCGATACCGAGATGGGCAGGGCGGGCCGGCGGGCGACGGGCAGTCGTGGCCGCGGTCTGCACGGCCAGCTGGTTCAGCAGCTCGGCCAGATGATTGTCTCCGGCGACCTCGGTGCCGACCGTCCACTGGTTCCCGAGGAGATCGGCCAGCGCTTCGAGGTGTCCCGCACGGTGGTGCGGGAGTCGCTGCGTGTTCTTGAGGCCAAGGGCCTGGTCAGCGCCCGCCCCAATGTCGGCACCCGGGTCCGCCCGGTCAGTGACTGGAATCTGCTGGACCCGGACATCATCGAATGGCGGGCGTTCGGGCCGCAGCGTGACGACCAGCGACGTGAGCTGAGCGAGCTGCGCTGGACGATCGAGCCGCTGGCCGCACGCCTGGCCGCCGGCCATGGACGTGAGGACATGCAGCAGCGCCTTGCGGACATGGTCGAGATCATGAGCCACGCTCTGGCCCAGGGCGATGCGGTCACCTTTTCCCGTGCCGATGCCGAATTCCACGCCCTGCTGATCCAGCTCGCGGGCAACCGGATGCTGGAGCACCTCTCGGGCATCGTCGCGGGAGCCCTTCAGGTGTCGGGTGGCCCCGTCACAGGGTGTGACCGGCCCACGGAGATCTCTCTCGTCCATCACGCGCGGATCGCTGACGCGCTCGCCGCGAACGACCCGCAGGCCGCAGAGGCGGCGATGCGTCAACTGCTGACCGTCCACCCGGAGGTGGAGCGCGTCGTTCCCGCGCCGCGCGTGCACTGATCGCGGGGTGCGGCCGGTGTGTGCGCCCGAACCCGGTGCCGCCGGATCTTCGGGGGGTCCGGCGGCATAATTGTGGGTATGCGTCCCTTGGGGAGTCGTATGTCGCAAATGGAGTGTGACTCGGGCCACGTGGATTGGGCGTAACACTCTTCGAGGCAGCGCGATGACCTAAGAGGTGGTAGCCGAAGAGGGAATGCAGGCGTCGTTGGCGGCGCTGTACAGCTCCGAAGCTCAGCCCGCGCCGTCGGTACATCCCCAGCCGGCGGTCGTCGGTTCCAGGCCCGTCAAGGGCGGAGCCGGAAGCCGTTTCCATCGTTTCGAGAGGTTGTTCGTGTCGGCCAGCACATCCCGTACTCTCCCGCCGGAGATCGCCGAGTCCGAGTCTGTCATGGCGCTCATCGAGCGGGGAAAGGCTGATGGGCAGATCGCCGGCGACGATGTACGCCGGGCCTTCGAGGCTGACCAGATTCCGGCCACCCAGTGGAAGAACGTTCTGCGCAGCCTCAACCAGATCCTCGAGGAAGAGGGTGTGACTCTGATGGTCAGTGCCGCGGAGTCGCCGAAGCGCCCCCGCAAGAGCGTCGCAGCGAAGAGCCCGGTGAAGCGCACCGCCACCAGGACTGTCGCGGTCAAGACGACCGCGGCGAGGGCTGTGGCGGCCACTTCCGCTCCTTCTGCCGACAGTGTGGACGCTGTGGCTGACGATGCCGAGCCCGCGAAGAAGGCTGCTGCCAAGAAGACGGCCGCCAAGAAGACCGCCGCGAAGAAGACCGCGGTCAAGAAGACTGCGGCCAAGAAGACCGCCTCCAAGAAGGACGCCGACGAGCTCCAGGACGGAGACGAGGCGGCCGAGGAGACCCCGGTCGCCAAGGCCGGCGAGGAGGAGGAAGAGGGCGGCGAGGCCAAGGGCTTCGTCCTCTCCGACGACGACGAGGACGACGCGCCCGCGCAGCAGGTCGCTGTCGCCGGTGCCACCGCGGACCCCGTCAAGGACTATCTGAAGCAGATCGGCAAGGTCCCGCTCCTCAACGCGGAGCAGGAGGTGGAGCTCGCCAAGCGCATCGAGGCCGGCCTCTTCGCCGAGGACAAGCTCGCCAACGCCGACAAGCTCGCACCGAAGCTCAAGCGTGAGCTGGAGATCATCGCGGAGGACGGCCGCCGGGCCAAGAACCACCTGCTCGAGGCCAACCTCCGTCTGGTCGTCTCGCTCGCCAAGCGCTACACCGGCCGCGGAATGCTCTTCCTGGACCTGATCCAGGAGGGCAACCTCGGTCTGATCCGCGCGGTCGAGAAGTTCGACTACACCAAGGGCTACAAGTTCTCCACGTACGCCACCTGGTGGATCCGGCAGGCGATCACCCGCGCCATGGCCGACCAGGCCCGCACCATCCGTATCCCGGTGCACATGGTCGAGGTCATCAACAAGCTCGCGCGCGTCCAGCGCCAGATGCTCCAGGACCTGGGCCGTGAGCCCACGCCGGAGGAGCTGGCGAAGGAGCTCGACATGACCCCTGAGAAGGTCATCGAGGTCCAGAAGTACGGCCGTGAGCCGATCTCCCTGCACACTCCGCTGGGCGAGGACGGTGACAGCGAGTTCGGTGACCTCATCGAGGACTCCGAGGCGGTCGTCCCGGCCGACGCCGTGAGCTTCACGCTCCTCCAGGAGCAGCTGCACTCGGTCCTGGACACGCTGTCCGAGCGTGAGGCGGGTGTGGTCTCCATGCGCTTCGGTCTCACCGACGGCCAGCCGAAGACGCTGGACGAGATCGGCAAGGTCTACGGCGTGACGCGTGAGCGTATTCGTCAGATCGAGTCGAAGACGATGTCGAAGCTGCGCCACCCGTCGCGGTCGCAGGTGCTGCGCGACTACCTCGACTAGTCCGCCGGTCGGCCGGTCAGCCGGTCCTTCGCAGGATGTGCCGAAGCGGGCCCGTGTCTCTCCGCAGGGAGAGGGGCGGGCCCGCTTCGTGTTTCCGGAGTGGGTGTACGCGCCACGAGTCTGATGCACTCTGAGTGAGACAAGTTCACTGGAGAGTCAGGAAGTCGTATGCGTCGTCCTATCGTCCGAGCACTGACAGGCGTGCTGGCGCTGGCCGCGACAGCACTGCCGCTGGATGCGTCCACGCCTGCGTCCGCCGCCCAGAGGGCGGTGATCGGCGGCCAGGGGGTGTCGGTGACCGACACCCCCTGGGTGGTCGCGGTATCCAGCCGTGAGCGCTTCGGAGGGGGCCGGGCAGGACAGTTCTGCGGGGGAGTGGTGGTGTCACCGCGCGAGGTCGTGACGGCGGCCCACTGCCTGAGCCGGGAAGTGCTCGGGGCCCCACTGGGCCAAGTGCATGACCTGTCGGTCGTCGCGGGCCGCAGTGACCTGCGCACGTCGGCCGGGAAGGAGATCCGCGTGCAGTCCACCTGGACCGACCCGCGGTACGACCGCGTCAGCAATGCGGCGGATCTCGCGGTGCTGACGCTGTCGCATGCGCTGCCCGGCTCGTACGCGATCAGAATCGCCGATCCGCACGATCCGGCCGAGGAGCCAGGTACGGATGCGACCGTCTACGGCTGGGGCGACACGGCCGGCACGGGGGACTACCCCTCTGGGCTGCACGCCACCCGCGTCTCGGTACTGCCGGACGCACGATGCGCGTCCGCTTACCCAGGGTCGTCGAGCGGCACCTTCGAGGCGGCGACGATGCTGTGCGCAGGTGAGCCTCAGGGTGGTCACGACGCCTGCCAGGGTGACAGCGGAGGGCCACTGGTCGCTAGGGGGCGGCTCATCGGGCTGGTCTCGTGGGGTGCGGGGTGTGGTCGGGCGAAAAGCCCGGGTGTCTACACACGGATGTCCGCCATGGCGCAGGCTGTGGCGTCGCACAGCTGACGGAGCGTGGACGGTGCCTTTCGCCTTGCCCTCGGCCGCACTGGGCCGGACCGCGCCGAGACGGGGCCCTCGGGCGCCGGACAAGCCCTTGCGGGCTTGTCGAGGCCCAGAAGGGCTCCGGCTGCCTTGCGGACGCTTCAGGAGGCCGGCTGACGGCCTCCTGGGTCAGGGTATGAGAACGGGCGGCCTCTCCTGTGGGTGCAGGCGGGGCCGCCCGTCGACCGGGCTGATACCGGTCCTTGGCTCGTCGTGGGTGCGAGGTGTCAGCGGTCCTCTTCTTCGGAATGGTTCGGGACGGCCGTCAGGCGATCCGTCTCATCCTGGATGTCCGCGGCGATCTTCTTGAGTTCTGGCTCGAACTTGCGACCATGGTGGGCGCAGAAGAGCAGTTCGCCACCGCTGGTGAGGACAACGCGCAGGTATGCCTGGGCGCCGCATCGGTCGCAGCGGTCAGCGGCCGTCAGCGGGCTCGCGGGGGTCAGAACAGTAGTCACGTCGCCTCTTCTCTAGCTCGACGAGCTGTCGTACCAGGGTCAACATCCAACCAGGCCCAAAACGTTCCCGCTCGTGGCTTTTCCTTGAAACTTTCTGTTCAAGGTGGCTGTCTGCTGCCGGTTGGCGGCGAATAAGCCGTATTGCGGTGGCTTTACGGTTTCGCGTTGCTTGTCTTCGGGTTGATCCTCCCGACTGGCTGCCGGTTGTTGATGAGGACGTGCCCGGAGCCTAAATGGTTCATGCCTGGAAGGGAACGTGATGTGTGAGTCACTCCATCGAGGTATCGAACAGGTGTACGGTGCAGGTTTGGCGCCCCGGCTCTTCTAGGGTGGCGTAACAACGGCTCTACCAGGGCTCGGTAGGCTCTGACGGGCGACCGACGCCCCGGCCTTACCCACAGGGCCCCAAAATAAATTCAGCGAGGAGCGAACCGCGTGACCGCCGATACGTCCGTGCCTTCCACTGCGCTGCTGAGCGGTGCAGACCGTGACGGCTCCAACTACACCGCGCGGCACCTGCTCGTACTCGAAGGGCTCGAAGCGGTCCGTAAACGGCCCGGCATGTACATCGGGTCCACCGACAGCCGCGGTCTGATGCACTGCCTCTGGGAGATCATCGACAACTCGGTCGACGAGGCTCTCGGCGGCTATTGCGACCACATCGACGTGATCCTCCACGAGGACGGCTCCGTCGAGGTCCGGGACAACGGCCGGGGGATCCCGGTCGACGTCGAGCCCAAGACCGGGCTCTCCGGCGTCGAGGTCGTGATGACCAAGCTGCACGCGGGCGGAAAGTTCGGCGGCGGCTCGTACGCGGCCTCCGGCGGGCTGCACGGCGTCGGCGCCTCGGTCGTCAACGCCCTGTCCGCCCGGCTGGACGTCGAGGTCGACCGCGGGAGCGCCACGCACTCCATCAGCTTCCGCCGGGGCGTTCCCGGGATCTTCACCGAGAGCGGCCCCGACAGCCCCTTCGACCCGGCCAACGGGCTGCTCAAGGGCAAGCGCGTACCCAAGGCCAGGACGGGCACCCGTGTCCGGTACTGGGCAGACCGGCAGATCTTCCTGAAGGATGCCAAGCTTTCCCTGGACCACCTGTACCAGCGGGCCCGCCAGACGGCGTTCCTGGTCCCCGGGCTGACTCTCGTGGTGCGCGACGAGCGCGGTCTCGAGGGTGCGGGAAAGACCGAGGAGACATTCCGCTTCGACGGCGGCATCAGCGAATTCTGTGAGTACCTGGCCCAGGACAAGGCGGTCTGCGACGTGCAGCGGCTGTCCGGGCAGGGCACTTTCAAGGAGACGGTCCCGGTCCTCGACGACCGCGGTCACATGACCCCGACCGAGGTCACCCGTGATCTCGGCGTGGACATCGCGCTCCGCTGGGGCACCGGCTACGACACCACCGTCAAGTCCTTCGTCAACATCATCGCGACGCCCAAGGGCGGCACGCATGTGTCGGGCTTCGAGCGCTCGCTGACCAGGACGGTCAACGAGGTGCTGCGCTCGGCGAAGCTCTTGCGCGTCGCCGAGGACGACGTGGTGAAGGACGACGCGCTGGAGGGCCTGACCGCGGTCGTGACCGTGCGCCTCGCCGAGCCGCAGTTCGAGGGCCAGACCAAGGAGGTGCTCGGCACCTCCGCGGCCAACCGGATCGTGTCCAACGTCGTCGCCAAGGAGCTCAAGGCGTTCCTGACCTCCACCAAGCGCGATTCCAAGGCGCAGGCCCGTGCGGTGCTGGAGAAGGCCGTCGCCGCCGCCCGTACCCGGATCGCGGCCCGCCAGCACAAGGAGGCCCAGCGCCGCAAGACGGCTCTGGAGTCCTCGTCGCTGCCGGCCAAGCTCGCCGACTGCCGCAGCGACGACGTGGGGCGCAGCGAGCTCTTCATCGTCGAGGGTGACTCGGCGCTCGGTACGGCCAAGCTGGCCCGGAACTCCGAGTTCCAGGCGCTGCTGCCCATCCGGGGCAAGATCCTCAATGTCCAGAAGGCGTCGGTCTCGGACATGCTGAAGAACGCCGAGTGCGGCGCCATCATCCAGGTCATAGGAGCAGGGTCCGGGCGGACCTTCGACATCGACGCGGCGCGGTACGGCAAGATCGTGCTGCTGGTCGACGCCGATGTGGACGGCGCGCACATCCGGATCCTGCTGCTGACGCTGTTCCAGCGGTACATGCGGCCGATGGTGGAGGCGGGCCGGGTCTTCGCCGCGGTGCCGCCGCTGCACCGCATCGAGCTGGTTCAGCCCAAGAAGGGCCAGGACAAGTACGTCTACACGTACTCCGACAACGAGCTGCGGCAGAAGCTCCTGGAATTCCAGCGCAAGAACATCCGTTTCAAGGACTCGATCCAGCGCTACAAGGGGCTGGGCGAGATGGACGCCGATCAGCTGGCGGAGACAACCATGGATCCGCGGTTCCGGACGCTGCGGCGGATCAACATCGGTGACCTGGAGTCGTCGGAGCAGGTCTTCGACCTGCTGATGGGCAATGAGGTCGCACCCCGCAAGGAGTTCATCACGAGTTCGGCCGCGACACTGGACCGCTCGCGGATCGACGCCTGACGGCTGACCGGTCGGGCCACCGACCGGCGCGAGGACGTCCAGGCCCTTCTGCGGCATGCACGGCCTCCACCAGCGGCCTCCACTCATGGGTTCTCCACCCGTGGGTGGAGCCGCAAGCTCCACCCGGGGTCCACCTCAGCTCCGATTTGCCGGCCCGCTCGCTTCCGTAGCGTCGAAGGCGTCAACCTTCCCCGCTCACCGGAGGCACCCATGTCAGCGTCCACGCTCACCGATGTCGCGGTGGCTGTCGCGGTCATCGCTCTGGTGCTCGTGCGGCAGTTCCGCCCTCAGCAGGTCAACCAGGACAGGCGCTGGTGGCTGCTGCCCGCCATCCTCGTCTTCGTCGCCCTGCGTCAGCACGGCCTGCTCGACGCGCATCACCGCTCCCTGTCCGTCCTGCTGATCGGGGCCCAGCTGCTGGCCGGACTGGTCATGGGCGCCGGCTGGGCCTGGACGACCAAGGTGTGGAGCGAGCCGGACGGGTCGGTGTGGACCAGGGGCACCAAGGCCACGGCGGCTGTCTGGGTAGTGGGGCTGCTCGTGCGGTTCGGGGTGGCGGGCCTCGGCGCCCTCGCCGGAGTGAGCCTGGGGACCGGGGCGATGCTGCTCGCGCTGGCGTCCTCGCTGCTGGTGCGGGCCGGAGTGGTCTCATGGAGGGCCGGGCGAATACACCCGTCGTACGGTGTTCCTGCCGCAGTATCGCTCGGAGGGGCAAGGAAGGACCGCGTATGACGCCCGGCGCCTGGACGAGCTGGCCCTCCCGGGAAGCCCTCTCCCGGGTGGGTGTGACCAGTGCGCGCCGCTCGCTCAACTGGACGGTTCGGCTCATCGGCCTGGGCGCCCTGCTGTGGAGCACCTTCGCGCAGATCGGCGGCGACACCTGGGAACTGGCCGCCGCGGTGGCAGGGGTCGGTGTCTGCGTCGCGGCGGCGAGCGCCTTCTACCGGGCCACTCTGGAACACCGCCTGTGGCCTTCCGTGGCGCTGCTCGTGGTTCTGCTGGGTGCCGCCATGCTGGCGCATCAGTCCGGATTCTCCGGTCCGGCCACTGTCCTGTGGTGCGGCTGCGCCGTCACCGCACTGGGGCGCCTGCCACTCGTGGCGGCCCTGCCCTGTACGGCGGCGGCCCTTGCTGCCTATGCCCTGCTGAGCGAGGGCCAGTGGCTGACCACCGCTGCGACCACCGCCGGGCTGGCTCTGGTCGGATATGTGCTGCGGCTCGACTCGGAGGCCCGGGGCAGCGCCCAGCGGCTGCTGGTGCAGGAGCGTGCGGCCCGGGTGGCCGAAGCGGAGTCCGCGGCACTGGCGGAGCGCTCGCGTATCGCCCGGGAGATCCACGATGTTCTCGCTCACAGCCTCTCCGCGCAGATGGTGCATCTGGAGGCAGCCAGGTTGCTGATCGAGAGCGATGCCGGACGGGACCGGATCCTGGAGCGGGTGGTGGCGGCGCGCGGGATGGCCAGGGAAGGGCTCGTCGAGACCAGGCAGGCGCTCTCGGCGCTGCGCGGTGAGATGACTCCGGTCGAGGAGTTCCTGGAGGAGGTGGCGGGCCGCTCGCGCTTGGCTGTGGCGGGGGACCGCAGACCGTTGCCCGCAGAGGCGTCGCAGACCGTTCGGCGGGTGGCGCAGGAGGCGATGACGAATGTACGCAAGCACGCTCCGGGCGCCGAGGTCCGGCTCCGGCTGGAGTACCTCCCGGACGAAATCGCTCTGGAAGTAAGGGACTCGGGCCCCCGGAAGCCGGTTGATGAGCTCGCTGTCAGTGGCTCGGGATACGGTTTGGTCGGAATGCGGGAGCGTGCCGAGCTGCTCGGCGGGACGCTGGAGGCGGGACCTCATGAGGAGGGCTTCTTGGTACGGCTGAGGGTGCCGGCATGACGGCACGGGTGGTGGTGGCCGACGACCAGTCCGTTGTGCGTGAGGGCATCGTGATGTTGCTGGGGCTGCTGCCCGGGATCGAGGTCGTGGGCGCGGCGAAGGATGGCGAGGAGGCCGTCGCGCTGGCCGGCGAACACGCCCCCGACGTGGTCCTGATGGATCTGCGGATGCCCCGCTGCGACGGGGTGGAGGCGACCCGTCGTATCCGCGAGCAGTATCCGTCCACCCAGGTCGTGGTCCTCACGACGTTCTCCGACGACGACTCGCTCTTTCCCGCGTTGCAGGCCGGGGCGCGCGGGTATCTGACCAAGGACGCGGGCGGCGAGGAAATCGTCCGGGCCATCGAGGACGTCATGGCCGGGCAGGCCGGGCTCTCGCCGAGCGTGCAGCGGCTGCTCGTCGAGCGGGTCACGGCGCCGCCCGCGTCGGCCCCGCGGACCTCCGTCGAGCTGCCCGACGGCCTCACCCCCAGGGAGGCCGAGATCCTGGCGCTCATCGCGGAAGGGCTCTCCAACGCGGAGATCTCCCGTTCCCTGCACATCTCACCGGCCACCGTGAAGACGCACATCAACAACCTCTTCGCCAAGACCGGGATCCGTGACCGGGCGCAGGCGGTGCGGTACGCATACCGGCACGGTCTCGCGCTGCCGCCGGGCGCGGCCCTCACCTAAAGGGGTGAAGACGGGGAGATAAGGGTTCGTACGCCCTGTGAAGTACCCATCCTTGGGCACGCGGCCGATGCGGTCGCGCACAGGGAGAGGGTGTTCGGTGGAGAAGGACGACGGGCTCGACGCCGCTGAGGTGCGGTTGGACGACCCCTGGTATGACGCGTTGGCCTCCGGCTGGGGCGAGTTGGACGGTACGGGTGCTCCCGCCGCCGTGCCGGCGCAGGCAGCCTCGACGCCGGGACGCAGCGCGGCCGACATCTATCTGGAAGTACAGAGCAGCGCGGCCTTCCAGGAAGTGCGCGGCCGCTACCGGCGGTTCGTCGTCCCCGCAGTGTGCGCGTTCTTCACCTGGTATCTCGCGTACGTCGTCATGGCCACCGCCGCACCGGGGCTCATGGCACACCCGGTGGCCGGAGCGGTGAATGTGGCGATGCTCGCGGGGCTCGGACAGTTCCTCTCCACCTTCCTGCTCACCTGGGCCTACACCCGTCACGCCCGGCTCCACAGAGACCGGGCGGCGCTCGACCTCCGCTGGGACACACAGGAACTGACGCGAGGGATCAGCCGTTGAGCAGCCACACGATCACCACCCAGCACCAGACCCTGGCGCTGCTGCTGTTCAGCGTCTTCGTCGCCGCCACCCTCGCGATCACCACCTGGGTGAGCCGTAACCGGCATGGTTCGGCGGAGGAGTTCTACGTCGGCGGGCGGCTCTTCTCGCCCATGGAGAACGGTTTCGCCATCGCCGGCGACTACATGTCGGCCGCGTCCTTCCTCGGCATCTCGGGGCTGATCGCTCTCTTCGGCTACGACGGCATGCTCTACTCGGTCGGCTTCCTCGTCGCCTGGCTGGTCGTGCTGCTGCTGGTGGCCGAACTGGTGCGCAACTGCGGCCGGTTCACGCTGGCCGATGTCGTGGCCGCCCGGATGAGTGAGCGCCCGGTCAGGATCGCGGTGGGTTCGTCGTCCGTCACGGTGTCCGTGCTCTACCTGGTGGCGCAGATGGTCGGCGCCGGAAGCCTCGTCTCTCTCCTGCTGGGCGGGAACAGCGGAGCCGCCCAGGCATGGACCGTGACCGGGGTCGGCGCGCTGATGGTGATCTATGTGACGCTCGGCGGGATGCGGGCCACCACCTGGATCCAGATCGTGAAAGCCGTCCTGCTGATGACGGGATCGATCCTGCTCACGGTGCTCGTCCTGGTGCGGTTCCACGGGGATTTCAACCAGTTGCTCACCTCCGCGGCGCACCGCAGCGGCCACGGGGCGAAGTTCCTGGCGCCCGGACTCAAGTACGGCGGGGACTGGACCTCCCGCATCGACTTCATCAGTCTCGGCCTTGCCCTGGTTCTCGGAACGGCAGGGCTGCCGCACATCCTGTCGCGCTTCTACACCGTCCCCACCGCCCGTGCCGCCCGCCGCTCCGTCGTCTGGTCGATCGGACTCATCGGCGGGTTCTACCTGATGACGATCGTGCTCGGCTTCGGTGCGGCCGCGCTCGTGGGCTCCGACCAAGTACGGGCGTCGAACCCGGCGGGGAACACCGCGGTCCCGTTGCTGGCCCTTGAGGTCGGCGGGGGAGCGGACTCCACGGGTGGGACGGTCCTCTTCGCCGTGGTCGCCGCCGTTGCCTTCGCCACCATCCTCGCCGTCGTCGCGGGGATCACGCTGGCCTCGTCGGCCTCCGTCGCCCACGATCTCTATGCGACGCTCAGGCGGCGCACCGCGGGGAAGCAGCGCAGCGAGGTGGCCGTGGCCCGTGTCGCGGCGGCCGGGATCGGCGCCGTGGCCATCGGGCTCAGCCTGCTGGCGAAGGACCTGAACGTCGCGTTCCTGGTGGGGCTGGCCTTCGCCGTCGCGGCGTCGGCCAATCTTCCCGTGCTGCTCTTCTCGCTGTTCTGGCGGAACTTCACCACGCGCGGCGCGGTCTGGGCGGTGTACGGAGGACTCATTCCTGCGATCGTCCTGGTGGTTCTCTCGCCGGTCGTCTCCGGAAGCCCCACCTCGCTCTTCCCCGGTGTGGACTTCCAGTTCTTCCCCCTGGAGAATCCGGGGCTGCTCTCCATCCCCCTCGGCTTCCTCGCGGGGTGGCTCGGTACGGTCACGTCGTCCGAGCCACCGGACGCCGCCAAGCACGCCGAGACGGAAGTGCGGTCACTGACCGGTGCCGGGGCCGTCTGACCCGGACGCCGCCCAGGCGTAACAATGCTCGGGCCGTCCCGTGTCCCCGTACTTGAGCGTCAGCCGCAGCCGCCCCGTCTGCTCCAGCTGCCGCAGGTAGCGCTGTGCCGTGGAGCGGCTCAGCCCCGTCCTGGCTGCCACCTGGTGCGCCGACAGCGGCTGCCGGGCGCCGGTCAGGACCTCGCGGATCAGATCGGACGTCGGGACGGAGTGCCCGCTGGGGAGGCCCGAGGACGCGGCGGGGCCTGTGGTCCGCAGGGCGCCGAAGATCCGGTCGACCTGTTCCTGCCCCGCACACTGTCCGCTGCCTCCCACCCGGCTCACGGTGCGCCGCAGCGCCGCGTACCCCTCCAGCCGGGAACGCAGAACCGAGAAGGTGAACGGCTTGACCAGGTAGTGCAGGGCGCCATGGCGCATGGCGGCCTGCACGGTCGCCACGTCACCGGCCGCCGTCACCATGATCACGTCGGTGTGGTGGCCCTGCTCCCGCATCCGGCGGACCAGCGACAGGCCCGTCTCGTCCGGCAGATAGTGGTCGAGCAGCACCAGATCGATGGGTTCGCGCTCCAGTGCGGCCATGGCCTGGGCGGCGCTGTGCGCACGGGCCGCGACGCGGAATCCGGGAACCTTCCCCACGTACGCAGCGTTGATCTCAGCGACACGGAAGTCGTCATCGACCACCAGTACATCAATCATCGGGCTGCTCTCTGTCAATGCCGGGTGTGAGACGTTCTTGTCGACCACGTAGTTGTAGCGCGCGCAAAACGAGCACAACAGTCTCTTGCAGGCAGAAGACTGCCTTGCGCCCACAAGGCTGCCGCTGTGCTGTGTGCCACATCTACGGTCCCGGTCCATGAGCACAGACACGAGCCCCGCCATTGAGCTGCGAGGCGCCAGCAAGGTGTTCCGCACCCCGTCGGGGGTGCCGCACACAGCCGTGCGGGATTTGGATCTCACCGTGGGCCGCGGTGAGTTCGTCGCCGTGGTCGGTCCCACCGGCTGCGGCAAGTCGACCACCCTGACCCTGGTCAGCGGCCTTGAGGAGCCCACCGAGGGTGAGGTACTGGTGGCCGGTGAGCCGGTCCGCGGCATCGGCGACAAGGTCGGATTCGTCTTCCAGCAGGACGCCGTCTTCCCCTGGCGGACGGTCCTGTCCAATGTGATGGCGGGTCCGCGCTTCCGCGGCGCACCGAAGGCCGAGGCGAAGGAGAAGGCCCGCGAGTGGCTGGCCCGCGTCGGGCTCTCCTCGTTCGAGGACCGCTACCCCCACCAGCTTTCCGGGGGCCAGCGCAAGCGGGTCGCGCTCGCCGCGACCTTTGTGAACGACCCCGAGATCCTGCTGATGGACGAGCCGTTCTCCGCACTCGACGTCCAGACCCGGGCTCTGATGTCGGACGAGCTCCTCGAACTCTGCGCGGGCACCGGCACCTCGGTCGTCTTCGTCACCCACGACCTGGAGGAGTCCATCGCGCTCGCCGACCGGGTGGTGGTGATGACAGCGGGACCGGCGACGGTCAAACAGGTCTTCGACATCGACCTGCCCAGGCCACGCAAGGTCGAAGAGGTGCGGCTCGAACCCCGCTTCGTCGAGATCTACCGCGAGATCTGGTCCTCGCTGGGCGAGGAAGTCCGTATCACCCGTGAGCGAGGTGCCGCTGATGCCGCCTGAGACCGAGCCGGCGCCGGGCGCCGCCACCTCTTCCGCCACCTCGACCCTCGCGTCCGCCGCTCCGGCCGTCGCCCCCGACAAGAGGACCGGACGGACCGAGGAGCGTCAGCGGGCCGCGCGCAACCGCCGTGCCGTGGTGTACGTGAGCCGCGCGCTGCTGCTGATCGCGGTGATCGCACTCTGGGAGATCCTGGCCCGCGCCAAGATCATCGACCCCTTCAACTTCTCGATGCCGTCGAAGATCTGGGACCAGATCCGGGACTGGGCGCTGCACGGCACCGCTCAGGGATCCCTGTGGGAACAGATCTGGTACACGATGTACGAGGCGCTCCTGGGCTGGGTCATCGGCGTGGTCACCGGTGTCGTCCTCGGTATCACGCTGGGCCGTATCCGGTTCCTCTCCGATGTGCTCGGCCCGTACATCAAGGTCCTCAACGCCATCCCGCGTATCGTCCTGGCGCCGGTCTTCCTCATCTGGTTCGGGCTCGGTCCGGCGTCGAAGGTCGCCTCCGCCGTCGTGCTGGTCTTCTTCCCGGTCTTCTTCAACGCCTTCCAGGGCGCCAGGGAGGTCGACCGCAATCTGGTCGCCAACGCCCGGATCCTCGGCGCGAGCAACCGGCGGGTCACCTTCCAGGTGGTCATCCCCTCCGCCACTTCATGGATCTTCACCAGCCTCCACGTCAGCTTCGGCTTCGCCCTCATCGGCGCGATCGTCGGTGAGTACATCGGCGCGACCAAGGGCCTCGGACTCCTGGTGTCGGCCTCTCAGGGGACCTTCAACGCCGCAGGTGTGTACGCGGCGATGGTGATCCTCGCGGTCGTCGCACTGATCACCGAGGGGCTGCTGACCTTCGCCGAACGGCGGCTGTTCAGGTGGCGGCCCGTCGAAGCGGGCAGCGAGCGCTGACGCACAGCGAGATCAAATCCGTATTAATCACAGGGACGTGATGAACATGCGCAGCATCAGCAGAGTGTCCGCAGTCGCGGTGACCGGTGTACTGGCGCTGACCGCGCTCACCGGCTGCGGCGGCGACTCACCGGGTGAGGGCAAGAACGCCAACAAGATCAAGATCATGGTGGGCGGCCTGGACAAGGTCATCTATCTGCCCGCGATGCTCACCCAGCGCCTCGGCTACTTCAAGGACGAGGGCCTCGACGTCTCGCTGCTGACGGAGCCCGCGGGTGTCCAGGCCGAGACGGCGCTGGTCTCCGGCGATGTCCAGGGCACTGTCGGCTTCTACGACCACACGCTCGATCTGCAGACCAAGGGCAAGCACGTGGAGTCGGTGGTGCAGTTCTCGCACGCGCCCGGCGAGGTCGAGGTGGTGTCCAACAAGGCCGCCGGGTCGCTCAGTGGCCCCGAGGACTTCAAGGGCAAGAAGCTGGGTGTCACGGGGCTCGGTTCGTCCACCGACTTCCTGACCAAGTACCTGGCGGTCCGCGGTGGCGGGAAGAGCGGCGACTTCACCCCCGTCGCCGTCGGTGCGGGGCAGACGTTCATCGCCGCGCTCAAACAGGGCTCGATCCAGGGCGGGATGACCACTGACCCCACGGTCACGAACATCGTCGACCAGAAGCTCGGCAAGATCCTCATCGACATGCGCACCCCTGAGGGCTCACAGGCGGCGCTGGGCGGCCCCTACCCGTCGTCCAGCATGTACATGAACGCCGACTGGGTCGACAGCCACAAGCCGGCGGTGCAGAAGCTGGTCAACGCCTTTGTGAAGACGCTGAAATGGATGTCGTCCCACTCGCCCGACGAGATCGCGGCGAAGATGCCGGCCGACTACGCGCAGGGCGGCAAGAGCCTTTACGCGCAGTCGATCAAGGCGACACTGCCGATGTTCACCAAGGACGGTGTGATGCCGGCCAACGGGCCCGAGACGGTCGAAAAGGTGCTCAAGGCGTTCAACCCCAACCTCAAGAACGCCACGGTGGATCTGTCCAAGACGTACACGACGGAGTTCGCGAAGAAGGCTCACTAGTACGTCCTGGTCCCGGATCAGGACGACAGGGCCTGGGGCTGACGGCTCGTCGTCCGCTCGGTGCAACGGTGGCATCAGCAGTGGGAGGAGGGCGGTCCGCTGGTCCTGGCCGGTCCCGCCCCGGCGGGCCCTGGAGCGGGACGACGAGGCGGTGGCCGGGCGGGTCGGTCAAGGAGGGGTGGTCCTGCGCGAAGACCCGTGGCGGTCCGTGGAGCCTGGCTCGCCTTCGAGGACGAAAGCCGGATTCTCCCTGGCGCCGCCGCACGCGAACACCCGGTCACAGCGCGGCCGGACCCCGGTGGTGCGGGGCCGCGGCCGCTCCCGACGGCCGCGCTGCCGAGACCGGCCCGACATTCAGACCCACTTGAGCGACCCGGCCACATCACGGGTTCAGTCTCAGTGCTGCAGGGCGCCCGCGAGTGCCTCGGCCAGCGTCACGGGCGGGCGGCCGATCAGGCGGTGCAGGTCGCCTGAGTCGGTGTACATCTCGCCGCGGCTCATGCCGCGGTCGGCGTCGGCGAGGACCTCTGCCAGCTCGGCGGGCAGGCCCGCTGCGGCCAGTACCTGGGCGAAGTCGGTCACCGGGAGGTCGGCGTAGGCAACCTGCTTTCCGGCCGCGGCGGAGATCGCGGCGGCGAGCTCGGTCAGGGTGAAGGATGCGTCGCCGCCGAGCTCGTAGA
>NZ_JAAGLN010000060.1 GCF_010548145.1 Streptomyces sp. SID10853
CGCCGCCGCCACACGTCGCGAGCGGCACCCGCCCCGCGCCCACGGCCCACGGCCGCAGCCCCGCGACCAGAGCCCGCAGCCCGCAGCCCGAAGCCCGCGCCCAGAGCCGTACCCGTCAGCCGTCCCCGTCAGCCGTACCCGAGCGCGTGCAGCCGCTCGTCGTCGATCCCGAAGTGGTGCGCGACCTCGTGCACCACGGTGATCTCCGTCTCGGCGACCGCCTCCTCGCGCGAGGCGCACATCCGCAGCGTCGGCCCCCGGTAGACGGTGATCCGGTCCGGCAGGACACCCGCGTACCACTCGCCGCGGTCCGTCAGCGGTGTCCCCTCGTAGAGGCCGAGCAGCTCCGGGTCGTCCGAGGCCGGCTCGTCGTCGACGAACACCGCGACGTTGTCCATCAGCCGGGTCAGCTCCGGCGGGATGCGGTCCAGCGCCTCGGCGACCAGTTCCTCGAACTCCTCACGCGTCATCTCCAGCACCCGCCCATTGTCCCGTAGTTCCCCCGTATGCGCCGCGCTCGCATGGGACTTCCGCCCCGTGGGCATACCGCACAGATGGCCGCCGCCGACCGACTACGGCAACTCCGGGCGCTGCGCACCGTCCGGGCCCTGAGCGCGCGCCGTCCCCGCGCCCGGGGGCCACGCGCAGGACGGCCGCGTACGGGCCGCGCCCGCGGCCTCCGCTTCACGCCGCACACGCTCTCCCTCGCCCCGCACCCAAGCCCCTGGGTCCGGGGCCCGGTGCTGCTGGCCGTCGTGCTGCTCGGCGCCTGGCTGGGGCTGCTGGTCGTGGGCAATGTCAGGTCGCAGGTCGGCCCGATGGACACGACCATGACACTGCGGCCCTCGCTCACCGGCGGCACCAAGATCAACGTCTCACCACTCGGCGCGCTCGCACTCGACTCGCACACCGCCCCCATCCGGCTCGACGTCGACGTGGACCGCCTCGATCCGGTCCGCTCCCAGGCCCTGGTGCAGCACCCGGAACGGATCTCCGGCCTCCAGACCGAGATCGCCCACGACGTCGAGCACAGCACCCTCGACCTGGCCGTACGCTCCTGCGCCGCCGTGGTGATCGGCGCCACCACGCTCGGCCTGGTCGTCTACCGCAGACCGCGCCGCGCCCTGGCGGCCGGAGGTCTCGCGCTCGTCCTGCTCGCCGCGTCGGGCGCCACCGCGTACGCGACCTGGAACCCGAAGTCGCTGCTCGAGCCGAAGTTCTCCGGGCTGCTCTCCTCCGCCCCGCAGGTGGTCGGCAACGCACGCTCGATCGTCACCGATTTCAACGTCTACCAGGAGGAGTTGGCGCGTCTCGTCACCAACGTGACGAAGCTGTACGACGCCGCTTCGACCCTGCCCGCCTATCAGCCGGACCCCGGCACGATCCGCGTCCTGCATGTCTCCGACATCCATCTCAACCCGGCGTCGTGGCAGATCATCGGCTCGCTCGTGAAGCAGTACAAGATCGACGCGATCATCGACTCGGGCGACACGATGGACCACGGGAGCGCCGCCGAGAACACCTTCCTCGACCCGGTGCCGGACCTCGGGGTGCCGTACGTATGGGTCCGCGGCAACCACGACTCGGCCACCACCCAGAAGTATCTGAAGCACCTCAGGAACGTGCACGTGCTCGACAACGGCAGCGCCGTGAGCGTCGCCGGCCTGCGGATCGCGGGGACCGGCGACCCGCAGTTCACCCCGGACCGCTCGGTGGTACCCGGCGGTGACGCGGCGGAGCGGCTCGCCGGAATCCGGCTGGCGTCCGCCATCCGGGACCAGAAGGCGGCCGGCACCCCCGTCGACATCGCGGTCGCGCACGAGCCGCAGGCGGCCCGCGAGACCGACGGCACGGTCCCGCTGGTGCTCGCCGGGCACGTCCACCACCGCGAGAACCAGCTGCTCCCCCTCGGCACCCGGCTGAAGGTGGAGGGCTCGACGGGCGGCGGCGGGCTGCGCGCCGTACAGAACAAACACCCGGAGAAAGTGCTCGCTTCGGTGCTCTATCTGGACCGCCCGACCAGGCGTCTGCGGGCCTGGGACGAGATCACACTGGGCGGCCTGGGCCTGACGACAGCGGAGGTCAGCAGGCATCTGCCGGACGACAGCCTGCCCGGCGCGAAGCCCTCGCCCACGTCGCCCTGAGCCCGGGACGAAGCCACCGCCCGCGTCCCGCCAAACCGTTTTGGCGAACCGCGCCGCCATCCCATATGCTTCGGACGTCCCCGACGCGCTGCAAAGCGCCCAGGCGGGCCCTTAGCCCTCATCGTCTAGTGGCCCAGGACGCCGCCCTTTCAAGGCGGTAGCACGGGTTCGAATCCCGTTGGGGGCACGCAACACTGTGTGCGAGAATATTTCTCGCACATTGCTTGGTCCTGTGGAGCAGTTTGGAGTGCTCGCCACCCTGTCAAGGTGGAGGCCGCGGGTTCAAATCCCGTCAGGACCGCTGCGGCGTTCGCGCCGCTTCCCCCAGCTCTTCGAGCAGGGGATGCCCCACGGCTGGGTAGCTCAGTTGGTACGAGCGATCGCCTGAAAAGCGATAGGTCGCCGGTTCGATCCCGGCCCCAGCCACCAGCACTTCGAGAGCCCCGGCCGCCCGCGCGTCGGGGCTTTTCGCGTACCCGGGAGCTTCCCCTACGCCCGCCGGCCGCCCAGCACCGTGCGCCCGCCCGGATGCCGGTGGCGCCAGGTCCAGAAGACGGCACACGACACCAGCGACCATCCCGCGAGCACCAGGAACGGGAAGGCGTGCTGGTCGTGGCCGAAGTACACCGCGGTGTGCTGGGCGTTGACCGAGGCACCGGGCGGCAGCCACTGACCGATATGGCCCAGCGTCGAGGGAAGCAGCGGCCAGGACACGGCGCCGCCCGACGACGGGTTGCCGAGCAGCACCATCAGCCCCCAGGTGGGGAGCATCGCCCAGCGGCCGATGAGGGTGTTGAACATCGTGAAGACCATGCCGGACGTGAACATCGTGAAGGCCAGGATCAGCCAGGACTCCACGAACGGCAGGTCCAGCGCGCCCAGCCACCAGTCGACGACGGCCGCGATGGCGAAGCCGCCCAGCAGCGCGTTGGCGACGATGTACGCGATGCGCTCCGCCGGGTTCAGCCCGCGGGCGTGCACCGAGAGCTGGATCGCGCCGACGAAACCGACGATCACCGCGGCCAGCGAGATGTAGAAGAGCGCGAGCCCCCGCGGATCGCCCTTCTGGAGCGGGTTGATGTCCGTCACCCGGACCGGGACACCGGTCGCCTTCGCCACCGCGGGCGCCGACTCCACGAGCACCTGCGCGACCGAGGCGCCGGACGCCCCGGACACGTCGAGCCGCACCGCCCGGCTCCGCACATGCACGATCGCGAAGACCTTCTGCTGGTCCACGGCCCGCCGCGCCTGGGCGTCCGTCCCGTACACATGGAGTTTCAGCGAGGCGTCGAGGGCTTTCTCCATCCCGCCGATGAACCGCTTCCCGACGGGCGACTCATAAGGGCCGACGACAGCGGTCGGCACCCGGTGCGGGGTCGGGTTCGCCATGAAGTACGTGTACGAGCCGGCGAAGAGCCCGGCCGCGGCGGCGAGAATGAGCAGCAGCACGGTCGCCGGCACGAAGGGCGACTTGCGGAAGCTCTCCCACCGCTCGGCCCCGGTCGGATGCCTGCCGTGGGCGCTGTGGGCGCCGTGCTGTTCCGTCTCGTCGGCCATAGGAACAAGCTAAACCACACATCACGGACATACGCCTTCAGAACGGGGCATAGAAATCCGTTCGCCCACGGGTTGCGCAGGGTGAGATCCTGGATCAGGTATGTCTACTTCCTTCGCTGATATCCAGGCCACGCTCAACGAGCTGTCGCTGCGCGACGCGCACCGGCTCGGCCGACGCCTGGAGGGCGCCCGCCGTATCCGTAAACCAGAGGCCCGGCAGGCCGCGCTGGACCAGATCGCCGCCGAAGCGGAGAAGTCCACCGCCCGGATGGCGCGCAGGTCCGCCCGGGTGCCCACGGTCAGCTACCCCGAGCAGCTGCCGGTCAGCCGTAAGAAGGACGAGATCGCCGAGGCGATACGCGATCACCAGGTGGTGATCGTCGCCGGTGAGACCGGGTCGGGCAAGACGACCCAGATCCCGAAGATCTGTCTGGAGCTGGGGCGCGGCGTCCGGGGCATGATCGGCCACACCCAGCCCCGCCGGATCGCCGCGCGCACGGTCGCCGAGCGCATCGCGGACGAGATGAACACCCCGCTGGGCGAAGCGGTCGGCTGGAAGGTCCGCTTCACCGACCAGGTCGACCAGGAAGCCACCTTCATCAAGCTGATGACGGACGGCATCCTCCTCGCCGAGATCCAGACGGACCGCGAGCTGCGCGCGTACGACACGATCATCATCGACGAGGCCCACGAGCGGTCGCTCAACATCGACTTCCTGCTGGGATATCTGGCCCAGCTGCTGCCGAAGCGCCCCGATCTCAAGGTCGTCATCACCTCGGCCACGATCGACCCACAGCGCTTCGCCCGGCACTTCGGCGACGCCCCTGTGGTCGAGGTCAGCGGCCGTACGTACCCGGTCGAGGTGCGCTACCGCCCACTCCTGGAGGAGGAGGGCGACGAAGGCGACCGGGACCAGATCACCGCGATCTGTGAAGCGGTCGACGAACTCCAGGGCGAGGGCTCGGGCGACGTACTGGTCTTCCTCTCCGGCGAGCGTGAGATCCGGGACACCGCCGACGCGCTGAACAAACGGAACCTGCGCCGCACCGAGGTGCTGCCGCTGTACGCGCGCCTCTCGCACGCCGAGCAGCACCGGGTGTTCCAGCGGCCGTCCGGCGGCGGCAGACGGGTGGTGCTCGCCACCAACGTCGCGGAGACCTCGCTGACCGTCCCCGGCATCAAGTACGTGATCGACCCGGGCACCGCCCGTATCTCCCGCTACAGCCACCGCACCAAGGTCCAGCGGCTGCCCATCGAGCGGATCTCGCAGGCCAGCGCCAACCAGCGCAAGGGCCGCTGCGGCCGTACGTCGGACGGCATCTGCATCCGGCTGTACGCGGAGGACGACTTCCTCACCCGCCCCGAGTTCACCGATCCGGAGATCCTCCGCACCAACCTGGCGTCCGTCATCCTCCAGATGACCGCGGCCGGCCTCGGCGACATCGAGAAGTTCCCCTTCATCGACCCGCCGGACCACCGCAACATCCGCGACGGCGTCCAGCTGCTCCAGGAGCTCGGCGCGCTGGACCCCAAGGAGAAGGACCCCAAGCGGCGGCTCACCCAGGAGGGCCGCAAGCTCAGCCAGCTGCCCGTCGACCCACGGCTGGCCCGGATGGTCCTGGAGGCCGACCGGAACGGCTGCGTCAGCGAAGTGATGGTCATCGCCGCCGCGCTCTCCATCCAGGACCCGCGCGAGCGCCCGGCGGAGAAGCAGACCCAGGCCGACCAGCAGCACGCCCGCTTCAAGGACGAGACCTCCGACTTCCTGGCCTTCCTCAACCTCTGGCGCTATATCCGCGACCAGCAGAAGGAGCGCGGCTCCTCCAGCTTCCGCCGGATGTGCAAGCAGGAGTATCTGAACTTCCTGCGGATCCGCGAGTGGCAGGACATCTACGCGCAGCTGCGCTCGGTCGCCAGGACCATGGGCATCAGGCTGAACGAGGAGGACGCGCCCGAGCAGGCCGTGCACACCTCGCTGCTCGCCGGGCTGCTCTCGCACATCGGGCTCAAGGACACCGAGAAGAACGAGTATCTGGGCGCCCGCAACGCCAAGTTCGCGATCTTCCCCGGCTCGGCGCTCTTCAAGAAGCAGCCGCGCTTCATCATGTCCGCCGAGCTGGTGGAGACCTCACGGCTGTGGGCCAGGGTCAATGCCAAGGTCGAGCCGGAGTGGATCGAACCGCTCGCCCAGCACCTGGTGAAGCACACCTACAGCGAGCCGCACTGGGAGAAGGACCAGGCAGCGGTGATGGCGTACGAGCGGGTCACCCTGTACGGCGTCCCGATCGTGGCCCAGCGGAAGATCAACTACGGCCGGATCGACCCGGAGACCAGCCGGGAACTTTTCATTCGCAACGCCCTGGTCGAGGGCGACTGGCGCACCCACCACAAGTTCTTCGCCGCGAACCGCAAGCTCCTGGCCGAGGTCGAGGAGCTGGAGCACCGCGCACGGCGCCGCGACATCCTGGTGGACGACGAGACGCTCTTCGACTTCTACGACGGGCGGATCCCCGAACACGTCGTCTCCGGCGCCCACTTCGACTCCTGGTGGAAGCACAAGCAGCGGGACGAGCCCGAGGCCCTCGACTTCGAGCGCTCGATGCTGATCACCGAGAAGGCCGGGGCCGTCACCAAGGACGACTATCCGGACTCCTGGCGGCAGGGGAAGCTGAAGTTCCGGGTGACGTACCAGTTCGAGCCGGGCGCGGACGCGGACGGTGTCACGGTCCACATCCCGCTCCAGGTGCTCAACCAGGTCACGCCCGAGGGCTTCGACTGGCAGATCCCGGGGCTCCGTGAGGAGGTCGTCACCGAGCTGATCCGCTCCCTGCCCAAGCCGGTCCGCCGCCACTACGTGCCCGCGCCGAACTACGCGGGAGCCTTCCTCGACCGCGCGGTGCCCCTCCAGGAGCCGCTGCCGCTGACGCTCGCCAGGGAACTGCAGCGCATGGTGGGCGTCCCCGTCACGGCCGAGGACTTCGACCTCTCCCGGGTGCCGGACCACCTCAAGATCACCTTCCGGATCGTCGACGAGCGGCGCCGCAACGTGGCCGAGGACAAGGACCTCGAAGCGCTCAAGCTCCGGCTGCGCCCCAGGGCCCGCCAGGCGATCTCCAAAGCGGCAGCGGCGACGGCGGGCCCGGCCGGCGAGTCGGTCGAGCGCACCGGCCTCACCGACTGGACGGTCGGCACGCTCTCCCGCGTCTTCGAGACCAGGCGGGCGGGCCAGCCGGTCCGCGCCTTCCCGGCGCTGGTCGACTCGGGCGACAGCGTCTCCGTACGGCTCTTCGACACCCAGGCCGAGCAGCAGCAGGCGATGTGGCGGGGCACCCGCAGGCTGATCCTGCTCAACATCCCGGTGAACCCGGCCAAGTTCGCCTCCGACCGGCTCAGCAACCAGGCGAAGCTCGCCCTGTCCCGCAACCCGCACGGTTCGGTCCAGGCGCTCTTCGACGACTGCGCCATGGCGGCGGCCGACCAGCTGATCGCCGACCACGGCGGGCCGGCCTGGGACGAGGAGTCGTACCGCAAGCTGTACGAGAAGGTGCGCGCCGACCTCGTCGAGACGACCATCAGGACCGTCGACCAGGTGCAGCAGATCCTGGCGGCCTGGCAGGCGGCCGAGCGCCGGCTGAAGTCGACCAGCAGCCTGGTGCTCGTCGCCAACCTGGCCGATGTGCGCACCCAGTTGGCGGCGCTCATCAAGCCGGGCTTCGTCACCGCCACCGGGCTGCGCAGGCTGCCGGACCTGATGCGCTATCTGGTCGCGGCCGACCGCAGGCTCCAGCAGATGCCGACGGCCGTCCAGCGCGACACCACGCGGATGGAGAAGGTCCACGAGATGCAGGACGAGTACGCCTGGCTGCTGGAGCAGCTGCCGCAGGGGCGCCCGGTGCCGAAGGAGGCGCTCGACATCCGCTGGATGATCGAGGAGCTGCGGGTGAGCTACTTCGCGCACGCGCTCGGCACGGCGCAGACGGTCTCGGACAAGCGCATCGTGAAGGCCATCGACGCGGTGGTCGCCGGGGTCCGCTGAGCGGATCACAGCCAGTTCGACCAGGGGGCCTGCCCTCCTGTACAGTCTGTCTCGCAGCCGAACAGAGGCAACACCGTGCGAGTTTCTCGCGGGGTACGGCTGCGAACCTGGTCCTGTGGAGCAGTTTGGAGTGCTCGCCACCCTGTCAAGGTGGAGGCCGCGGGTTCAAATCCCGTCAGGACCGCAGTAGAAGTACGTGCGACAGCACAGCAGAAGGGCCCGCATCCGCTGAGGATGCGGGCCCTTCTGCTGTTTCCGGCCCGCTGCCGCCCCCGCACGCGTCTTGACGGCGTATCCCGCCCACGGGTACTCAGACTGCAGGGGCTCGCCGGGCAGTGGAGGCCCGGAGGGCGGCGAACGCCCCGGGGGGCGGCAGGAGGTCGGCGTATGGCGGCTGCGACGCGACACGAGACACGGGCGCTGCTGCGCGCCCATCTGGCGGCCGCCGTGGGCCACCGCCATCTCACCCGGCACTGCGCGGTCTGCCACCGGCTGCTGCGGCTCGCGATGGAGCAGTCCGCCCCCGATGAGGAACGTCCACCGGCGCGCCGCTGAACCATGCTGCCCGCCGGGTCTGTCCGTGACAGGCTCGGGTTTGGCAAGTGCTCTGCTGTGTGACGGGTGTCACGCAAAGAGTTTTGAAAAGGAGTGAACTTAACCCCTCCCTACAACGCCCCAATTTAATATGTGCCATTGCACTGCTGTGCGAGACGTAACCGGCGGCACACGCTGAGCCTCCGCGACCGCACCGACAACGGGACGACAGGGCTGAATCGGACGACCGCCAACGGGCCCTGGGAGTGCGGCAGAAGGCCCCGTACGGGCACACGGCGACCGGCCGGCGGCCCGGCCGCCACAGCCACTCACCGGCCCGAACGGGGCATGACACAAAAAAGATCGCGCTGGACCCGGCGGAGTCCAGCGCGATCAAAAACGGAAGTCCGTTGGGGCGGACCGCCGTCAAGTGGAGCTATAACGGGCCGAACCGGGTTGGGGGACCCGAAAACGCCCGATTTATTAGGGTGTTCAGGCCTCGCTGCGCTGCTGCGGAATACCCGCGAGCAGAGCACGGACCTCTGCCTCGCGGTACCGGCGATGCCCACCCAGCGTTCGGATGGACGTGAGCTTGCCCGCCTTCGCCCAGCGGGTGACCGTCTTCGGGTCCACGCGGAACATCGTGGCAACCTCAGCCGGGGTCAGCAGCGGCTCGGCATCAGGGGTGCGAGCGGTCATGAGCGGCCTCCTCGGGAGAACCGAACCATCTCGGTTCTTTCCTCTAAATTCTGCACCTTGACCCGCGTTGCCCGAAATGGCGGACACGGGCCGAGTCGGTTATAGGACGAACGGCTTGTCTTCGGCACTACAACTACACCATCCGTCCAGCCGCGTCGGCCAAACCGATGGAATTGCCCTCTCAGGCGCTCATCAGCGGCCGAAGCCCGATGGACCATGCCATAGCGGACAGTCACGCCCCAGTGACGATCAGTCACATGGTCATCAGGAGTCATGAGACCCCCCATAGAGTGCAATGCCGAGGAATCCGCCCTTACTTGGACGGACGGAGCCCTCCCCGGACTCCTTGTCCTATTTTGACACGAGGGTGGGGGATGGGCGCAAGGCCCCGGTTAGTGCGGTCCGTCACGCTTGACTTAAAGGCCCGGATCAGGACCAAGGACCTTTCCGCAGAGCAGCACCCACAGTGTCACCCGCGGCGCCACCGGCGGCCCGCCGCCGGTTCGGCCCGCGGCCCGCGGCGACTCCGCGGTCAGTTCGCCGTCTGCCGTGCCCGGACGGCACGCCAGCGGTCCGCGAGGCGCTCGTACGCGGCGTCGGCCGTCTCCTCGTCGCCCGCGCGCAGCGCGGCCACCGCGGCCGCCACATCGGCGGCCGAACGGTCCTCGGCCAGCTGCTCGTCGGACAGGGCGTGCACCAGGCCGCCGTAGTCGAGCTCGACCAGCGACCTGGGGTGGAACTCCTCCAGCCACTTTCCGACATCGACGAGCCCCTCGGTGAGCGGGCCCTCCTCGAAGTGTTCCCTGAGCGTCTTCAGCGACCGGGCCAGCCGGCGTCTGGCCTGCACCATCGGCGTCCGGTAGCGCATCACCGGCGGCGCTCCGGCCACCTCGCCGTCGCCGGACCCGGCCTTCTCGTACTCGCGTTCCTCGTCGTCGAAGAGCGTGAACCAGCGCACCGGGACATGCCAGACCGTCGTCCGGATCCACGGCCGTGCGTCCGGGTTCCGCTCGAGCCAGCGCTCGTAGTCGGCGGCCGCCTGCAGACGCACCACCGGCGGGAGCACCACATCGAGCACCGGCTCCGGATACTGCGCCGCCAGCGACTCCAGCGCCTGCCAGCCGCGCAGCCTGGTCCGCCAGGGGCAGACGCAGACCACACCGTCGAGCTCGGCCACGAACGCGTCGGCGCTCTCGTGCACCGGGACGGCCACCGGAGGCGTCGGCAGCAGATCCGCCAGCGAACGCCGGAGTTCGTCCTGTGCCGTCGGCAGCTCGCTGCGCCGCGCATAGCGGGCCCAGTGGTCGCGCTCGGCCTCCGGAAAGGCCGCCAAGGGCTCGTACACCCGCAGGTAGGACGTATAGGGGACGATCACTGAGGACACCACCGCCATAAGGTGAATCGTCCCATGTCATTGCTCCACGAGGGGGTGATCCTCGGCACTGCGCCTGATCCACGGACGCGCAGGGCCTAATCTGCTGCCATCCGGCCCTCTCCACCCGTAAGAGGGCCGCCGCCTCGTACTTGGGAGTCACCACCGTGACCGATATGACCGGCGCTCCTGCACCTGACGTCCCCCTCGCCCCGGACGCCCCCGGCGCCCGCGCCGACGTGCTGCACACTCTGTTCCACTCGGACCAGGGCGGACACGAGCAGGTCGTCCTCTGCCAGGACCGTGCCTCCGGCCTCAAGGCCGTGATCGCCATCCACTCCACCGCCCTGGGCCCGGCCCTCGGCGGCACGCGCTTCTACCCGTACGCGAACGAGGCGGCGGCCGTCGCCGACGCGCTGAACCTCGCACGCGGAATGTCGTACAAGAACGCCATGGCCGGCCTGGACCACGGCGGCGGCAAGGCCGTGATCATCGGCGATCCCGAGCTGATCAAGACGGAGGAACTCCTCCTGGCCTACGGCAGGTTCGTCTCCTCGCTCGGCGGGCGGTACGTGACGGCCTGCGACGTCGGCACCTATGTCGCGGACATGGACGTGGTGGCGCGCGAGTGCGCCTGGACCACCGGCCGCTCCCCCGAGAACGGCGGCGCGGGCGACTCGTCGGTGCTGACCGCCTTCGGCGTCTACCAGGGCATGCGGGCCAGCGCCCAGCACCTGTGGGGCGACCCCTCGCTGCGCGGCCGCAAGGTCGGCGTCGCGGGCGTCGGCAAGGTCGGCCACCACCTGGTGGGGCATCTGCTGGCCGAGGGCGCCGATGTACTGGTCACGGACGTACGCGAGGACTCCGTGCGCCGCGTCACCGACAGCCACCCGGGCCGGGTCACCGCGGTCCCCGACACGGACGCGCTGATCCGCGCCGAAGGGCTCGACATCTACGCCCCGTGCGCGCTGGGCGGCGCGCTCAACGACGCGTCGGTGCCCGTACTCACCGCGAAGGTGGTGTGCGGCGCGGCCAACAACCAGCTCGCCCACCCCGGCGTCGAGAAGGACCTCGCGGACCGGGGCATCCTCTACGCCCCGGACTATGTGGTGAACGCCGGCGGGGTCATCCAGGTCGCCGACGAACTCCACGGTTTCGACTTCGACCGCTGCAAGAAGAAGGCAGCAAAGATCTTCGACACCACGCTGGCAATATTCGCACGCGCAAATGAAGATGGCATTCCGCCGGCCGCGGCGGCCGACCGGATCGCCGAGCAGCTGATGGCCGCGGGCCGCTCCGCCCGCGACCACTGACCGTGCACACCCGCTGACCCGCTGTCGGGGAGACGTGACTCACCCCCGTCGGCGGGTCGGCCGCCGAGAAGAGGTTAAAATCGCAGTTGACCAGCGAGGACAGGGCTCCTCGCTGGTTCTGTGAAGCGGCGCTTCCCGCGGGCGGCGTACCGTATGGCCGCGGAAGCAGGTACCGTTGAAGCCCTACGGACCGGACTCTTCACGGAGAGTCCGTTCCGAATCATGAACGGGTGTCAAGACTCTGGGGCCGTCGAGCCCCGTCACCGAGGGGGTCGAGCCATGGGGCGCGGCCGGGCAAAGGCCAAGCAGACGAAGGTCGCCCGCCAGCTGAAGTACAGCAGCGGCGGGACGGACCTGTCACGTCTGGCCAATGAGCTGGGCGCATCTCCTACGAGTCAGCCACCGAACGCGGAGCCGTTCGAGGACGACGAAGAGGAAGATGACCCGTACGCACAGTACGCGGATCGTTACAACGAGGATCAGGACGAGGACGACGAGTCCGGTCCTTCGTCTCAGCGCCGCGGCGCTTGACGTACAACACCTCGCAGCATTCACCGGCGCCGTCTCCGGCTGCGCCGTCACACTGACCCGGTCCAGGGCCTGCGCCTCGGACCGGGTTCAGTGCTGTCCACCCTGTGCACCGGCCTCCCCGAGCCGCACGGGCAGCCCGTCGTGACCGCACCCACCCGGCCTGTGACCTGGCGTGCAGCACCCCGCCGGCCTGCCGTGCCCGTCCCGGTCCGCTGATCAGTTCCGCACCGCCTACTTGGCGTAGTCCCCGGTCAGCTCCGCGCCCGATCCATGATCGCCGCGTCCGGTGATCTCTCCGGCGACCCAGGCGTCCAGCCCTCGGTCCTCGAAGGTCGCCAGCGCCGAGTCCACCGACTCCGCAGGAACGACGGCCATCATGCCGACCCCCATGTTCAGGGTCTTCTCCAGCTCCAGGCGCTCGACCTGCCCGGCCCCGCCGACGACCTCGAAGACCGCGCCGGGGGCCCAGGTCGAGCGGTCGACCGTGGCGTGCAGATGGTCCGGGATCACCCGGGCCAGGTTGTTGGCCAGTCCACCGCCGGTGATGTGGCTGAAGCCGTGCACCTCGGTCGTACGGGTCAGCGCCAGGCAGTCCAGCGAGTAGATCCTGGTCGGCTCCAGCAGCTCCTCGCCGAGCGTCCTGCCGAACTCCGCGATCTCCCGGTCCAGCGCCCAGCCGGCCCGGTCGAAGACGACATGGCGCACCAGCGAGTACCCGTTCGAGTGAAGTCCGGACGACGCCATCGCGATCACGGCGTCACCCTCGCGGATCCGGTCGGGACCCAGCAGCCGGTCCGCCTCGACCACGCCCGTACCGGCGCCCGCGACGTCGAAGTCGTCCGGACCCAGCAGCCCGGGGTGTTCGGCCGTCTCCCCGCCGACCAGTGAGCAGCCGGCCAGCACACAGCCTTCGGCGATGCCCTTCACGATCGCGGCGACCCGCTCGGGGAAGACCTTGCCGACGCAGATGTAGTCGGTCATGAAGAGCGGCTCGGCGCCGCAGACGACCAGGTCGTCCACGACCATGCCGACGAGGTCGTGGCCGATGGTGTCGTAGACGCCCATCTTCCGGGCGAGGTCGACCTTGGTCCCCACGCCGTCGGTGGCGGACGCGAGCAGCGGCCGCTCGTAGCGCTTCAGGGCCGAGGCGTCGAAGAGGCCGGCGAATCCGCCGAGGCCGCCGAGGCCCGCGACCTCGGGGCGCTGCGTCTTCTTCACCCACTCCTTCATCAGCTCGACGGCGCGGTCACCGGCTTCGATGTCGACGCCGGCAGCCGCGTAGCTGGCACCTGCGGCCTGGTGCGGGGCGCGCTCGGGAGATTCAGCAGACATGGTTCTGGGACTTTCGTGTCGTCCTGCGGGGCCTACGGGCGACGGAGCGCTTCGGCGGCGGCGGTGCTCGCCGGTCCAGCCGCGAGCTCGGTCTCCAGCAGCTGTTTGCCGAGCAGCTCGGGGTCGGGCAGTTCCATCGGGTACACACCGTCGAAGCAGGCGCGGCAGAGGTCCGGCTTGTCGATGGTGGTGGCCTCGATCATGCCGTCGATGGAGATGTACGCGAGGGAGTCGGCGCCCATCGACGTCGCGATCTCGTCCACGGACATGCCGTTGGCGATCAGCTCGGCCCGGGTGGCGAAGTCGATGCCGAAGAAGCACGGCCACTTCACGGGCGGGGAGGAGATCCTGATGTGGATCTCGGCGGCGCCCGCCTCACGGAGCATCTTGACCAGGGCGCGCTGGGTGTTGCCGCGGACGATCGAGTCGTCGACGACCACCAGGCGCTTCCCGCGGATGACTTCCTTCAGCGGGTTGAGCTTGAGACGGATACCGAGCTGGCGGATCGTCTGGGACGGCTGGATGAAGGTCCGGCCGACATAGGCGTTCTTGACGAGGCCCGAGCCGTACGGAATCCCGCTCGCCTCGGCGTAACCGATCGCCGCGGGCGTTCCCGACTCGGGCGTCGCTATCACCAGGTCGGCGTCCGCCGGGGCTTCGGCGGCCAGCTTCCGGCCCATCTCCACCCGCGAGAGGTAGACGTTGCGGCCGGCGATGTCCGTGTCGGGGCGCGCCAGATACACGTACTCGAAGACACAGCCCTTGGGCTTCGCTTCTGCGAATCGGGTGCTGCGCAGACCGTTCTCGTCGATGGCGATCAGCTCGCCGGGCTCGACCTCGCGGACGAAGGCGGCGCCGCAGATGTCGAGGGCGGCGGACTCGGAGGCCACCACCCAGCCACGCTCCAGACGGCCGAGGACCAGCGGGCGGATGCCCTGCGGGTCGCGGGCCGCGTAGAGGGTGTGCTCGTCCATGAAGACCAGCGAGAAAGCGCCCTTGGCCTCGGGCAGCACCTTGGGCGCCGCGTCCTCGACCGTGAGGGGCTTGCCGTCGTCATCGGTCTGGCCCGCGAGGAGCGCGGTGATCAGATCGGTGTCGTTGGTCGCGGCCAGCTGCGTGGAGCGGCCGTGCTCCTTGGGCAGCTCGGCGACCAGCGCGGCCAGCTGGGCCGTGTTCACCAGGTTGCCGTTGTGTCCGAGGGCGATCGAACCGTGCGCGGTGGCACGGAACGTCGGCTGCGCGTTCTCCCACACCGAGGCTCCGGTGGTGGAGTAGCGGGCATGGCCCACCGCGATATGGCCCTGGAGAGAGCTGAGAGAGGTTTCGTCGAAGACTTGTGAGACCAGACCCATGTCCTTGAAGACCAGGATCTGGGACCCATTGCTCACTGCGATGCCCGCGGACTCCTGTCCACGGTGCTGCAGGGCATACAGTCCGAAATAGGTGAGCTTGGCGACCTCTTCGCCCGGAGCCCAGACACCGAAGACGCCACAAGCGTCCTGGGGGCCTTTCTCTCCGGGGAGCAGGTCGTGGTTGAGTCGTCCATCACCACGAGGCACGCCACCGAGTGTAGGCGAGATCGACCACTGGTCCGAATTGGGGACCCGTCGCTGCGCCCTTTCCGACCGGTGCGTGACGCTATGCGGTGGCGCGGATTCCGGTTCCGTCGTGGGCCGTGAGCGTGAGCGTGCGGTGCTGGATTCCGTAGTGCACAGGCCCGTGCACCGCCTTGAGCAGGTGCCTCTCCAGGGTCATGACGGACGCCTTGCACATCATGCGGGTGGTGGTGAGCGGCCCGAAGGTGATGGTGCTGTCCGTGACCTTTGCCATACCGGTGACCCGGTTGCAGCCCAGGTTTCCATGCACCGAACCGTCCTTCGCGAAGGTCAGCCGCGCCGTGCCGGCGGTCCCCCGGGGAAGGGTCGACACGCTCGCGCCGTCGGTCAGCGCGTCCACCTTCCATGCGGTTCCGACGAGCGGAGCGGGCCGCTCCGCCGGCTTCCTGGTGAGGGTCACGGAGTCACCCTTCGCTGTACGCAGAGTGAGCTTTCCGCCGCTCAGGTGGACGGAGAGCTTGCCGGTGAGTGTCTTGCGGAGAGCGGTCTCGTAGCTCTGCAGGTTCTTCGGGCAGCCGATCAGGGTGCTGGTGGCGGCGCCGACGGTGACGGTGTCGTCCTTGACGGTGACCGGCGCGCTGAAGTGGTTGCAGCCGGACGAGCCGTTCAGCCGTCCCTTCTCGAATGCGATGCCGGCACCCTCCGGAGCCTTCCGCACGGTGCCGCCCGCGGAGACGCTGTCGACGGTCCAGCCGGTCCCGGTGAGAGGCACGTCCGGCTCGGCAGGGGTGCTCGAACCCGGTGATCCTTTTTCCGTGCCGCAGGCGGCCAGTGCGCAGAGGGCCAGGGCGGCGACGGCGGTACGTTGCGTGTGCATGGCGGTTGGACGGGACGGGCGGGGTGTCCGGTTCCCCTGCTGTCCGCTCCTTCCCCTGATATCCGCTCCGTTCGCAACGGTCCGGCCCTGCGGCCCGCTGTTTCCCCTCCGTTCGCAACGGCCCGGCCCGGCCCCGCGGCCCTCTGTTTCCGCTCCGTTCGCAACGGCCCGGCCCTCCGTCCGTGCTCCCGTTCAGCTCATGACCGGCAGCAGGGCCGACAGGTCGGCGCGCTCGCCGCTCGCCGCGACATCGGCACCCTCCACCGCCGCCTGCCACTCCGTACGCCCGGTGGCCAGCCGGATCCAGCTGAGCGGGTCGGTCTCGACGACGTTGGGCGGGGTGCCGCGGGTGTGGCGGGGGCCCTCGATGCACTGGACCACGGCGTACGGCGGGATCCGCACCTCCGTCGACGCGCCGGGGGCCTTGACCGCGAGGGCGTCCGCGAGCAGCCGGGTGCAGGCGGCCAGGGCCTTCCGGTCGTACGGGATGTCCAGGCCGGTGGCCGCGTTCAAGTCATCGGTGTGGACGACCAGTTCCACACAGCGCGAGACCAGATAGTCGCCGAGCGGCATGGCGCCGACGCGGGTGGCGAGCAGCCGCTCACCGTCGGCGCCGGGCAGCCGCTCGGCGATCCGGTCGGCTGTGCGGCCGAACAGCTCAGCCGGGGTGGAGGCGGCGGCTATCGCCCTGACGTCGTCGGAGATCTGGTGCGCGACCGGAGCGGTGGCGAACGGCCACTCCAGCAGGGTCAGTTCCTGGACGGCCGGCGGCTCCTCGTCGAGAAAGCGGCTGACGCTCTCGACGGCCATGGCGAGATGCGCGGCGAGCTCGCGCACGGTCCAGTCGCCGAGCCGGGTGGGCAGGGCGAGCTGATCGGGCGTGAGGGCGCTCACGGCGCTCCTCACATGCTCGAACTGCGCCAGTACAGCGGCACGGGTGATGACGAAGTCGTAGCGGCGGGCGCGCTTCTGGGACGGCGGCATGCAAGTGACCTTAGGCGCTGGGTCCGACAACGACCCCGTCACCTTGACCCGTTCACTTCAAGCCACATAGGTTCTGCCGTCCGGCCCGTCAACCGAGACGGGCCGCTCTGCATGACTTTGGGGGGACCGAAGTGAACTGGTATCTCGATGTGATCAAGAACTACGTGGGCTTCAGCGGGCGCGCGCGCCGCCAGGAGTACTGGATGTTCACGCTGTTCAGCATCATCATCAGCATCGTGCTGACGATCATTTCCTCGGCGGTGCTCGACAGCAACTGGCTCAGCGGCCTCTACACGCTCGCCGTACTGCTGCCGACGCTCGCCGTGACCGTGCGCCGCCTGCACGACACCGGCAGGTCGGGCGGCTGGATCTTCATCGCCCTCGTCCCGTTCGTGGGCTGGATCATCCTGATCGTGTTCCTCGCCACCGAGGGCCAGCGACAGGCCAACTCCCACGGGCCCGACCCGAAGGCGGCCCCCGGCTACTGAGCCGGCCCGCACCGGACGTAAACGACACCGGGCGCAAACAGCACCGGACCGAACGACACCGGACGGAAACAGCACCGGACCGAACGACACCGGCCCCCAGGACCAACCGGTCCTGGGGGCCGACCCGTCGCACAAGCCCGGGATCACCTCGCCCGGCTCAGGCGAACAGCCCCGGGACCGTGGCCTCGTGAGCGCTCTTCAGCTCGCTCAGCGCGATACTGAACTCGCCCTGGACCTCGATCTCGTCGCCGTCCACCACACCGATACGGGTGACCGGCAGCCCCCGCGCCCCGCACATGTCGTTGAAGCGGAGCTCCTCGCTGCGCGGGATCGAGACGACCGCGCGCCCCGCCGACTCCGAGAACAGGAAGGTGAACGCGGAGAGACCGTCGGGCACGATCAGCCGCGCGCCCTTCCCGCCGCGCAGGCAGGACTCGGTGACCGCCTGGATCAGACCGCCGTCGGACAGATCGTGCGCGGCGTCGATCATGCCGTCGCGCGACGCCGAGATGAGGATCTCCGCGAGCAGCTTCTCGCGCCCCAGGTCCACCCTGGGCGGCACCCCGCCGAGGTGGTCGTGGACCACCTGGGACCAGGCCGAACCGCCCAGCTCCTCACGGGTGTCCCCGAGGAGGTAGAGCAGCTGGCCCTCCTCCGCGAACGCCATCGGCGTACGGCGGTTGACGTCGTCGATCACACCGAGCACCGCGACGACGGGCGTCGGGTGGATGGCCGCGTCGCCCGTCTGGTTGTACAGCGACACATTGCCGCCGGTGACCGGGGTCCCCAGCTCCAGACAGCCGTCCGCGAGACCACGGGTGGCCTCGGCGAACTGCCACATCACCGCCGGGTCCTCGGGCGAACCGAAGTTCAGGCAGTCGGAGATGGCGAGCGGCTTCGCACCGGTGGTGGCGACATTGCGGTACGCCTCGGCCAGCGCCAGCTGAGCGCCCGCGTACGGGTCGAGCTTCGCGAACCGCCCGTTGCCGTCGGTCGCCATGGTCACACCCAGATTCGACTCCTCGTCGATCCGGACCATGCCCGCGTCCTCGGGCATCGCGAGCACCGTGTTGCCCTGCACGAAACGGTCGTACTGGTCGGTGATCCACGCCTTCGACGCCTGGTTGGGCGACGCGACGAGCCGCAGGACCTGCTCCCGCAGCTCACCCGAAGTGGCCGGGCGCGGCAGCTTGTTGGCGTCGTCCGCCTGGAGGGCGTCCTGCCAGTCGGGGCGGGCGTAGGGCCGGTTGTACGTGGGGCCCTCATGCGCGACCGAACGCGGCGGCACATCCACGATCTGCTCACCGTGCCAGAAGATCTCCAGCTGCGATCCCTCCGTCACCTCACCGATGTCGGTGGCGATGACGTCCCACTTCTCGCAGATCGCCATGAACCGCTCCACGTACTGCGGCTCCACGATCGCGCACATGCGCTCCTGCGACTCGCTCATGAGGATCTCCTCGGGCGAGAGCGAGGAGTCGCGCAGCGGGACGGTGTCCAGCTCGACGCGCATCCCGCCCGAACCGGCGCTGGCCAGCTCGGATGTGGCACAGGAGAGCCCGGCGCCGCCGAGGTCCTGGATGCCGGCGACCAGCTTCTCCCGGAAGATCTCCAGGGTGCACTCGATGAGGAGCTTCTCCTGGAAGGGGTCGCCGACCTGGACTGCGGGGCGCTTGGCGGGTCCGGTCGACTCGAAGGTCTCGGACGCCAGGACCGAGACGCCGCCGATGCCGTCGCCGCCGGTACGGGCGCCGTACAGGATGACCTTGTTGCCGGTGCCTGACGCCTTCGCGAGGTGGATGTCCTCGTGCTTCATCACACCGATACAGCCCGCGTTGACCAGCGGATTGCCCTGGTAGCAGGCGTCGAAGACGACCTCGCCGCCGATGTTCGGCAGCCCCAGGCAGTTGCCGTAGCCGCCGATGCCCGCGACCACACCCGGCAGCACCCGCCTGGTGTCGGGGTGGTCGGCAGCGCCGAACCGCAGCGGGTCGACGACGGCGACGGGACGGGCCCCCATGGCGAGGATGTCGCGGACGATGCCGCCGACGCCGGTCGCCGCGCCCTGGTAGGGCTCGATGTACGAGGGGTGGTTGTGCGACTCGACCTTGAAGGTGACCGCGTAACCCTGGCCGACGTCCACGACACCGGCGTTCTCCCCGATGCCCACGAGCATCGCGTCGTTGACCGGGACCTTCTCGCCGAACTGCTTGAGGTGCACCTTGCTGCTCTTGTAGGAGCAGTGCTCGGACCACATCACGGAGTACATGGCCAGCTCGGCGCCGGTCGGACGGCGGCCGAGGATCTCGCGGATCCGCGCGTACTCGTCCTCCTTGAGGCCGAGCTCCTTCCAGGGCTGCTCGGCTTCGGGGGTCGCCGCGGCGTGCTTGACGGTGTCGAGGCGGCCCTTGGCGGCGCTCTCGTTGCGTTCAGTCGTCATGCGTTGACCAGCTTCTTCAGGATCGAGGAGAAGAATCCGATGCCGTCGGTACGCCCCGTACCGATCAGCGGCTCCACGGCGTGCTCGGGGTGCGGCATCAGGCCGACGACATTGCCCGCGGCGTTGGTGACACCGGCGATGTCGCGGAGCGAACCGTTCGGGTTGCCGTCGAGATAACGGAAAGCGACCCGCCCCTCGGCCTCCAGCTCATCGAGCACCCGCTCGTCGGCCACGTAACGGCCGTCGATGTTCTTGAGGGGTACGGAGATCTCCTGGCCGGCGGTGTAGTCGGCGGTCCAGGCGGTCTCCGCGTTCTCCACGCGCAGCTTCTGATCGCGGCAGATGAAGTGGAGATGGTTGTTCCGGAGCATCGCGCCCGGCAGCAAATGCGACTCGGTCAGGATCTGGAAACCGTTGCAGATACCCAGGACCGGAAGACCGGCCTTCGCCTGCTCGATGATCGTCCCCATCACCGGCGAGAAGCGCGAGATGGCACCGGCCCGCAAATAATCGCCGTACGAGAAACCACCCGCCAGGACGACCGCGTCGACCTGCTGGATGCCCTTGTCGCGATGCCAGAGCGAAACGGGTTCGGCGCCCGCGATCCGTACGGCGCGCAGGGCGTCCCGGTCGTCGAGCGTGCCCGGAAAAGTGACGACCCCGATACGAGCTGTCACTTCTCTTCCTCCACCTTCACGGTGAAGTTCTCGATGACGGTGTTGGCGAGGAACGTTTCGGCGAGCTCGTTGATACGGGCGAGGGCGGCGTCATCAACCGGCCCATCGACCTCCAGCTCGAAACGCTTTCCCTGACGTACGTCGGCGATTCCATCGAAGCCGAGACGGGGCAGTGCACGCTGCACCGCCTGTCCCTGCGGGTCGAGGATCTCCGGCTTGAGCATGACGTCGACTACGACGCGTGCCACTGGCACTCCCGGTGTGTGGTGCGAAGGCGGTCCCATCACACTACCTGCCCACAGATTCTACGCGGGTAGATATGGACCGGGGCCGATCACGTTCAGATATCGGCCGCGACAAGACACCGACAACGCACCGACAACCCATCGACAAGACACAGACAACAGCGGAGGAAAATCCTCGAAAAAATCGGCCTACCGGATTGCACTCGGACACGCGCATGTAATTGGGTGGGCTTCACAATGCGACGCCTTCCGCTGTACAAAGGAATTGGCGTAACTCAAAATCAGCCGCAAGGCCGACATCACAGCACGTCAGCACAGTGACACGCCTGCGTGACACCGTGCAGGCGCGATGATGTCGAAGGAAAGGACCGAAGTCCGTGGCTCAGCGAGTAGTGGTCACGCTCTCCGACGACATCGACGGCGGAGAAGCGGCGGAAACGGTCACCTTCGGTCTCGACGGGAAGTCGTACGAGATCGACCTCAATACCGCCAATGCAAAGAAACTGCGCAAGTCGCTGGCCCCGTTCCTGGAGGCGGCTCGAAAGCAGTCGAAGTCGGGCAAGACCTACCGGCACACATCGGTGGCCCCGGACCCGGCCGCCGTCCGCGCCTGGGCCAGGTCGAACAAGATGGAAGTACCGGCCAGGGGGCGCATCCCGAAGAAGGTCTACGAGGCGTTCAACGCGGCGGGCTGAGCGGAGGCGCCGGGGGAGTGCGCCCGGCTCCCGGTCGACTCTCGGCCGGCTCGCTTTCGCCTCACTGCCACCTCGCTGTCGGCGCCTCACTGTCGGCCTGCGTTCAGCTCGCGGTCGGCTCACGGCCGGTCGGCAGGGGTGGCCGACTCCCCCTCGGTGTGCCCGACTTGCATTCCACCCCTGCTGGTCAGCTAGAGTCTGGAGCACGCCGAAGGGCGAGGCCGAAAGGCCCCGTTCGAAGCAGCGTGCGGGTGTAGTTCAGTAGTAGAACATCCCCCTTCCAGGGGGAAGGCGCAGTGTGCAATTCCTGTCACCCGCTCTGCATCGCTCTCCGTACCGGTCCACTCGGACCGTCGGGTAGGATGGTGCTCGCACCGCCCGGTGAAAGCCGGTCGGCTGCAATCTGCGGACGTAGCTCAGTTGGTAGAGCGCAACCTTGCCAAGGTTGAGGTCGCCAGTTCGAACCTGGTCGTCCGCTCAGCAGCAGGAAACAGAGAAGCCCCGGTCGGATTCCGACCGGGGCTTCTCTGCGATGACGGCCTGGGGTTCCCGCCTCCTGGCTCCTGGGATTCGCGGCCTCGGCGAGCGCGGCCTCCCCGGGGGGGCCTCCCCGGGGCCGCAGCCTCGGCGGGCGCAGCCTCGGGGGATTCGGCTCGTGGCGCTCCTCATGTCACGGCGTCTGATGACATATGTCATCGGGCGGGGGGACAGGCCGGGGGCAGCCTGGATGCATGACAGATGTGATTGAGGTCGCAGACCTACGGCGCAGCTATGCCGGTGGGTACGAGGCGGTGGCCGGCGTCTCCTTCTCGGTGGCCGCGGGGGAGCTCTTCGCGCTGCTGGGGACGAACGGCGCGGGAAAGACCTCCACCGTGGAGCTCCTGGAGGGGCTGGCGCCCCCGAGCGGCGGACAGGTGCGCGTGCTGGGGCACGATCCGTACCGCGAGCGTGCCGCCGTCCGGCCGAGGACGGGCGCCATGCTCCAGGAGGGTGGGTTCTCCCCCGAGCTGACCGTGGCCGAGACGATCCGGATGTGGGCCGGCTGCACGAGCCGGGCACGTCCGGTCGGTGAGGCCATGGAGATGGTGGGGCTCAGCAGGCGGTCCGGCATACGGGTGAAGCAGCTGTCCGGCGGTGAGAAGCGGCGGCTTGATCTGGCGATGGCCCTTCTGGGCCGCCCCGAGGTGCTCTTCCTCGACGAGCCGACGACCGGGCTGGACGCCGAAGGACGCAGGGAGACCTGGGAGTTGGTGCGCGAGCTGCGCGACAGCGGTACGACGGTCCTGCTGACCACCCATTATCTGGAGGAGGCCGAAGTCCTGGCCGACCGGCTGGCGATCCTGCACGAGGGCCGAATAGCGGCCGAGGGCCGGGTGGACGAGGTGGTGGCCGCACAGCCCTCGCAGATCTCCTTCTCACTGCCCGAGGGGACAGCGGTCGGCGATCTGCCGCGGCTGGGGACGTACGTCCGCACGGGCGGGGACATCCAGCTGCGGACCGATGAGCTTCAGCGGTCCGCCACCGAACTCCTGCTGTGGGCCAGGGACCAGGACATCGAGCTGCGGGGGCTCGATATCCGGTCGGCCTCACTGGAAGAGGCATTTCTCGGTATCGCACAGAAACAGGGGGCCACACGATGAGCACGACGGGGGAAAGCACGGAGGACCGCACGAGGGGCGGCCGTGCGGCGGGCGGCCGTGCGAAGGGCCGCGCGGCGGAGGACCGGACCGCAGGAGGGCGGATGGCGGGCGCAGGGGGACGGGCGGTGGGCGCAGGGGCCGGCCCAGGTTCCGGAGGCGGGGGCGGGGGCGGGCCGCGGGTGCGGGTGCTCAACACGGGCCGGATGCTCGCCCTGGCCCGCGCGGAGCTGACGCTGCTCGGCCGCAGCAAGGCTTCGCTGTTCACCATGCTGGTGCTGCCCATCACGATGACTTTCGTGATCTCTTCAGCGACCGACCAGGACACCCTCGACAAGGCCGGGCTGACAGCCGGTGCGGTGCTGCTGCCAGGGGGAATCGCGTTCGGCCTGCTCTTCGCCCTGTACAACGGCGTGGTGGGCGTCCTGGTGGTCCGCCGCGAGCAACTGGTGCTCAAGCGGCTGCGTACGGGCGAGGCGCGGGACACGGAAATACTGGCCGGGGCCGCGCTGCCCTCGGTGGTCATCGCGCTGGTGCAGTGCGCGGTCCTGTCAGCAGGCTGTGCGGTGGTCTTCGACATGGGCCTGCCGCCCGCGCCACAGCTGATGGTCGTGGGCGTCGCCCTCGGGGTCGTGATGCTGACCGCGCTGGGAGCGGCGACAGCCGGGATCACCAAGTCCGCCGAGGCCGCCCAGCTGACGGTCATCCCGCTGATGCTGGTGTCGATGGCAGGATCCGGCGTGCTCGTCCCGCTGGAGATATTCCCCGACCGGCTGGCGTCGGTGTGCGAACTGCTGCCACTGACTCCGGTGGTGGAGCTGGTACGGGGCGCCTGGACCGGGTCGTTGTCCGCGTACGACGCCCTGGGGCACGTTCTGACGGCGGTGGCCTGGACGGTCCTCTCGGTGTTTGCTGTACGCCGGTGGTTCCGCTGGGAGCCACGGCGCTGACCATGACCGGAGAGCCCGTAGGGGGCGGGAACGGGAGGTTGGGCGCGGGTAGAGGTTGGGTGCAGGTGGAGGTTGGCGCAGGTAGAGGCCGGGACAGAGGCTGACTTGCTGCGGCCGGGAGCCGGAGACAAGGCCGCGGGCGACAAGGGGGACACGCGATGCAGTGGCTACGGGGGTGGCGGAAGCAAGGTGGCTTCGCGCAGGCCGACCTCTACGCGCGAGCGACGATCTACGCCCTGCTCTGGGTGGCCGTCGTTGTGCAAGTGCTGTTCAGCGTGACGCGCCCGGTCCGTCACTCCGGTGCGCCCGCCGCGATGATCGCCGCATCCTGTCTGCTCACGGTCGCGCAGGGCGTGTACTGCACCTCACTGGCCTCCGGTGGCCTGGCCGACTATCTGGGCCAGGCCAGGCTCTCCCGGCGGCCGGTCGCCTTCGGCGCCGGTCTGATGGCGACGAATCTGGTGGCTGCTCTGGTGCTCACCTCGGAGGTGGGGCCGCGGGACTTCGCGATAGCGGCGGTCCTGCCGTGCGCCGCTCTGATGCCGTTCACGATGGCGCACAGCCTGATCGTCCGGAAGCGGGTGTCGGCACTGGTGCAGTTGGCCGGCCTGGCCGCAGTGTGCGGGGCGGTCCTCCTGCTCGGCGGCAACCGGCAGCTCATCGCTGCCTGCATGGCCGGCATGGTGGCCGGGCCCATGTGGTACGCCGTCACGACCCGTTGCTCGGCCTGGCATCTGGGCGTGATGTGGAAACTGCACCAGGCCAAGGACATGGAAGCCCGGCTGGCGGTCGCGGAGGAGCGCCTGCGGTTCGGCCGGGATCTGCACGATGTGATGGGGCGCAATCTCGCAGTGATCGCGCTGAAGAGCGAGCTGGCGGTGCAGCTGGCCCGGCGGGGGCGGCCGGAGTCCGTGAACCAGATGACCGAGGTGCAGCGCATGGCCCATGACGCACAGCGAGAGGTACGTGAAGTGGTACGGGGATACCGAGGAGCGGACCTCGCCACGGAACTGGCCGGGGCCCAGGGCGTGTTGGAAGCAGCCGGTATCGAGTGCACCGTCAACGGACCGCCGGACGGACTCCCGGCGGATGTGCAGTCGGCGCTCGGCTGGGTCGTCCGGGAAGCGGCCACCAATGTGCTGCGTCACGGGGATGCCCGGCGCTGCACCGTCGCGGTGGCGAGTTCGGCATCGGATGCGACCTTGACCGTCGAGAACGACGGAGCCGCCGGCGGCAGTGGAAACGGCAGCGGTAGCGGCTCCGCTCCGGGCACCGGACTGGCTGGGCTGCGGGAACGGCTGACCGCCGTGGACGGGACGCTGACGGCCGGCCCGGCGCCCGGCGGGAGGTTCCGGCTGACCGCGGAGGTACCGCTGACCGGCAGGCCGGCCGCCCCGGACACGGGCCCCCGCCTTGCCGATGCCCACACCACCGCCCACCTGCCCACCCCGACCCCCACCTCCGCAACGACCCTCGCCACCCCCGCACCAGCCCCCTCTGCTCCCGCTCCTTCCTCCTCTCCCGCTCCCGCCGAAGGGGCAAGCGCATGACCGACCCGTCACGCTCGGCACCGGCACCGGCACCGGCACCGGCACCGGCAAACGGAGCCGCACCCTCGCCCTCACCGGCAGACGGAGCCGCACCCGCCACACCCGCCGCCTCGGTACCCATACGTGTGCTGCTCGCGGATGACGAGCACCTCATCCGGGGAGCGCTCGCCGCGTTGCTCGGGCTTGAGGACGATCTGGTGGTCGTGGCCGAAGCCGCGTCCGGTCCCGAAGCGCTCGCCATGGCGCGGGCGCACCGGCCCGATGTGGCGGTGCTCGATCTCCAGATGCCGGGGGCCGACGGTGTGAGCGTGGCCACATCCCTGCGGACCGCGCTCCCCGAGTGCCGCTGCATGATCGTGACCAGTCATGGGCGGCCCGGCCACCTCAAACGGGCGCTGTCGGCCGGGGTGAAGGGGTTCGTTCCGAAGACCGTTTCCGCGCAGCGGCTGGCGGAGATCATCCGGACGGTGCGGGCCGGAGGGCGTTATGTGGACCCGGAGTTGGCCGCCGACGCGATCTCCGCCGGGGACTCGCCCCTCACCACCCGGGAAGTGGAAGTGCTGGAGCTGGCGGCGGACGGCGCACCGATCGCGGAGATCGCCGAGCGGGCCTCGCTGTCGCAGGGCACGGTGCGCAACTATCTGTCGTCGGCCGCGTCGAAGCTGGGGGCGGAGAACCGGCATACGGCGGTGCGTCTCGCGCGCGAGCGAGGTTGGGTATAGTGGTGCCCGCGCCACGGCGCATGCGGACGTAGCTCAGTTGGTAGAGCGCAACCTTGCCAAGGTTGAGGTCGCCAGTTCGAACCTGGTCGTCCGCTCAGCAGCAGGAACGGAGAAGCGGAGAAGCAGAGCCGCGGCGACGAAGGGCCCGAGGGCCCCCGGGAATGTGCCGGAAGCGGGCCCTTCGCACCGGCACGGCTATGACCAGGGGGTCCCGGTCAGCAGCTCGTACGCCTCCACATACTTCGCCCGGGTCGCGTCCACGATCTCCTGCGGGAGTGCGGGCGGCGGCAGTTCGCCCTTGCGGTCCCAGCCGGACGCCTCCGAGGTCAGCCAGTCGCGCACGTACTGCTTGTCGTACGACGGCTGGGGGTGGCCCGGCTCCCAGTCGGCCACGGGCCAGAAGCGGGACGAGTCGGGGGTCAGGACCTCGTCGGCGATGACGAGTTGGTCGCCGTCATAACCGAACTCGAACTTCGTGTCGGCGAGGATGATGCCCCGCTCCCGCGCGATGCCCTGGGCCCGTTCGTACACGTCGAGGGTCGTGCGCCGCAGATCGAAGGCGGTCTCCGCGCCTGTCTGGCGGGCGACCTCCTCGTAACTCACGTTCTCGTCGTGGTCCCCGACGGCCGCCTTGGTGGCCGGCGTGAAGATCGGTGCGGGGAGTTCGGAGCCGTCGGTCAGCCCATCCGGCAGCGCGAGACCGCAGACCGTGCGGTGTGCCTCGTACTCCAGCAGGCCCGACCCGGTGAGGTAGCCACGGGCCACGCACTCCACCGGGACCATCCGCAGCGACTTGCAGACCAGGGTGCGGCCCGCCCAGTCGGCGGGGGCCCCGGCGGGCAGGTCGGTGGAGATGACGTGGTGCGGCACAAGATCGGCGAGCTTGTCGAACCACCAGAGCGACAGCTGGGTGAGCACCCGGCCCTTGTCGGGGATCTCGGTGGGCAGCACCCAGTCGTACGCGGACAGGCGGTCGCTGGCGACCATCACGAGGTCGCCCGCCTCGTTCTGGTACAGATCGCGCACCTTGCCGGTGTGCAGGTGTACCAGGCCCGGCACCTGAAGCGGCTCGGGCTTTTCTACGAATCCGGACACGGTTCCTCCCCGTGGTTCTGTCCAAGCGGTGGGGTCGGAGTCGATTCTCCCGTATGCGCTGTGTGCAGGCCCCTCCAGGGTCGGCCCACGGCACGGCGGCGTCCTGCGGAGTCCGGCGGCGGGCCGCTCGCCCCGTCAGTCGCGCTTGCAGATGCGGTCGAGGAGGTTGGCTGTCGCGCGCTGGATACGGGAATCGACATGGCCGGGCCGGTCCAGCGCGGGTGACCAGGCGAAGGTGCCCGAGGCGAAGACCAGCGAGCCGGACGGGGCCCGGTACAGCGAGGTCTCCTGGTGCCGCACGACACCCTCGCTGTCCTCGTACGGCGAGTGGGCGAGCAGGATCCGGCTCTCGTGCTCCGGGAGCGACGTGCGTGGGAAGTAGCGGTCGGCCTCGCCCGCGACCAGACCGGCGAGTTCGTCGCCCTCGCCCGCGCCGGTCGCGTCCCAGAGCCAGTGCTCGGCGTTCCGTACGACCAGCGGGCTCGGGTCGGGGACCCGGCCGGCGTACTGGATGCCGAGCAGCTGCTGTTCCGGCCGGTCGATCTCGCGCCACAGCGTGGGCTTCCCCGGGCCGCGGCGTTTGCGGCAGGTGAGGAGCCGGTCCGGGACGCCGGACGGGGACGGGGCGAGGTCGACCTGCCAGTACATGGTGTTGGCCGAGAGGAAGACGAGGGAGGTGCCGTGTTCGCGGGCGGCCTCCGTCGTACGCCGCATGGGCACCGACCAGTACTCGTCGTGGCCGGGGAAGACCAGGCCGCGGTAGCGGGTGGGGTCGATGCGGCCGGCGTGCAGATCGCGGGCGTCGGCATAGGCGAGGTCGTATCCGTACCGCTCGGCCCAGCGGATGAAGTCGTAGGCGTGCCCGACGTGCAGGGGCAGCCCGGCGCCCGCGTACGGCCGGTCGAAGGAGACCGTGGTGGCCGCGTCCTCCTCGCCGAGGAGCCGGCCCACGCCGTCCCAGGCGTGGTAGAGGCTGGCGCCGGTGTGCCCGTCCTCCGGGTAGAGGTTGTACGCCTGCCAGGTCACGTCGGGCAGCAGGAGGAGCAGATCCGCCGGATGGCTGTCCCGGACGGTGAAGGGGATGTGGGAGCGGTAGCCGTCGACGGTGGTCAGCACCGCGACATAGGCCCCGATCGACCAGTACGAAGGGATCTGCAGCCGCCAGGACAGCCACCAGTGGTGGCAGGAGACCGTGCGGTCGGCGGTGAGCGGGGGCGGCTGGACGATCCCGGAGATCCGCGGGCTTGTGGTGATCTTCGCCGCGCCGTCGCCGCCGTAGTGACCGATCCGGTAGATGTCGACGGAGAACTGCTGGGGCGGGTCGACCGTGACATGGAAGTCGATGGCCTCGCCCGGGGCGGCCGCCCCGTTGGACGCGAAGCCCTTGATCTGCTTCTTCACGTCGTCGGCGGTGCGCGGGCCGCCGGAGCGGTGGTGCGGGGCGTCCGGGGCGTACCAGGGGACGACATGGCCGGTGTCGTCGAAGTAATGCTCGCTCCCGCGGAGCCAGGGCAGCGGACCCTGCCCGAACGGATCCGATACGGCGTGCGCGAGGGCCCCCGATTCCCAGCGCCGGATCTGCTCCGCCCCCATGCGGCTCCCCTTCCCTCGGCCACTCAGGCACAACAGTGATGCACCGACAGTCAGCGACCGGCCCCAGCACATCACATAAGGCGCTCACTCCGTCACTGTTCGTCGCGAATTGACGAGGACAGTACCGAATTCGTGGAATGATCCAGGCCGCCCGAGGGAGGGCCCGGGGAAGACGCAGGGAGGCTCCGGGGCAGATCCCGGGAGCCGGCTCCGCGCATGACCGGACGTCCACAGGCGCCATGGGGCGTCAGCCGTGGGGTGTCAACGGGCGCCGTGGGGCGTCCCGATACGGGCGTCCAGAGGCGCCATGGGGCCGTCCGTCATAGGCGTCAACGGGCGCGCCATGGGGCCCGTCCGCCATGAGGTGCCAGCGCATGAGGCGTCAACGCATGAGCTGCCAGCGCATGAGGTGCCAACTGGCGTCACACCAGCCGTACCGGTTTCTCCGCGCGTACGCCCACCGCCGTCAGCCACCCTCGCAACGGCCCGTCGTCGCCGTCCTCCACCAGGCTCATCACATGCCCGCCCAGGTCCGCCCTGCGCTCGCCGCCCACCAGCAGCGCGGGGCCGTCCAGCCAGTCGAGGCCGGGTGCCGCCCCGGCCGTGTCCACCGCCGCGCAGCAGACCATCGCGGTGACATGGTCGGCGAGCAGATCGCGCCCGGTACGGGGCGGCTGGAGCGGGAAGAGCGGGATCGCCCCGGTGTCCCAGAGCTCCTCGCCCTCCAGGGTGCCGCCCGGCATGCGGGGCGGCGCCGCGGCCTCCTCACGGGCGACCTCAGCGGTGACGGCGGCCGCCAGCGTCTCCGTGTCGTCGGCCGCGAGATGGTCCAGGACCCGGGCCAGCGTCGGATCGCCGGGCCCGCCGGGACCGCCCGCATCGCCGGACGCATCGGGGCCCGCCCCGGCTGTGCGGCGCACGCCCAGCTGGTCGAGGACGCGGTGCAGCCTGGCCGCTTCCGTACGCCATTTACGGTCGACGACCTCTTCCGGATACTGCTGCCAGTCCACCGGGGACCAGTCGGGGCCGGTCTCGGCCGGGCCTCCGTGGAAGAGCCTGGCCGCGAGGAGGGATGTGGCCGCGTCGACCGCGCCCGGCTCCTCCAGCAGGTCACAGGCGGGGCGCTCGCCCAGCCGGGACGTGAACCCCTCGGCGAGACGGTCCCTGCGCGACAGTTCGGTGAGCGCGGAGACCACCCCGGCGTCGAGCCGGGAGGGCCAGCGGCCCATCCGCCAGGCGGGCAGCGCGACCCGGGTCAGCAGCCGGTCCCAGCCCGCGTAGGCCAGGCCCACCTGCTCCTGGGCGACGATCCGCAGCCCGTAATCCACAGCCTGTGCGCGGTCCGATGCCGCCGCCGCGACCCCGCGTTCCATCTCGGCCGCATGGCCACGGCAGCTGCGCAGCAGCAGCCGGGCGACCCAGCCGATGAAGCCGTACGCCACTCGTCGCACCGGGCCGAGCCCGGCCCTGGACGAGACGGCGACCGCCGCGTCCAGACCCCGTACGAACCGGCGCGAGGCCGCGATGTCGGGGTGCGCGGAGGGTCCCGTACCGGCGATGACGGGAGCGAGGAGGGCCCGCAGCTCGGCCACCCGCATCCACCACAGGAAGGGCGAGCCGATGACCAGCACGGGGGCGTCCGCCTCCCGGCGGGACCGTATCGACCGGCCGCGCCCGGCGCCCGGCCGTCCCCCGGATATGGACTGGGCGGTGGGGTGCGAGCGGTCCTCGAGCCAGCTGTCGCAGTCGGGCGTCAGCGCTATCGCCGACGGCACAGGCACTTCGAGCCGGTCCGCGAGGTCCCGCACCATCCGGTGCAGGTCGGGCGCGGACTTCTCGGTCAGTGCCACCGTCGGGCTGACGGCCGGCCCGGCCCTGGCGATCACGGTCCCGACGACGGCGGCCGTCCCCAGCACTACCAGCGCGAACCCTGTCACCACCCACCGCGCGACGTCCCAACTCCCGCCGCTGAGGCGGCCCATGGCACCGCCGGCCAGCAGCACGACCGCTGCCGCCGCCGGCAGCAGCGCGACGGCCAGGGCTCTGCCCCGGACCGCCAGAACAGCCAGCGCATGAGCGCGTGCGCCCTGCGCACCCCGCTTGGCACGCGGATTCACCTGCGCGTCGTTCGTACGGTTCTCGGACACGGCTGGACGTCACCCCCCTCTGCCCTTGCGACGGCTTTGCTCACTCCCCCACTGTGGCACCCGCCACTGACATCGCAATGCCGGTGGGCCAAGTGCCGGAACGCCTGCGCCGCAGACTAGTTGGGGACCCGGCAAGCGTCATCCGGATGGGGCAGTCGTCACTCGATGGAATGGCTTTGGGTAAAGGTGCTGACGGAAAGCCGTCAGATGGCTGCGGCTTTCGCCGCGATGTCCGTACGGTGCTGTGCCCCGTCGAGCCGCACCCTGCTCAGCGCGGTGTACGCCCGCTCACGGGCCTCTCCCAGATCGGCGCCGGTCGCGGTCACGGAGAGGACCCGGCCGCCCGCGCTCACCACCGCGTCGCCGGCCTGCCTGGTCCCGGCGTGCAGCACATACGCATGGGGCGCGTCCTGGGCGGCCACCTCGTCGAGACCGCCGATGGGGTCACCGGTGCGTGGGGTGTCCGGGTAGTTGTGCGAGGCGATGACGACGGTGACCGCGGCCTCGTCGCGCCAGTTCAGCGGGGGGACCGTGTCGAGGGTGCCGTTGGCCGCGTTCAGCAGAACACCGGCCAGCGGTGTCTTCAGCCTGGCCAGCACGACCTGGGTCTCGGGGTCACCGAACCGGGCGTTGAACTCGATGACCCGCACCCCGCGTGAGGTGATCGCGAGCCCCGCGTACAGCAGTCCAGCGAAGGGCGTACCCCGGCGGCGCAGCTCGTCGACGGTCGGCTGGAGCACCGTCTGCATGACCTCGTCGACCAGCTTGGGGTCGGCCCAGGGGAGCGGCGAGTACGCACCCATGCCGCCGGTGTTGGGCCCTTCGTCGCCGTCGAGCGCGCGCTTGAAGTCCTGCGCGGGCTGGAGCGGAAGGACGGTCACCCCGTCCGAGATCGCGAAGAGCGAGACCTCCGGGCCGTCCAGGAACTCCTCGATGACCACCCGGCCGCAGGCCAGCGCGTGGGCGCGGGCGGCTGCGACGTCCTCCGTCACGACGACCCCCTTGCCCGCGGCGAGGCCGTCGTCCTTCACCACGTACGGGGCGCCGAAGGCGTCGAGCGCCGCGTCGATCTGCGCGGGGGTGGTGCAGACGTAGGCACGGGCGGTGGGGACGTTCGCCCCCGCCATCACATCCTTGGCGAACGCCTTGGAACCCTCCAGCTGCGCGGCTTCCCGGCTCGGCCCGAAGCACGGGATGCCCGCCTCCCGTACCGCGTCGGCGACACCGGCGACCAGAGGCGCCTCGGGGCCGACGACGACGAGGCCGGCGCCGAGCCGGACCGCGAGCCGGGCGACGTCCGCGCCGTCCAGCGCGTCCACCGCGTGCAGCTCGGCCACTTCCGCGATGCCGGCGTTACCCGGGGCGCAGTGGAGAGAGGTGACCTCGGGGTCGAGGGAAAGAGAGCGGCACAGGGCGTGTTCGCGGGCACCGCCGCCGATGACAAGGACCTTCACGGTGCGAAGCCTAGCCCGCGCACCTGGCCCGGCCGGGCGCGGGCCTTGTGCGGGCCGCCGAACCGGACGGCCGGGTGTGCTCGTAGATTCCTCCACGTCCGCGGCGGAACTCGTCCGCAGCGGAACCCGCACGCGACGGAACCCGCACGCGACGGAACTCCTCCGCGGAGGAACTTCGCGCGGCGGACTTCTGCACCGGGTCGGCCGGCTACTCGTTCGTGTACTCCTCCACCACGGTCGCCCCCAGCTCGCGCACGATCAGGTCGTGGCCGGAGAGCGCCGAGTCGACCAGGTCGGGATCGTCGTCCTCGGGGGTGTCGTCCTCCAGCGAGACCGGGGGCGGCCCGTCCGGCTCCGGCGGCGGCTCGGGCTCCCGGAACGCCTGCGGCCGCCGGCGCTGCGAGGGCTCCGGGGCGGGTGGCTGCTGTACGGGACCGGGCGCGGC
>NZ_JAAGLN010000061.1 GCF_010548145.1 Streptomyces sp. SID10853
GGGGGGGGGGGGGGGGGGGGTAGGAGGGGAGGGGGGGGGGGGGGTGGGGGGGGGGGCGGGGGGGGGTGGGGGAGCTGGGCCGGGGGCGAGTAGGGCTGGGGCCCCGCCCGGCCCTCGGCCGTGGCCGCGACGCCCTCACTCCTCGTCCGGCCACCGCGGGTGTTCCCGGCGCGCCCACCCGCGCCCGACCCACCCCGTCCGCATCCCCCGCCGGGCCTCCGGGTCGCCCACCGCCATCCCGATGTGCCCGGCGACCACGATGCCGACGGCCAGCGCCAGCCAGTCGTGGATGAAGGTGGCGCTGGTCCGCCAGACCAGCGGTGCGAGGTGGGTGAACCACATCAGCAGCCCGGTGCCGAGCATCACCAGCGCCGCACCCGCGATCCACCCGGCGTAGACCTTCTGGCCGCCGTTGAACTTGCCGGCCGTACGCGGCGATCCGTCCCTGCGCAGCGCCGACCGCAGCCAGGCACGGTCGTACGGAGCGAAGCGGTTGAGGCGGCCCAGATCGGCCCGCAGCGCACGGGAGGCGAGGCCGAGCAGGACCGGCGCGGGCAGCAGCACCCCCGACCATTCGTGCACGGTGACCACGAGATAGCGGCGGCCGACGAGCTCCGCGAGCTGCGGGACGTACAGGCAGGCCGCCGACGCGATGCACACCAGCATCAGGGCCGACGTCGTACGGTGCACCCACCGCACCGGGCGGGCGAAACGGCGCAGCTCAGACCGTGGGGTGGTCGTCGCGTCCGTTGGACTTGCCGACCCAGGCGTCGATGTCATAGCCGCGCTCCTCCCAGTAACCGCGCCGCACGTCACGGGTGACCGTGATCCCGGACAGCCATTTCGCGGACTTGTAGAAGTACATGGGCGCGACGTAGAGGCGGACGGGCCCGCCGTGGTTGTGGCTCACCGGCTCGTCCTGCATCCGCAGCGCGACCAGGACGTCGGCACGGCGCGCCTGGTCCAGGGTGAGGCTCTCGCTGTACGCCCCGTCGAAGCAGGTGAAGCGGACCGCACCGGCGCCCGGCCGTACCCCGGCCGCGTCCAGCAGCCGGGAGAGCCGCACCCCTTCGAAGGGGGTCCCCGGCACCCGCCAGCCGGTGACGCACTGCACGTCGCGCACCAGCCGGGTCTGCGGGAGCCGGCGCAGCGAGCCGAGGGTGTACGTGGTGGGCCGCTCGACCATGCCGTCCACGGTGAGCCGGTAGTTCCCGGCGTCCTTGCCGGGCACCGACGAGGTCACCGAGTAGTAGCGGAACCCGCCGCCGTTGGGCAGCAGACCGGTCAGCCCGGTGGGGTCCTTGCCCGAGACGGCACCGAGCGCCGCGTCGACCCCGCGCTGGATGTAGGGGGCGGTGACAAGCCCCGCCGCGCCCAGGCCGAGCATGCCGAGGACGAGACGGCGCCCGACGGGAGCCCCGTCGTGGCCCGATCCCTCGTGCGCGGATGCGTCCTGGCCCGGGGCGTCCCGGCCTGATCCCTCATGCCCGGGTCCCCCGTGGCCGGATCCCCCGTGGCTGGATCCTTCATGGGCGGATCTCTCGTGCCCGGATGGTTCTGGTTTCACCCGACGATTCGAGCACTCACGGGCGCCGGAAGCCAGCGGCCGCCGGTGCCCGTCAGCATTCCGTCATATGTCCGCGGCGGCTCCGGCCTGCGCCGCGGCGGCCTTGTCGAGCTGGAACGCCTCGTTGCCGAGCCCGATCCTGGCGTGCACATCCGGCCTGCCCGAGCGCAGCACGAGCCCGTAGACCAGGCCGCCGACCAGCGCGAGGCCGATGATGCCGGGCAGCAGCCAGCTCAGTACGGAGCCGGGGCCCGCGCCGACCAGCACGTCGAAGTCCTTGACCGTCATGAAGGCGATGGTGAGCAGGGCGAGGCAGGCGAGGCCCGATGCGGTCAGCCGCCAGATCTGCGCACGGGCCGCGCCGCGCTGTACGAAGAAGGCGATGACGGCGACCGAAGCGGCGGCCATCAGCAGGATGATGCCGAGGGCGCCGATGTTGCCCATCCAGGTGAAGAGGTGCAGCACGGGCGCCGTCGGGTCGCCGTGCGGCTTGCTGTCGGTCACCGCGAAGGCGATGACGACGACGAGCGAGATCACGGTCTGGAGCAGCGAGCCGATTCCGGGGGCGCCGCTGGACTTGTTGGTACGTCCGAAGGCGGCGGGCAGCAGTCCCTCGCGGCCCATCGCGAAGGCGTAGCGGGCGACCACGTTGTGGAAGCTGAGCATCGCGGCGAACATGCCGGTGACGAAGAGGACGTGGAGCACATCGGTGAAGGACTTGCCGAGTACGCCCTCGCTCAGGCCGAAGAGCAGTCCCGGGCCGAGTTTGCCGGCCTGGGCGCTGATCGCCGACGGCCCGGCGGCCACGGTCAGCGCCCAGGAGCTGACGGCGAAGAACAGCGCGACGAAGCCGACGGCGAGGAACATCACCCGGCGGACGACCACCTGCGGCCTGCTGGTCTCCTCGGCGTACACGGGGGCCTGCTCGAAGCCGACGAACGCGGCGATGCAGAAGCAGAGCGCGGTGCCGAAGCCCGCACCGGTGAGGGTGTCGGGGTTGAAGGCGTGCAGCGAGAGCCCTTCCTTGGCGGGGCTCGCGACCGAGGCGATGTCGAAGATCACCACGAGGGCGCATTCGATGAGCAGCAGCACACCGAGGACCTTGGCGTTGAGGTCGATCTTCAGCCAGGACAGCACCCCGACGACGGCGACGGCCGCCAGCGCCGGTATCCACCAGGCCAGTTCGGTACTCAGATAGGTGTCGAAGAGGCCGGAGACCTCGAACCCGAAGATGCCGTAGATGCCGACCTGCATGGCGCTGTAGGCGACCAGCGCGACGAAGGAGGCGCCCGCCCCCGCGGTGGAGCCGAGGCCGCGGGCGATGTAGGCGTAGAAGGCCCCGGCGTTGTGGACGTGCCGGCTCATCTCCGCGTAACCGACGCTGAACAGGGCCAGGACCACCGCCAGGATGACGTAGAGGATCGGCTGGCCCACGATCCCCATCAGACCGAAGATCGTGGGCATCACACCCGCGACGACCATCAGGGGAGCGCTGGCCGCGAGCACGGAGAGCAACAGCCCCGCCGTCCCCAGACGGCCGGCGCGCAGCGCCTGGTCCTGGCCCTTGAACGTGCTGATCTCGTTGATCTCGCTCGTGCTCGAACTGCCCGGCGGCATGGCGGGTCGGTCCCTTCGGTGAGGAGTTAGACGGAGCCGAGCGCGGCACCGCGCGCGGCCATGAACGCCTGGTACGGGTCCCGGTCGGGGTACGCCCAGGGGGCTGGCGTGATGTGCTCTCCAATGCGGTGGAACAGTGCGGCGGCCTCCGCGGGCCGGCCCTCGCAGAACTTCGCGTGGGCCAGGAAGTTGAGGTCGATGCGGTTACGCGGATGGTCCTCGCGCTCCCACTCCAGCCACCAGTCGAAGGCGGCCTTCATCACCTGGCGGGCCCGCCGGCCCGTCCAGTGTCCGGAGCGCGCGGGATCGCCCGGTTCGCTGCCCGCCGTGGCGAGCACCCGGTAGCGCTCCGCGTGGGCCACCACCGGCAGCACCGCGAGCGGCGAGTCGGCGGGCGCCTGTTCGGCCGCCCAGGCCGCGAAGTCGTACACCTCGTGCAACGGGTCCTGGCCGGCCTCCGGGTGGCGCTCGGCGAGCCGCGCCGCCATCAGATGGTGCGCGTGGTGGTGCTCGGGGTGGCGTGAGCGCACTTCGTCGAAGAGGCGGCTGACCTCGTCATCGGTGCCACGGCTGCGGGCCAGGATCAGCAGACCGAGCCAGGGCGTGGGGTCCGAGGGCGCCAGCCGGGCGGCGGCACGGCAAGCCTCCCTCGCGGCGTCCTGGTCTGCCTTGGCCGCCGTACCCGCCCTGCCCCTGCCGTCCTTGCCGCGCAGCGAGCGCAGGACGGACGCGCACGCCAGCAGCGCCGCGGCGTCCGCGCTGTCCGGCTCGGCGAGGAGCCAGTCCTCGGCCCAGGCCACCGATCCCGCCCCCTCGGCGAGTACGACGAGACGGTGTCCGCGGCGGTCCCAGTCGTCGGCGGTCGCGGTGAGCAGGGAGCTGACTCTGCCCCAGCGGCCCTGGGCCAACTGGGTACGCGCTTCGGCGAGTTCGACGTCGTCGAGCGCCGGGTCGGCGAGCTGGCCGGTCCGTCTTCGGGAGCGGCCGAGGAGAGGGGGCATCCGCGGGGTTCCTCAAGGGCGCCAGGGGCAATGATCACGCACAGCAAAGCGGTAGTAATGGCTCCACGTCAAGGCCGTGCGGGCGCCACCCCCTCCTCAACTCCCCTTGCGCCGCAATGCTTTACCCGGGTGCGTACGCTGGTGCCATGACCGGTCACGAGGCTCTCAAGCCCCTGCTGCTCGCTTTCCCCGGCCCGCTCCGTGACCGGCTCGTCGATGCCGTGCTGAGCGGCGAGAAGGTCTCGACCAGCGGGCTGCTCGCCGAGTACGAGGCGGAGCAGGAGGAACTGCCCCCCGTCGGCGAGCGCTCGGCCCTGATCGACTCGGCCGGCCGCGAGGTCGCGGTGGTCGAGCTGACCGGGGTACGGGTGCTGCGCCTCGGCGACGTCGGCCTCCAGCACGCGCTGGACGAGGGCGAGGGATACACGTCGGTGGCCGAGTGGCGCGCGGGGCACGAGCGGTTCTGGCACGGGGACGAGATGCGGGAGGCGCTGCGCGACCCGGAGTTCACCGTGGACGACGACACGATGATCGTGGCCGAGAGGTTCCGGGTGGTGGAGCGGCTGTAGCCCGGACCCGGCGCCTACGCGGGCCTGTCCCCGGGGGTCCCCCCGGGGGTCCCCCCGGAGCGCCCACGCGGCTTGCCCCCCCAGGGGCCCCGGAGCCTGTCCCCAGGGCCCCGGAGCGCCCACGCGGCTTGTCCCCCGGGCTGTCCCCGCAGCTTCCGGTCCGCCCGGCCGCCCGGCCGTCAGCCCTTTCCTCCCGCTCTCCCGCCGCGCCGCCTACCCGACCGCCCGGGCCGCCGCCCGCCCCGCGACCCGCCCCGAGTAGATGCAGCCGCCCAGGAACGTGCCCTCCAGCGAGCGGTAGCCGTGCACCCCGCCGCCGCCGAACCCGGCCGCCTCCCCCGCCGCGTACAGACCGGGCACGGGCTCACCGCGTCCAGGGCCGCCGGCCGGCTCCGCGAGCACCCGGGACGAGAGGTCGGTCTCCAGGCCGCCCAGCGACTTGCGGGTCAGGATGTGCAGCTTCACCGCGATCAGCGGCCCCGCCGCCGGATCCAGGATCCGGTGCGGCGCGGCCGTACGGATGAGTTTGTCGCCCAGATAGTTCCGGGCACCGCGGACGGCCATCACCTGGAGGTCCTTGGTGAACGGATTGCTGATCTCCCGGTCGCGGGCGACGATCTCCCGGCGCAGCGCTGCCTCGTCGATCAGCGGCTCGTCGGTGAGCGCGTTCATCCCGCGCACCAGGGACGCCAGGTCCTTCTCCACGACGAAGTCCGCGCCGTTGTCCATGAACGCCCGCACCGGCCCCGGTACGTCGGCCCGCGCCCGGCCGATGACGTCACGGACGGACTTACCCGTCAGGTCCGGGTTCTGCTCCGAGCCGGAGAGCGCGAACTCCTTGCCGATGATGCGCTGGTCGAGAACGAACCAGGTGTAGTCGTGGCCGGACTTCATGATGTGGTCGAGCGTGCCCAGCGTGTCGAAACCGGGGAAGAGCGGCACCGGCAGCCGTTTGCCGCGCGCGTCGAACCAGAGCGAGGACGGGCCCGGCAGGATCCGGATGCCGTGCTTCGCCCAGATCGGGTTCCAGTTCTGGATGCCCTCCGTGTAGTGCCACATCCGGTCCCGGTTGATCTGGCTGCCGCCGGCACCCTCAGCGATGCCCAGCATCAGCCCGTCCACATGCGCGGGAACCCCCGACAGCATGTGTGCGGGCGGGGTGCCGAGCCGCTCGGGCCACTGCGCCCTTACGAGGTCGTGGTTGCCGCCGATCCCGCCGGAGGTGACGATGACCGCCTGGGCCCGGTAGCTGAACTCGCCGGTGACCGCCCGGCTGCTCGCGGTGCCCCGCTCGGCTCCGCTCGCCTCCAGCACCTCACCGGTGACCGTGTCCAGCGCGCCCGCGCTGCGGGCGAGGCCGGTGACCCGGTGGCGGAACTTCAGCTGCACCAGGCCGCGCGCCACGCCCGCCCGCACCCGGCGCTCGAACGGCGCCACGACGCCGGGCCCGGTCCCCCAGGTGATGTGGAAGCGCGGTACGGAGTTGCCGTGCCCGGTCGCGTCGTACCCGCCACGCTCCGCCCAGCCGACGACCGGGAAGAAACGCATGCCCTGGGCGTGCAGCCAGGCCCGCTTCTCACCGGACGCGAAGTCCACGTACGCCTCGGCCCACTGCCGCGGCCAGTGGTCCTCAGGCCGGTCGAAGCCGGCGGTGCCCAGCCAGTCCTGCATCGCCAGCTCGCGGCTGTCCTTGATCCGGAAGCGCCGCTGTTCGGGCGAGTCGACGAAGAAGAGACCGCCGAAGGACCAGTGCGCCTGCCCGCCGGCCGACTGCTCGGGCTCCTGGTCGAGCAGGATCACCTTCTTCCCCGCGTCGACCAGTTCGGCGGTGGCCACCAGACCGGCGAGACCGGCCCCGATCACGATCACATCAGCGTCGTCCGCCATGAGCCCCATCCCTGCCAGGTTACTTGTCGGTCACATCTTCAGTTCGTCCCAAGGCTGCGTCAACCGTCCCGTTCGGGGCACACAACGGGTGCAGGTGCCTTTCCAGGCGCTATCGTCGCCAGGACCCCGCCCCTTCTGGCCGGTCTTGAGGTTGATCACGTGTCGGTACTCGTCCTCGCGCTCTCCGTGGGTGCGGCCTGCTGTCTCGGCTTCGGTTTCGTGCTCCAGCAGAGAGCGGCCCGGCATGCCCCGATGAAGGACTTCCTCTCCTTCAGACTGCTGCTCGACCTGGTACGGGTGCCGGTCTGGCTGGGCGGTATCGGGCTGATGGTCTGCGGCATGGTGCTGGGCGCCCTGGCGCTCGGCCAGGGCGAGATCTCCCTGGTCGAGCCACTGCTCGCGACGAACCTGCTCTTCGCCATGGCGCTCTCCCGCCGTATGACGGGGCAGCCGCTGGGGCGACAGGGCTGGGGCGGGCTCGCGCTGCTGGCCGGCGGGGTCGCGGTCTTCATCCTGGCGGGCCAGCCGAAGGCCGGTGCCGCGTCGGTGGACGAACTGCGGCACTGGCTGATCATCGGCGTGGTGGCCGGTACGGCGCTGGTGCTGGCGGTCTGCGCCAAACGGACCCGGCTGACCGTGGGCCCCGCGCTCCTCGCGCTCGGCGCGGGTCTGCTGTACGGGCTCCAGGACGCCCTGACCCGGGTCAGCGGACAGCATCTGGAGCACGGCGGCTGGGCGGGGCTGGTGACGGGCTGGGAGCCGTACGCGGTGATCGTGCTGGGGGTCACCGGCCTGGTCCTGGTGCAGAGCGCCTTCGAGGCCGCGCCGCTGCGCAGTTCGCTGCCCGCTCTGACCGCGGCCCAGCCGCTCGCGGGGATCGCCTGCGGCGTGGGGTTCCTCGGCGACCGGCTGCGCACCGATACCGGGGCGCTGGCCTGGGAGTCGGCCGGGCTCGCGGCGATCGTCGTGGGGATCATCCTGCTGGGACGGCATCCGGCGATGCCCCCGGGGTCGGCCAGGGCGCCGCGCGAGAAGATGGCCGCATGACCCCTGAGAACCCGGTGCCGCCCGTGTCCCCCGTGTCCCCCGCCGACGAGATCCTCGATGTGGTCGACGCGTCCGACCAGGTGACCGGGCAGGCGCCACGCGGCGAGGTGTACGCGAAGGGGCTGCTGCACCGCTGTGTCTTCGTGCTCGCCAGGGACGCCGATGACCGGATCTTCGTCCACCGGCGGACCCCGGTGAAGCTGGTCTTCCCCTCGCTGTACGACATGTTCGTCGGCGGGGTGGTCGGGGCGGGCGAGTCCTATGACGCGGCTGCGCTGCGGGAGGCCGAGGAGGAGCTGGGGGTCTCGGGGCTGCCCGCGCCCGTACCGCTCTTCAAGTTCCTCTACGAGGGCCCGGGGCAGGGCTGGTGGTCCTGGGTGTACGAGGTGCGCTGCACGCTTCCGGTGCGTCCCCAGGTGGAGGAGGTCGCCTGGCACGGCTTCCTCACCGACGAGGAGCTGGCGCAGCGGATCGACACCTGGGAGTGGGTGCCCGACGGCATGGCCGCGTACCGCCGTCTGAGCGCGCTGCGGACGCGGTGACGGCGGCACGGGAGGGGCGGCGGTACGGAGGGACGGCGGTACGGGGTGGAGCGGTGGCCGTGCGCCCGGCGGTGAAGGCGGCCGCGGCGGCAGGCTTGTGACAGTGCCCCCGCGGCGCCGCGGGCAGCGCTTCGGCCAGGCAGCACCTCGGACAGGCCGTGCCTGAGAGGCCGTGCCTGAGAGGCAGTGCCTCAGTCGGCCGCCGCTTCCCAGTCGACCGTGACCACGATCTTGCCGCGGGTGTGGCCCTCGGTGTTGAGCCGCTGCGCCTCCGCCGCCTGCTCCAGCGGGAGGACCCGGTCCACGTGGACGGAGATCTCACCCTGGTCGGCCAGTTCGCCCAGGACATGCAGATCGAGGGCGTCGGGCCGTACGAAGACATAGCGGCCGCCGAACTCGGCCACGTCGCCGTCGACGATGGACGCGAGCCGGCCCTCCGGGGCGAGCAGGTTCGCCGAGAGTCTCAGGGTGTCGCCGCCGACCGTGTCGAGGACCGCGTCCACCCCGTCGGGGGCCAGCGCGCGCACCCGGTCGGCGAGCCCGTCGCCGTAGGCCACGGGCTCCGCGCCCAGCGTGCGCAGATGGTCGTGGTTGTGGGCGCTCGCGGTGCCGATGACGCGGGCGCCCGAGTGCAGGGCGAGCTGTACGGCCATCGAGCCGACGCCGCCCGCCGCCGCGTGGACGAGGACCGTGTCGTCGGAGCGGATTTCCAGCGCGCGCAGCGCCTGGTAGGCGGTGAGCCCGGTCAGCGGCAGCCCGGCGGCCTCCTCGAAACTGAGCCCCAGCGGCTTGCGGGCGAGCGTGCGCACCGGGGCCGCCACGTACTCGGCGAAGGTGCCGCGCGAGAGGAAGTCCTCCCGTACGTACCCCATCACCTCGTCGCCGACGGCGAACTCGGTCACGGCCGCTCCCGGCTGCACCACGACACCTGAGACGTCCCAGCCCGGCACGACCGGGAAGACGGCGTCGAGCCGCGCGTCGAGGTGCCCCTCGCGGGCGTGCACATCGACCGGATTGACGGCTGCCGCGCGTACTTTCACCAGTACGGAGTCGGGCCCGACCTTGGGCTCGGGGCGCTCGCCGTACTCCAGGACCTCGGGGCCGCCGTAACGGCTGTAGCTGATCGCCTTCATGCCTACGAGCCTCTGGTCAGGCCCGGGCTCGCGCAACCGGACCCCGTGCAAACGGGACAGCCTCTCGTCCCCGTGTCCGGTCCCCTTCCGCCGGAGGGGAACCGGATGCGGCCGGGCGGTGTATCAGAGATGTGACGACCGCGCACCGGCTGCCGGAAACGGGCCGGGGGTGGACGGCATACCGACTGGTCGGCATGATGGGCGCAGACGGTTACCACGAGCATGCCCGCAGACATCGGCGCGACGGTCCATCCGGACGGTCCGCCCCTACGCACGGAGGTGCGCCATGAGCGCAGTCCACCCACCGGGAATCGACCCCGAGGCGCTGCGCGGTCACCTCGACCGGGTGCGGCCCGGCCTGGTGCGCGGACCGCTCAGCGCCCGGCTGATCGAGGGCGGCCGGTCCAATCTGACGTACACCGTCAGCGACGGGACGGGGCGGTGGGTGGTGCGCCGGCCCCCGCTCGGCCATGTCCTGGCCACCGCACACGACATGAAGCGTGAGCACCGGGTGATCAGCGCACTGCACCCGACCGGGGTCCCGGTGCCTGCGCCGGTGCTGCTCTGCGAGGACGAGTCGGTCATCGGATCGCCGTTCTACGTCATGGAGTTCGTCGAGGGCACTCCCTATCGCACGGCCGCCCAGCTGGCACCCATCGGCGCCGAGCGGACCAGGGCCGCGGTGCTCGGGCTGGTCGACACACTCGTCGATCTGCATGCGGTCGACCCGGAGGCGGTCGGGCTGGCCGACTTCGGGCGCCCCGACGGCTTCCTCGAACGGCAGCTGCGCCGCTGGGGCAAGCAGCTGGACGCCTCACGCAACCGCGAACTGGCCGGTATCGACGAGCTGCACGCCACGCTCGGCCGTGACCTGCCCCGCTCCCCCGCCCCCACCGTCGTGCACGGCGACTACCGCCTGGACAACGTCCTGCTGGGTGACGACGACAGGATCAACGCCATCCTGGACTGGGAGATGTCGACCCTCGGCGACCCGCTCACGGACCTGGGGCTGCTCGTGATGTACAGCTCCGATCTGGGCATCCCCGAGTCGCCCGTCTCCACCACGAGCGGTGCGGCGGGCCACCCCTCGCCCACCGAGCTGGTCGAGCGGTACGCGGCCCGCTCGGGCCGGGACACCTCCGCCATCGCCTGGTACACGGCGTTCGCCTGGTTCAAGCTCGCCGTGATCCTCGAAGGAATCCACTACCGCTACACCCTCGGCCAGACCGTCGGAGCCGGTTTCGACCGGATCGGCTCGCTGGTTCCCGTCTTCATCGAGCACGGTCTCACCACCCTCCAGGAAGGCTGAACACCCCATGGACTTCGCATTCGACGCACGCACCGAAGAGCTGCGCGGCAAGCTCCTCGCCTTCATGGACGAGCATGTCCTGCCCGCCGAGGCCGTCGCCCACGAGCAGCGCGCGCTGCTCGCCTCCCCCTGGGAGACCCCGGCCGTCGTCGGCGAGCTGAAGGCCGAGGCGCGCCGCCAGGGCCTGTGGAATCTCTTCCTGCCGGACGCGGAGTACGGCGCGGGACTGACCAACCTGCAGTACGCGCCGCTGGCCGAAATCACCGGGCGCTCACCGCAGTTGGCCCCCACGGCGCTGAACTGCGCGGCCCCCGACACGGGCAATATGGAGGTGCTGTTCCAGTTCGCCACCGAGCAGCAGAAGAAGCAGTGGCTGGAGCCGCTGCTCGCGGGTGAGATCAGGTCCGCCTTCGCCATGACGGAGCCCGAGGTCGCCTCGTCCGACGCGACGAACATCGAGACCCGTATCGCCCGCGAGGGCGACGAGTACGTCATCAACGGCCGCAAGTGGTACATCTCCGGGGCGATGAACCCGGACTGCAAGATCTTCATCGTGATGGGGAAGACCGACCCGGACGGCGCGGACGTCCGCCGCCAGCAGTCGATGATCCTGGTCCCGCGCGACACCCCGGGGCTCGAAGTCCGCCGCGCCATGCAGGTGTACGGCTATGAGGACCACTACCACGGCGGTCACGCCGAGGTGGTCCTCGACAACGTCCGGGTGCCCGTGTCGAACCTCATCGGTGAGGAGGGCGGCGGCTTCGCCATCGCCCAGGCCCGGCTCGGGCCCGGCCGGATCCACCACTGCATGAGGCTGATCGGGATGGCGGAGCGCGCCATCGAGCTGATGTGCAGGCGGGCGGTGTCGCGTACGGCGTTCGGGAAGCAGCTGGCCCAGCAGGGCGTCGTACAGAACTGGATCGCGGACGCCCGGGTCACCGTGGAGCAGCTGCGGCTGCTGGTGCTCAAGACGGCCTGGCTGATGGACACGGTGGGCAACCGCGGCGCGCACACGGAGATCCAGGCCATCAAGATCGCGACACCGCGCGCGGTCATCGACATCATCGACAAGGCGGTGCAGCTGTACGGCGCGGGCGGGGTGAGCCAGGACTACCCGCTGGCGGAACTCTGGGCGGGGGCACGGACGCTGAGGCTGGCCGACGGGCCGGACGAGGTGCACCAGCGGTCCCTGGCACGGCGCGAGCTGAAGAAGTACCTGTAGGGGACGGGCGGTTGCCTGGTCACACCGCCGGTGTGACCAGGGCCGTCAGCGCGGCACCGTCACCGCGTCACCGTCACCCCATCAACGTCGTCACCGTCACCGCATCGCCATGACCCGCGGGCGGCGGACCGACGGGCCGGCGGTGAGAGGGCCGGCGGCCCGGCGGTGAACGGCCCGGCGGGCCGCTACGGCCGGAGCGCCCGCAGCAGCAGATCCGCCAGTTGCTCGGCCAGTTCGCGCGGGGTCAGCGGGCCGTCCGGGCGGTACCAGGTGGACAGATGGTGCACCGAGCCGAAGTGGTAGTCGACCACCAAATCCGCCGACGTGGCGGTCGAGAACACCCCGGTGCGCTGCCCCTCCTCCACCAGGGCCCGGAAGCGCTCGTGGTAGCGGCGCCGCTCCAGCCGTACCTGCTTGTTCTTCTCGGGGCTCAGATGGTGCATGGAGCGGAAGAAGATCGACGCGTCGTCCAGGTTGTCGATGGTCGTGACGACGACGTCCGCCGCGGCCTCGCGCAGCCGCTCCTCGACGGGCGCGTCGGCGTCCGCGAACGCGTCGAGCCGTTCCTGCTGGAGCCTCAGCACCCGGGAGTAGACCTCCTGGAGCAGATCCTCCTTGGAGCCGAAGTAGTGGTAGAGGGCGCCCTTGGTGACCCCTGCCGCCTCGACGATCTCCTGGACGGAGGTCCGGTCGTAGCCGCGCTCGGCGAAGAGCCGGGTGGCGGCGGCCAGCAGCCTCTGCGGGACGGGGACGCCGTTCCCGTCGGTCGTTCTGGCTGCCATCGCCGCCACCTTCCGTCCGTTCATGTGCTCGTCACTGCGAGGAACGCAGTTCCCGCCTCAGGATCTTCCCACTGGTGGTCTTCGGCAGCTCGGGCAGGATCTCGACCTCGCGCGGGTACTTGTACGCAGCGAGCCGCTCCTTGCAGTAGGCGGCCAGCTCCGCCGGTGTCACCGCGGCCCGGGACCCGCCCGCCCCTGACACCGGGGTCCGCAGGCTCACGTACGCCTTGACCGACTCGCCGCGGTAGGGGTCGGGGACACCGACCACGGCGGCCTCCCGCACGGCGGGATGGGTGTAGAGGACGTCCTCGACCTCGCGCGGCCACACCTTGAAACCGGAGGCGTTGATCATGTCCTTCATCCGGTCCACGACATAGAGCCAGCCGTACCGGTCCATGAAGCCGATGTCCCCGGTGCGCAGTTCCCCGCCGGGGAACGCTTCGGCGGTGGCGTCCGGGCGGTCCCAGTAGCCCGAGACCACCTGCGGCCCGCTCACCACGATCTCGCCCTGCTCCCCGAAAGGCACCTCGGCACCGGCGGCGTCCAGGATCCGCACCACGGTGTCGGGGCCCGGCACCCCCACCGAGAGCGTGCCCGACACCGGGTCGACCGGGGCCTCCCGCTCGGGCGGTACGGAGGCGCACGGAGCGGTGCACTCGGTGAGTCCGTAGCCGTTGCGGATGTACGGGCCGAAGCGCTCGCGGAAGCCCTCCACCAGTGCGGGCGGCAGCGGCGCGCCGCCCGACGAGATCACCTTGAAGGAGGCGAAGTGGTCCGGGGTGACCGACGGGTCGGCCGCGAGCGCCATGAAGGCGGTGGAGGGGCCCACGGTGTACGCGGGACGGTGCTCGGTGAAGGCGTCGAGGACCACTCCGGGGTGGAACCGGTAGGCGAGGACGAGGGTGCCGGCGTTGGCGACGCACGCGGCGAGTTCGCAGACCATCCCGGTGATGTGGAAGAGGGGTGCCAGCGCGAAGTACGCCGAGCCCTCATCGACCGGGTGGCCGGTGCGCTGGCGCTCGGCGTTCACCATGATGTTGGCGTGCGCGTTCATCGCGCCCTTGGGGGTCCCGCTGGTGCCCGATGTGTAGCTGATCAGCGCCACGTCGGTGGCGCGCGGATCGCGGTCCGCGGGGGCCGCGAGCCCCAGCCGGGCGACCGCGATCAGATCGTCGGTGTCGGCGGGGCACGGCAGCCGCTCGAAGCCGAGGACCCGTTCGTCGTCGCGGCTCTGCAGATCACGTTCGCAGGCGGTGAGCGCGAACCGCAGCCCGGAGCCTGCCGCGGTCTCCCGCAGATACGACTCCCAGGCCCGGTCGGAGCAGACCAGCGCCGTGACACCCGCGTCCCGCAGCGCGTGGCCGACCTCCGCCGACTTGTACATCGGGTTGAGCGGTACGACCGTGGCGCCTGCCTTCCAGGCACCGAGCAGCGCCAGCACGAAGTGCGGGGAGTTCTGCAGCATGACCGCGACCCGGTCGCCGCGGCCCACGCCCCTGGCGGCGAGATGACCGGCGACCGAGTCGGAGAGCGTGTCGGTCTCGCGGTAGGTCAGCCGCCCGTCGAAGTAGGCGAGGGCGGGGTGTTCCGGTGCGCGGGCCACGGCGTCACGGAAGGCGTGCACCACGCTCGCCTTCGGGTGCACCGGGCGGCGCTGGGCCTCACTGAGCAGCCCGAGCCACGGTTTCGCCGCATAGACCGAGGCGCTCACCGCCCGGCCTCCCATTTCTGCTGGAGGTGGTTCATCCCGCCGATCCACCGGTCGGGCTCGGTGGCCCGCGCCCGGTAGTACTCGGCGACCTCGGGGTGCGGCAGCACCAGGAACCGCTCGTCGGCGATGGCGGCGAAGAGCGCGTCGGCGACGTCGTCCGGCTCGATCGCCGTCGGCGCGAGCACCAGTTCACCCGCGGACCCCGCCGAGGTGAGCATGTCCGTCCTGACGCCCTGCGGGCAGATCGCGTGGACCTTCAGACCGCGGTGGCGGTAGGTGAGCGAGAGCCATTCGGCGAAGGCCAGCGCGCCGTGCTTGGTGACGCTGTACGGGGCCGCGCCGATCATGGTGAGCAGCCCGGCGGCCGACACGGTGGAGACGAACCGGCCCTCGCCGCGCTCCAGCCAGTCGGGCAGCAGCGCACGGGCGGCGCGGACATGGGCCATCACATTGACGTCCCAGGCGGAGGCCCAGACCGCCTCGTCGGCGAAGGGGTCGCCCGGTGAGCCGAGACCGGCGTTCGCACAGTAGACGTCGATGCGGCCGTCCAGCGCCTCACGGGCGGCGTCCACGATCGCCGATGCATCGCCCGGCAGTGCGGTCGCACCGATCTCGGCGGCCACCGCCTCCGCCTTCGAGCCGTCCAGATCGTTGACCACGACACGGGCCCCCTCCGCTGCGAACCGCCGCGCCAGCGCCGCGCCGATACCGCCGCCCGCCCCTGTGACCACTACACCCGCGCCGTCGACCGTACCCATCAGGACCTGCCTCTCCATTGGATGCACCAGCAGACTAACCAGTCGGTATGTGGCAGGGGAAGGGGTGAGGGTTAGCCTGCGTGGCCATGACAGTCGGCGAGATCATGGAGGTAGCCCGATGAACCTTTCCAGGCGGGGACTGCTGGCCGCGAGCGGCGCCATGGGTGCGCTGGGGGCGGTGGGCGCCGCGGCGGAGCCGGCCGCCGCGCACGGGCCGCGCGCCCGGGTGCGGACCGGATTCGACCGGCTGGCCGCCGACGGCTACGGCCTGCTCCACGGGGACCGCGTCGGGATCGTCACCAACCCGACCGGTGTCACCCAGGACGTCCGGCACATCGTCGATGTCATGCACGCCGACAAGAACGTGAACCTCACCGCCGTCTTCGGCCCCGAGCACGGCTTCCGCGGCACGGCGCAGGCCGGCGGCTCCGAGGGGCGGTACGACGATCCGGCGACCGGGCTTCCCGTCTACGACACGTACACGAAGAGCGGGCAGCCCCTCGCCGACATCTTCACCGCGTCCGGTGTGGACACGGTGGTCTTCGACATCCAGGACGCCGGCGCCCGCTTCTACACGTACATCTGGACGCTGTACGACTGCATGGAGGCGGCCGCCATGGCGGGGCTGCGCTTCGTGGTGCTGGACCGGCCGAACCCGGTGACCGGGCGAGCCGCGCTCGGTCCGGTGCTGCACAAGGAGTTCGCGACGTTCGTCGGACGGCAGCCGATCGCGCAGGCGCACGGCATGACGGTCACGGAGCTCGCCCGGCTCTTCAACGGTGAATTCCTGCCGAAACGGGTCGAGTTGGAGACCGTCCGGATGTCCGGCTGGCGGCGCGGCGACTTCTTCGACGCGACGGGGCTGCCATGGGTGCCGCCGAGCCCGAACATGCCGACGCCCGACACCGCTCTGGTCTACTCGGGGACCTGCCTGTTCGAGGGGACGAACCTCTCCGAGGGGCGGGGCACCACCAGGCCGTTCGAGCTGCTGGGGGCCGAGGGGATCGACCGGCGGTGGGCCGAGGCCGCCAACGCGCTCGACCTGCCGGGTGTCGCCTTCCGCGAGGCGTACTTCGCGCCGACGTTCTCCAAGTTCGAGGGGAAGACCGCGGGCGGGGTGCAGCTCCATGTCCAGGACCGTGCGGCCTTCGACCCGGTGCGGACCGCGATCGGGCTGCTGGTGACGGCGAAGAAGGTCTGGTCCGGTTTCGCCTGGCGTTCGGACGACTGGATCGACAAACTGACCGGTTCCGCGCAGGTCCGTACGGCGATCGACAAGGGCGCGGGCACCGATGACGTGGTGGCGGCCTGGCAGGGTGAACTCGCCGCCTTCCGGTCCGTCCGCGAGCGCTATCTGACGTACCGCTGAGCCACGGGCGAACACCGCGGGCCGGGACGGAGTTGTCCGTCCCGGCCCGCGGCCCGTACCCCTGCCCGGGTCCTGGCGGTGCCCGGGTCCTAGCGGTGCGAGGGGAACTCCACGACCTGCTGGTACGTGGGCCGGTTCTGCCACTGGATGGGCCAGAACTGCAGCCCGCCCAGCGGACGGTGGATGATCGCGTCCGAGCACCACTGGTCACCGGCGGCGCAGCTGTCGTCGCCGGGGTAGACCTGCGCCGGGGTCTTGGCGGCGGCCTGGCCCAGGGTGGTGAGCAGCGCGTCACGGCAGGCGCTCAGGTCGCCCCCACCGCAGTACGTCTTGCCCAGCTTGCCCTGCACCGGGCGCCCCAGGACCGTACGGATGTCCTTGTCGACATAGCTCCACCAGCCGTACTGGAAGGCGGATCCGGCGTGCGCCCCGGTGGGTCCGTGGCCCGCCGACGGTGACTCGTCGATGGTGAGGTTGGCGGTGAGCGCCGAGTAGAGGTCGTCACCGAGCCCCGGCTTGAACTCGGCCTCCACCAGGAGTGGCCACCAGGCGTCCATGATCCGCACGGCGTCCGGGTGGCTGTAGACGTGCGAGCTCTGGGCGTTCTCCTTGCGCTGGGCGCCGTCGGACACCCACGCCTCCAGCTGCTCGACGGCCTTGGCCTCAGCCGGGTCGGTGACCGGCTTGCTCCGTACGACGTCGAGCAGTTCGGGCAGGACGTCCTCACCGCGCAGATCGGTGACGGCCGCCTCGGCCATGGCGCGGGTCAGCGCGGCACGGGTGACGCCGCCCTTGGCGACGAGTTTCGCCACCCGGTCGCCGAGCAGGTCGACCCGGTGCACCGAGCCGTTGCCGAACCCGGCCGACGAGTAGTCCTTGGCCTGTTTGTTGTTCCAGGAGACGTAGTAGTCCTGGCCGACGGACTGCGGATGCTGGGTGGCCGGGGTCACGTCGGTGGTGTGGTGGTCGGGGTCGAAGCCCTTCCACTCGTAGGCCGGTTCGGCCTTCACGGGCAGTGAGGCGTCCACCCCGGCCGCGCGCACCGGGTTCATACCGCTGTTGAAGTAGGCGGCCTGGCGGGAGTCGGCGTAGAACCAGTTGAAGGTGTAGCCGATGTGCGAGGCGGCCTGCTGGAAGGTCTTGGCGTCCTTCACGTACCCCGGGTCGTTCATCATCTCGAAGCCCACTATCGAGTCGGCCTCATGCCCGTAGGTACTGCGCAGCGAGGTGTAGGCGACGGGTTTCCCGTCGACGGTCGCCCGGTGGGTCACGATGCCGTACTTGGTCCGGTAGACCTGCATCCGGTAGGAGCCGGCCGCCGTGGAGTCGGCGACGGTGGGTTTCCAGGAGTTGGTCCGCTCCATCTTCTCCATCGGGGTGCAGACGCCCCGGAAGAGATAGTGGGTGTCGTCCTGGCAGAGCTCCACCGCGTAGGTGTCGGTGATGTCCTGGCCCGCCGATGTGGCGCTCCACGCGTAGTCCTGGCCGCGGCCCAGCTGGATGTACATGCCGACACCGGCGAAGGAGACACCGCGGGCGCTGATGCCCGGTCCCTGGAGTTCCTGGAGCATCAGCAGCTGGGGCAGGAAGTACCCGGTCTGCGGGCCGAACACGGCGACGGGGTTTCCGCTCGCGGTGTGCTGCCCGGACACGACGAGGGCGTTGGACATGCCCTTCTTGCTGCTGAACAGGTCGGCCGGCAGTACGCCGTTGTCGTACATGCCCTGGACGGGCTTGAGTTTCTTCGGTGCGTCGACCGGGGTCTTCGCCTCGGTCTTGGCGCCACCGGTCCGGTCGTACACCAGCGGTTCGGCCTTCACCGAGCCCTTGTCGGGCATCGCGGTGCCCTTGGGGTCGGCCGGTTTGTCCGCGTAGGGGAAGCTGGTGCCGTCGTGGACTGTGAGGGTCGCCTCCGGGTCGTTGCGCTCGCGGAAGGACTCCCAGACCTTGCTGCCCTCGGTGACGCCGTACTTCTGCTGGGCCGAGAGCAGCGAGAGCGCTGCCTGTACCTCGCCGCCACCGCCGCCGCCGAAGAGGCCGCCGACGACCGAGGCGAGCGCGATCATGTCCGTGATCTTGAACGGTTCGATCTCACCGGCGTTGGTGATCGCGTTGATCTTCCCGGTGAGCACGTACTCGCCGGGGAAGTAGCGGCCGTCCTTCGACTTCTGCCGGTAGGCGTTGATGCCGTCGACGTACGCCTGGGCGTCCGCCATGGCCTGCTTGCCGCGTGCGCCCTGGGCGGCGATCCGGTCGGCCTGGTCCTGGAGGTCCTGCTCGGTGTACGGGGCCTGCGGCCAGAACTCCTGCTCCAGGCCCTGGTTGGCGAGTGCGCCGCCGGCGAAGGAGGTGAGCTCACCGCGGCCGATGTGCCGGAAGAGGTCCATCAGCCAGAGCCGGTCCTGGCCCGCCGCGAATCCGGCGCCGAACTCGGTTCCGTAGCGCGTGGTCCCCTTGATGTGGGGGACGCCGGTCTTCTTGTCCCGCGTGATGCTGACGTCGTCGCGCGGCTTGGTCACCGAGGCGACCTGGTCGTCGGGGACACCGAACGACGAGTCGTTGAAGAAGTTGTTCAGCGTGGAGTCGGTGAGCGTGGAGGCCCCTGCGGGCAGCGCGTCGTACGGTCCCAGCTGGTCGGCGCTGTGCTCGGGACGGGTGCCCAGTGCACGGTGGGCGAGGATCTGGGCGAGGGTGGCGTTGCCGTTCTCACCCGGCGGCATGATGTCGTTGCACTGGCTCTCGCAGTAGTCGGTGACGGGATCCGAGGCCGCGGCGGTCGCCTGCGGCAGCGGTGTCATCAGGCCGGCGCCGAGTGCGAACACGGCTATGGCGATGGCAGTTCTGAGCTTTCCGGTGCGTCGTCGCATGAATGCTCCTGAGGGGGAAGCCGATGAGACGGACGTTACTGGCGAGGTGACCCGTCAGTAAGGTGAACATGCGTCACCTTTTCCGAATCACCACACAGGTGCGGGAGCGGTCGCATCCGTGATGGCAGCCATCGGGAATTCGATGGAGCCGAATCGGGTAGCCGTACGTCCATTCACTGACGCAGGAGTATTCAGCGACGGAGGTGGCAGTGCGATGGCCGGTTTCCGGAGTCTCGCGAGACAGGTGCGCGATCCCCACCACGACCTTGCCCTGCGGCGGTATTCGCTGCGCAAGTGTCTGGAGAGGTTTGCCCCGTACGGACACAGGGCGACCTGGGATCATCTGTGTGCCAGGCATCACATCGGGCCCGAGGACCGGGCCCCCGATCCGGCGCGGCTGGTGGCCGCGCTCGACGAACTGGAAGAGGCGCGGACCGTCTGGCTGGCCTACGAGGCGGAGTTCGCCGAGCGGCGCAAGCGCGAGAAGCACGACGGGATACGGCGTCCCGGCGCCTTCGACGACTGGCACCGGCGCACCTGGGGCGGCTGCGGTGTGGCCTGGTGCGGGGACCCCGCGGTGCATCCGAACCGGCCCCTGGCGGAGGTTCTGCGGCGGCTGATTTCCGCCCTCAGGGCCGATCCGGCCAGCGCCTGCCCGGTGTGCACGGAGAAGACGATCACCTGGACCTCGCGGGGCGGCCGTGAGCCGTGGTCGGGGCCGGTGTGCAGCCGCTGCGGGATCCTCGTACCGCAGCCCGTCCTCACCGCCGGCGCGCTGGCCCGCGCGCGCGGCGCCCACCACTCACCGCTGGCTTCGGCTGCCTGAGAATCCGGCCCCGGCGGCAACGGCGGCCCCTGCGGCCCGGAGCGCGCCGCCGTCAGCCGGTCCCGTCCTGCGGAGCCGGGCCGGGGAGCAGCCTCGAACCGGTCATCCGGTCACCGAAGACGTCGTCCGGGTTGGACAGGACGCAGTTCTCCAGCGACAGACAGCCGCAGCCGATGCAGTCGGTGAGGTGGTCGCGCAGGGCGCCGAGCTGGGCGATGCGCCGATCGAGCTCGGAGCGCCAGGCGGCGGAGAGACGTGCCCAGTCCTCGCGGTTGGGCGTGCGCTCGTCGGGCAGTTCGGCCAGCGCGTCCCGGATCGTGGCGAGCGGGATGCCGACCCGCTGTGCCGCGCGGACGAAGGCGACGCGGCGCAGCGCGTCCCGGGTGTAACGGCGCTGGTTGCCGCTCGTCCTGCGGCTGGTGATCAGCCCTTTGCTCTCGTAGAAGTGCAGGGCCGAGACGGCGGCGCCACTCCGTGCGGAGAGCTGGCCGACCGTGAGCTCATGGATCTTCTCTGGAATGTGCGGCACTCCGCGAAGCCTACTGCCCCGCCCGCCCGCCGCCCCGGCCGCTGCCCCGACCCCTGTCAACCGGCCCGTCCCTGTCGACGACCGGCTGTGCGGCCGGTCGTTGACAGGGACGGGCACGCCCGACGATGCTGAGCGAGAAAGCTGAGCAAGCGCTTGGACACTGCGCTTGGGGCACCGCACTGGGCCGCCGGAGCGCCGCCGGCCGCCGGGACCGTTGGGAAAGGCAGGATCACGCATGGCAGAGCCGAGGATCTTCACATCCGCCGATGAGCTGCGCGCCGGGATCGGTGAGCAGCTGGGGCCGAGCGACTGGCTGGAGATCGACCAGAAGCGGATCGATCTCTTCGCGGACGCCACGGGTGACCACCAGTGGATCCATGTCGACCCGGCCAAGGCCGCCGACGGCCCGTTCGGCACGACCATCGCGCACGGCTATCTGACCCTGTCGCTGCTGCCCACGCTGGTCCCGCAGATCATGCGGGTCGAGGGGATGAAGATGGGCATCAACTACGGCACCAACAAGGTGCGCTTCCCCGCGACGGTGCCGGTCGGCTCACGGCTGCGGGCCACGGCGGTCCTGACGGACGTGTCCGAGGCGGGCGGGGGCGTACAGGTGACGGCCGCCGTCACGGTGGAGCGCGAGGGCGGCGACAAGCCGGTGTGTGTGGCGGAGTCGGTCTCCCGCTACTACTTCTGAACTACTTCTGAGCGGGTACGGCTGATCGGCCCGTACTTCCCAGCCGACTCCGGGCTCCGGGTCCCGCTACTTCCGGGCGGAGACCATCCGCAGGACGAGGTCGGCGTAGAACACGCCGACCTCGTCGGGCGTGCGGCGGCCCTCCACGTTGAACCAGCGCGCCACGTCGATGCAGAGCGACAGCACGGCCAGCGCGGTCCCGGCGACGTACGGGACGTCGAACTCCCCCGTCTGCACACCGTCGTTGATGATGCGCCGCACGGCGTCGTCGCTGCGCCTGCGGAGTTCCACGATCTCGGTACGGTGGTCGTCGCCGAGCGCGTCGAGTTCGTACTGGACGACCCGCGCCGTCGTGTGGTGCCCGGCGTGCCAGCGGACGAAGGAGCGCACGGCCGCCGCGAGCCGTTCCGCGGCGGTGCCCCGGCCGTCCGCCGCCGTCTCCAGGATCTCCAGGGCCTTCTCGTGGCCGATCCGGCTGATCCGGTGGAGCAGCTCTTCCTTGGTCTTGTAGTGGATGTAGAGCGCGGCCGGGCTCATTCCGGCGCGGCCTGCGATGTCGCGGGTGGTCGTCGCGTGGTAGCCGCGTTCGGCGAAAGCCTCGACCGCGGCGACGAGCAGCCGCCTGGCGGCCTCGGGGCCGACCTCCGCCCACGGCTCCTCGCCGCCCGCCGTCTCCTCAGCCGTGCCCATCGCTCGCCCCTTCCGCCCATGACGCAGCGCCGCCGCTGCAGGACGCACACCATACCCCGAAGGTGAGCAAGCGCTTAGGACCCCTCGGGGCACTGGCGGGGGCGCGGCCGTCAGAGCTTCTGGAACGGGTCGTGCTCGGCGAGGAGCTTCTCCAGCCGGGCCTGGTCGACCCGGGTCACGATCTGGCCGGCCTCCTGGCGGTCCCTGATGACCTTGGCGAGGGTGAAGGCTGATGTCGTGAGGTAGAGGAGCCCGAGGCCGAGGAAGGCGCGCACCCAGACGTCGACGTCCAGGTTGAGAATGCCCAGCGCCATGGCCGCCAGGGCGACCGCGAAGGACGCGACGGCCTGGCCGTAGTACGCGGCGGTGTTCTGCTGTCTGACCGGTGTGTCACTCATGGGGACAGCATCGTGCGGATGTGGCACCGGCCACATCCGCACAGCTACTCAGCGCGGGTACTCATCCCGCACGGCCGGAAGGCGGCTCAGGCTCGGAGCCTGCCCGGAAGGCGGCTCGGAAGCAGCTCAGAAGGCGGAGACCCCGGTGAGCGCACGGCCGATGACCAGCTTCTGGATCTGGCTGGTGCCCTCGTACAGCGTCATGACCCGGGCGTCGCGCAGCAGCTTCCCCGCCGGGTACTCGTCGATGTACCCGTAGCCGCCGAAGACCTGGAGGGCGTTGTTCGCGGCGCGTACGGCGGCCTCCGAAGCGAAGAGCTTCGCCTTGGACGACTCGGTGGCGAAGGGCTCGCCGCGGTCGATCAGATCGGCGACCCGCCAGGTGAGCAGCCGGGCGGCGTCCACGTCCACCGAGATGTCGGTGATCAGTTCCTGGATGAGCTGGTGGTGGGCGATCGTCCGGCCGAACTGCTCGCGTTCGGTGGCGTACTTCACCGCGCAGTCGAGCGCGGCCTGAGCGATGCCCACACAGCCCGCGGCGACCGACATCCGCCCCTTGGCCAGCGCCGACATGGCGACCGAGAAGCCCTTGCCCTCGGGGGCCAGCATCGCCGACGCCGGAACCCGTACGTCGTCGAGGACCAGTTCGGCCGTCGCCTGGCCGCGCAGCCCGAGCTTGCCGTGGACGGTGCGGCGGGTGAGGCCCGGGGTGTCGGTGGGGACCAGGAACGCCGAGATGCCCCGGTGGCCCGGAGCGTCCGTGGAGCGGGCGAAGAGCAGGACCACGTCGGCCCAGGTGCCGTTGGTGATGAACATCTTGGAGCCGTTGATGACGTAGTCGCCGGATCCGGTGTCCCGGACCGCCCTCGTCGTGAGGTTGCCCGCGTCGGAGCCGGTGCCCGGCTCGGTGAGGCCGAAGCAGCCGATCAGCTCGCCTGAGGTGAGGCCGGGCAGCCAGCGCCGCTTCTGCTCCTCGTCGCCCCAGTGCGCGATGGTCTTGGCCACCAGACCCAGCGAGACCGAGACGATGCCGCGCACCGACGAGTCACCGCGGCCCAGCTCCTCGGTGACCAGGCAGTACGAGAGGTGGTCGCCGCCGGAGCCGCCGTACTCCTCGGGCACGGTCAGCCCGAGGAAGCCCAGCGCGCCGAGCCTGCCCACCACGGAGCGGTCGACGCTCTCGGCGCGGTCCCACTCCACGACGTGCGGCGTGATCTCCCGGGCGACGAAGTCCTCGGCGAGCCGCCGTACCGCGGACTGCTCCTCACTGAGCTCCAGGTTCATCGGGCACCTCATTTAAATTAGCGCTGCTAGTTTCTCGGTGGCAGCCCTACTATGTGCGCCATGGCCCGCCCACGCAAGCCCCTCCTCAGCAGGGAGCGCATCGTCACCGCCGCGAGCGCGCTCGTGGACTCCGAGGGGCTCGCCGCCGTCTCCACCCGCCGGCTCGCGGCCGAGCTGGGGGTCAGCGGGCCCTCCCTCTACAACCACTTCGCCACCAAGGACGAGATCCTGGAAGCGGTCGCCGACGCCGTCTCCGCGCAGGTCGATCTGTCGATGTTCGACGAGAGCGACGACCGCGACTGGCGTACCGCGCTGCACGACTGGGCCGTCTCCTACCGGGCGGCGCTCAGCGACCACCCCAACATCGTCCCGGTGCTGGCCGGCGGCCCCGGACGGCGTCCGGCCGGGCTGCGGGTGGCCGACGCGGTCTTCGGCGCGATGGTCCGCGCGGGGTGGCCGCCCGCCCAGGCCACCTACATCGGGGCGCTGATGCGGTACTTCGTCACCGGCTCGGCGCTCGGCTCGTTCGCACGCGGATTCGTCGACGACGAGACCGCCTACGACCCCGCCGACTATCCGCACCTCGGCCAGGCGCATCTGCTCGCCGAGCACCGGCAGAAGGTCGACAACGGCGCCTTCGAGACCGGGCTCAGGGCGCTGGTGGACGGCCTGGCGCTGCAGTTCGCGGCCGTCAGACCGGTGCGGGGCAAGGCCTGACCCGTACGGCGCGGAAGCCCCGCCGTCAGGAGTCCTGGCCGAAGACCACCAGCGCCCGGCCGCCCTTGCCCGCCAGCATGTTCTCGAACGCGCCGGGGATCCCCTCCAGGCCGATCCGCTCCGTCACCAGCGCCCCCACGTCGAGCCGCCCCGCCCTGATGTGCCCGGCGAGCACCGGCAGGTCCTGCGCCGGATCGGAGTTGCCGTAGACGCAGCCCGACAGCGTGCGGCCCCAGTGGAAGAGCTCCAGGGCGTTGAACGTGACCTGCTGGTCCTTGCCGCCGATGCCGACCACCGTCGTACGGCCGCCGCGCCGCGTCGACTCCCAGGCCGTACGGATCGTCTCCGCGCGGCCCACGCACTCCACCGCGGCGTCCACGCCGTGGCCGCCCGTCAGCCGGCGGATGTCCTTGGCCGTCGTGCCGGACGCCACCACGAACTCGGTGGCGCCGGCGGCCCGCGCCAGCTCCTCCTTCGCCGGGGAGACATCCACCGCGACGATCGCCGAAGCCCCCGCGATCCGCGCGGACTGCAGTGTCGCGAGGCCGACACCGCCCACGCCGAAGACCGCGACCGTCTCCCCCGCCCGGACCCGCGCCGAGTGGTGGACAGCGCCGTACCCGGTGAGGACGGCGCAGCCGAGCAGCGCCGCGTCGGTGAGCGGGATACCGTCGGGCACCGGCAGGACGCAGCTCGCGGAGACGACGGTCTCCTCGGCGAACGCCGCGACGTTCAGGCCGGGATGGAGCTCGGTGCCGTCGGCGGTACGGGCGTGGATACGGCCCGCCCCCGACAGCGCTTCGGCGCAGAGCCACACCTCACCGAGCGAGCAGGCATGGCATGTCCCGCAGGACGGCGCCCAGTTGAGGACGACACCGTCACCGGGAGCGACATGGGTGACGCCGTCCCCCACGGAGACGACGGTGCCCGCGCCCTCGTGGCCGAGGACCGCGGGGACCGGCACCCGCATGGTGCCGTTGGCCAGCGAGAGGTCGGAGTGGCAGACTCCGGCGGCGGCGAGGCGGACCCGGACCTGGCCGGGGCCCGGCTCGGGCAGTTCGATGCCGGTGATCTCCAGGGGGGACCCGACGGCGGACAGGACGGCTGCGCGGACCATGAGCGGTGCTCCCGGGCTCAGAACTGCAGGGACTTGGTCTGGAGGTACTCGGCGAGGCCGTGCGAGCCGAGCTCGCGGCCGACGCCCGACTGTTTGTAACCGCCGAAGGGCGCCAGCGGGTTGAAGCGGCCGCCGTTGATGTCGACCTGGCCGGTGTCCATCCGCCGGGCGAAGGCCACCGCCTCGCTCTCCTCGCCGGCCCAGACCGCGCCCGCGAGGCCGTAGACGGTGCCGTTGGCGATGCGCAGGGCGTCCTCCTCGTCCTCGTAGACGATGACCGAGACGACCGGGCCGAAGATCTCCTCCTGCGCGATGGTCATGCCGGGGGTGACATCGGCGAAGACGGTCGGACTGACGTAGTACCCCCGCTCCAGCGGCGCTTCGGCGCCGCCCGCGACGAGCCTGGCACCCTCCGCCACGCCCTTCTCGATGTAGCCGCGGACACGGTCCAGCTGTCTGGCGTTGACCAGCGGGCCCAGCCGCTCGCCCGGGACGTACTTGGCGGCCGCGGCCGCCGCGAGGGCGACCGCCTCGTCGTACTGGTCGCGGTGGACCAGCATCCGGGTCCAGGCGCTGCACGTCTGGCCGGAGTTGCCCATGACGTTGGCGACGCCGACGCCCACCGCCTTGGCCAGGTCGGCGCTGGGCAGGATGACGTTGGCGGACTTGCCGCCCAGTTCCAGGGCGACACGTTTGACGGCCGCGCCGGCGACCGCGCCGATCTGCCGGCCGACCGCGGTGGAGCCGGTGAAGGAGACCAGGTCCACGCCGTCGTGCCCGGCCAGGGCCTGGCCCGCGACCGTCCCGACCCCGGTGACCAGGTTGAACACTCCGGCGGGCAGCCCCGCTTCCGCGGTCGCCTCGGCGAACAGCTGCGCCGTCAGCGGGGTGTCCTCGGCCGGCTTCAGGACGACCGTGCAGCCCGCGGCGAGCGCCGGGGCCACCTTGGCGACGATCTGGTGCAGCGGGTAGTTCCAGGGGGTGATCGCGCCGACGACACCGACCGGCTCGGACAGGACGGTGGAGTTGCCGACCCTCTCCTCGAAGGGGTGCGTGGCGGCCAGGTCCGCGTACGAACCGGCGACCAGCGCGGGCACCCCGGCGTGGACGAGCCGGGAGAACTGCAGGGGCGCGCCCAGCTCGGCGGTGACGGTCTCCGCGATCTCGTCCTGGCGTGCGACCAGCACATCGCGCAGGGCGCCGATCCTGGCGGCGCGGTCGGCGGGCGCGGTCGCGGCCCAGCCGGGGAAGGCCGCACGGGCCGCCCGTACCGCCGCGTCGACGTCCTCCGGGGTACCGGCCGGGACATGGCCGATGACCTGCTCGTCGGCCGGGTTCACCACCGCGATCGTGTCCCGGCCCGCGGCGGGCCGCCACTCGCCGCCGATGTACATGCCGTCGTGGGCCTTCATCGCACTCCTCCAGAGCCTGCCGGTGTACGTGCCGTTACCGACACGGCGCCCTGGGGGTGCCGAGCGGTGACCGTCACCGCACAAACTAGCGATGTTAGTTTCCCGGCGCCAGGCACCGGGTGCCGGCACCGGCCGTCAGAGCGGCCCCTGGTCCAGGCCGGGCTGGTCCCCGGGCGCGGGACAGATCCGGCGCCCGTGGTGGTCGAAGACGTACAGATGGGCCAGGTCGACGAGGAGCGGCACCTGCGCGCCCGTCCGCACCCGCAGATCGGGGCTGGTGCGGACGACCAGATCGCCCGAGCCGAGCGTGGGGCGGCCGGAGTCGTACGCGGCCGGACGGGAAGGCGGCGCCGGCGCGTCGAGCACCGCCACCCGGCCGGGCCCGCGCTGTCCCGCGCGCCCCCTGATCCGGGTCAGCACACCGGGCGCCGGCCCGCTTCTGCGGCGGCGCGGCGCCGGGGCGGTGCGGGGCGACCCCAGCTCCGGCACGACGGCGGGGCGCGAGCCGGTGTCGAGGTGGACGAGCGCCTCGTGGCCCTGGTACTCCATGTGCTCGACCAGGCCGCTGATGGCCACCTCGCCGGGGCGCGCCTGGCTGGGCGCCGCGATCCGCACGGCCTCCGAGCGCAGCCCCACGATGAGCTGTCTGCCCTGCTGGATCCGCAGGAGCTGGTGGTCGGTGGAGAGCGGTTCGGACAGCCTCAGCCGCTGTCTGCCCAGGTCGATCGACATCGCGCCGTCCAGCGGCGCGTGCACCACGGCCTGGAGCAGGTTGATGCGCGGGGTGCCGATGAACGCGGCGACGAAGACGTTCTCCGGCAGCCCGTAGGCATCCCGGGGGCTGCTGACCTGCTGGAGCACTCCGCCGCGCAGGACGGCGACCCGGTCACCCAGCGACATCGCCTCGGACTGGTCGTGCGTGACGTAGATGGTCGTCACGCCCAACTCACGGGTGAGGTGCGCGATCTCGGCCCGCAGATGGTTGCGCAGCTTGGCGTCGAGGTTCGACAGCGGCTCGTCCATCAGGAAGACCGAAGGCCGGCGCGAGATGGCCCGTCCCATCGCCACGCGCTGCCGCTCACCGCCGGAGAGCTGGCCCGGATAGCGGTCCAGGAGGTCCTCGATACCGAGCATCCTTGCGGTCGCCTCGACCCGGGGGCCGCTGTCCTCGCCGGGCGCCTCGAAGCGCAGCGGGAACCCGATGTTGTCGCGGCTGGTCATGCTCGGGTAGAGCGCGAAGTTCTGGAAGACCATGGCCATCCCGCGCTGCCCCGGCGGCAGATGGTTGGCGTACGCGCCGTCCAGGAGCAGTTCGCCCTCGGAGATGTCCTCCAGCCCCGCCACCATGCGCAGGACCGTCGACTTCCCGCAGCCGGAGGGTCCGAGCAGTACGAGGAACTCGCCGGGCGCGACATCGAGGGAGACCCGGTCGACGGCGCGCACGCCGCGGTCGTACGTCTTGGAGATGCTGTGCAGGGAGATGGCTCGCGACATGGCATTCCGTCCGGGGCGGTCAGCGCGACGGCTGCTGTGGCCAGAAGTGACCACTGGGGCGAAAACTATCCGGTCGCCGACAGGTTGGGAATGGCTCGAACCGACCAATCCGCACGCTCAGCTCATCACCGGTCTACGGAGCGCCGCCGGCGCGCGTGCCGGGCGTCGCGCGCCGGACACGACGTCGCGGACACGCCCTAGTCGAGTACCGGTCCGAGATACGCGTGCAGCAGCTCCCTCACCTCGGCGATCAGCCCGGCGTCCCCCGACGGCTCGGCGCGGAAGGCGAGTTGGAGCAGTGCGTCGGTCGCCTCGACACCCACGAGCACCTTGCGGCGCAGCCTGCTGTCGGCGGCCCTGCCGAGGTGGGACGCGAGCAGTTCACTGAGGCGGTCGGCGACCTTCGGGTTGGGTTCGTCCAGCGGCGCCGGGCCGCCGAAGTCGACGAATGCGAACCCGGGCACCGTCCGCCGCATGGCCAGGTACTCGTCCAGTACGGCGTCGATCACCCCGCGCCAGTCGGCCGCGGGGAGCGTGGTGAGCCGCTCGGTGATCCGGGCCGCGTAGCCGTCCAGATTGCGCTGTGCCAGGGCGTCCGCCATCGCGCGTTTGTTCCCGAAGAAGCGGTAGACGGAGCCGATGGGCACGGCGGCCCGCGCGGCGACGGCACGGGTGGTGAGCTGCTCGTAGCCGTCCTCGTCGAGGATTTCCGCGCAGGCGTCGAGTATCCGGGCCAGCCGCTCGGCACTGCGTTGCTGTACGGGGACGCGCCGGAGCGCGTTCGGATCGGACATGCGCTCCATCATGCCCCGGCGCGCTGTCGCCGCCGGTTTCTCCCCGTTGACGGACGGTAAGCGCAATCCTACTGTTGAGCATAGGATTCTTTCGGCACCGGGAGCGAGCGATGACGACCACCGAGCAGGCCAGAGAGATCGAGCGGGCCGGAGAGATCGAGCGGGCCAGGGAGACGGCCGACGCCCTCGTGTACGCCCCGGGTTTCGGCAATGAGCACAGCACGGAGGCGGTGCCCGGCGCCCTGCCCCATGGCCGGAACTCGCCGCAGCGCGCCCCCCTCGGGCTCTACGCGGAGCAGCTCAGCGGCTCCGCGTTCACCGAGCCCCGCGCGCACAACCGGCGCTCCTGGCTCTACCGGATCAGGCCGTCCGCCGCCCACCCGCCGTTCGTACGGATCGACAACGGCACGGTGCGCGGCGCGCCGTTCACCGAGACGGTGCCCGACCCCAACCGGCTGCGCTGGGACCCGCTTCCCGAGCCGGCGCCCGGCACGGACTTCCTGGCCGGCCTGTGGACCCTGGGCGGCAACGGCGACGCGAGCCGGCGCTCCGGGATGGCCGTTCACCTCTACCACGCCAACTCCCCCATGACCGGGCGGGTGTTCAGCGACTCCGACGGCGAGCTGCTGATCGTCCCGGAGAGCGGCGGGCTCCTCATCCGTACGGAGCTGGGGCTGCTGGGCGTGCGGCCCGGCCAGATCGCGCTGATCCCGCGCGGGGTGCGGTTCCGCGTCGAGCTGCTGGACGGGACGGTGCGCGGCTATGTCTGCGAGAACTACGGCCGCCCCTTCCAGCTTCCCGACCTCGGCCCGATCGGCGCCAACGGCCTGGCGAACGCACGGGACTTCCTGGCCCCGGTGGCCGCGTACGAGGACGACGGCGGCGCCGGGCGCCCGGTCCAGGTGGTCAACAAGTACTGCGGCAATCTCTGGGCCGCGGAGTACGACCACTCACCGCTGGACGTGGTGGCCTGGCACGGCAGCCATGTGCCGTACGTCTACGACCTGCACCGGTTCAATGTGCTGGGCTCCATCAGCTACGACCACCCGGACCCGTCGATCTTCACGGTGCTGACGTCCCCGTCCGACACCCAGGGGCTCGCCGGTGTCGACTTCGTGGTCTTCGCGCCGCGCTGGCTGGTCGGCGAGGACACCTTCCGGCCGCCGTACTTCCACCGCAATGTGATGAGCGAGTACATGGGGCTGATCGAGGGCGCGTACGACGCGAAGACGGCGGGCAAGGGCGGTTTCGTACCGGGCGGCGGCTCCCTGCACAACATGATGTCCGCGCACGGGCCGGACCGGGAGACCTTCGAGCGGGCGTCCGCCGCCGAGCTCAAGCCCCAGAAGATCGACGACGGGCTGGCCTTCATGTTCGAGACGCGCTGGCCGGTGACGGCGACCGCGCAGGCGGCGGGGGCCGGTCATCTGCAGACCGGTTACGACCAGGTGTGGCAGGGGCTGGCCAGGCACTGGGAAGGCTGAACGGCACGCGGAGGCGGAGTACGCGGTACTCGGACACCGCGGCACTCCGGCCCAGCAGCACTCGGACACCGCGGCACTCCGGCCCAGCAGCACTCGGACATCGCGGTACTCGGGGACAGCAGCACTCGGGCACAGCAGCACCGACACCGCGGTACTCGGGCACACGGTACGGTCGAAGATCACCGGCCGCCCGGTGCCGGCACGGCCGACCTTCCGTACGTACGGAGACCCACGTGACCGCCTTCGCACCCGACTCGCTGGTCCTGAACCGCCGCCTGCCCCTCTGGTACCAGGTCTCGCAGTCGCTGCGGGCGTCGATACTGGGCCGCCGTCCGCAGGATCCGCTGCGGCTGCCCACCGAGGAGCAGCTGGCCGGGCACTACCGCGTCAGTGTGCTCACCATGCGCCAGGCCCTCAAGGAGCTGGAGACCGAGGGCCTGATCACCCGGCACAGGCGGCGCGGGACCTTCATCGACCCCGGCGCGCGGCCGAGCGCTCCGCGCCGTCTGCTGGGGTCGATCGACGCGATCGTCGCCCAGCAGTCGGGCGAGCGGACGACCGTGCTCGGCCACGGCCCGGCCCCGGTGCCCGGCGAGTTCGCCGAGCACTTCCCCGGCCTTGACGAGATAGTCGACTACACCCGGCTGCGCTGCGACGGCGAGAGCGGCGAACCGACCAACTGGGCGCAGAACGCGCTCCGTCCGGAGATCGCCGCCGCCGTCCGGATCAGCGATCTGGAGCGCTGGCCGATGACCAAGGTCCTGCGCGACGAGGTGGGGGTACGGATCAGCCGGATCACCGACACGATCGAGGCCCGGCTGGCGGACCCGGTGACGGCCGAACTGCTCCAGGTTCCACTGCTCTCGCCGATCCTGCACTACACGGGGGTGACGTACGACGAGGCGGGCCAGGTCGTGGATGTGGCCCGGATCCGGTACCGGGGCGACAAGTTCTCCTTCTCGGTGACGGTGGAAGCACCCTGAGTTCACTCTGAGTTCCACTGAGTTCCCTGAGTCCCCCTGAGTTCTCCCCGCACCGGCCCGGGGAAAGCCCGGTGGCGGCGGCCTGTGGACGGCCTCGACCAGGTGTCCGAGCCGGTTGCTATCGTTCCCCAGGCGTGTCAGAAAAGGCGTGCGAACGAGAGCGGGGGAGGTTCCATGGGGCTGTTCGACAGCATCCGCGGGGAATTCATTGACATCGTCGAGTGGACCGACGACAGCCGGGACACCATCGTGTGGCGCTTCCCGCGTCATGACAACGAGATCAAGATGGGCGCCAGGCTCGTCGTGCGCGAGTCCCAGACGGCGGTCTTCGTCAACGAGGGCCGGATCGCGGACGTCTTCCAGCCCGGCACCTACACCCTGCAGACGCAGAACCTGCCGCTGCTCTCCACGCTGAAGGGCTGGAAGTACGGATTCGACTCGCCGTTCAAGGCCGAGGTCTACTTCGTCACCACCCGTCAGTTCACCGACATGAAGTGGGGCACGCAGAACCCGGTCATCGTCCGTGACCCCGAGTTCGGCATGGTGCGGCTCCGGGCGTTCGGCGCCTTCGCCGCCCGGGTGGTGGATCCGGCGGCGCTGCTGCGCGAGCTGGCGGGCACCGACCCGCAGTTCCGCACCGAGGAGGTGCAGGAGTACCTGCGCCAGCTGATCGTCGGCAAGCTGGGCAGCGCGCTGGCCAACTCGGGCGTACCGATGCTGGATCTGGCGACCCAGCAGGACGCCATCGGCGTGAAGCTGGCGGGCGTGCTCACCCAGGAGCTGGCACCGGTCGGTATCGCCGTTCCCAAGTTCATCATCGAGAACATCTCGCTGCCGCCCGAGGTGGAGCAGGCGATCGACACCCGCTCCCGGATGGGCATCGCGGGCAATCTCGACCAGTACACCCAGTTCCAGGCGGCCGACGCGCTGGGCGCCGGTGCGCGGACCCCCGGCAGCGGTGTCGGCGAGGGCATGGGGCTCGGCCTGGGGATGGCCGCCGGTCAGCGGATGGCCGCGGGGCTCGCCCCGCAACAGCAGCAGCCGGCGGCGCCCGCACC
>NZ_JAAGLN010000062.1 GCF_010548145.1 Streptomyces sp. SID10853
GTCGCGCGGGAGCAGGGATAGCCCGCCGCAGGGGCCGATGGCGACGCCGGGGCGCAGCCCGCCGGACATGGCGGCGAGCCGGGCGAGCCTGGCCGGGTCGTCACCCTCGGTGTGCAGATCGACGGCGCAGCCGTGCTCGGCGGCGACTCCGAGGACGGCCTCGGTGTATCCGGTCGGGTCGGGGTCGAGGTCCGGGCAGCCGCCGACGACGGTGGCGCCCATCTTCACGGCGTCGCGCAGCATGGCGAGCCCGTCGGCGCCGGCGACGCCGGTGAGCAGCCGGGGCACGGCGACGGTGGTGAGGTCGGTGAGCCCGCGCAGCGACCGCCGGGCCTGGAGCACGGCCTCCATCGCCCCGAGGCCCTGGACGTCCCCGATGCGGATGTGCGAGCGCAGGGCGGTGGCGCCGTGCCCGAGCTGGAGCAGGGCGGCTTCGGTGGCGCGGCGCTGGACATCGGGGGCCGGGCCGGTGGTGGCGGGGCCTGGGCCGGCGTCTGCGGTCAGCGCGGTGTCGCTGTGGGCGTGGGGTTCGGCCGGGGCGGGAAGCAGCAGATAGCCGTCGAGCTCGATACGCGACGCGGCCGCGGTGCGGGAGCCGGGTGCGGTGAGGCTGCCTGCCGTACCGACTGCTTCGATGCGTCCGCCGCTGACACTGACGTCCACCGTGCGTCCGTCGGCCAGGCGGGCCCCGCGGAGCAGGAGCGCGGTGGTGTCTGCGGTGGCTCCTTCGGGAGGCCGCGGCTGGCTGTCGGGCATCGCGCTCCTGGGTACTGGGCCGGGCGTGACCGGGTGCTGGGCCGGGCATGACGTACGACGTCACGCAGCGTGAAGCGAGCCTATGGGGAAGGCGGCTCCCGCTTCGAGGAGGGGCGGATTAGTCGTACCGGGAGTGACTCCTGTGGCCGATGGGTGGCGTGGGCCGAACGGCGGCAGGAGGGGCTGGTGAGAGCCGGGCAGGAGCCCGGGCGAGGGGGCGGGAGTGCGGGGTGGCGAGAGGGGCGGAGAGGGGTCTTCATAAGGATTTGGGCGACGGCGGAGGACCGTGTAATGTCTTCATCGCTCGCCCCAATAGCTCAGTCGGTAGAGCGTCTCCATGGTAAGGAGAAGGTCTACGGTTCGATTCCGTATTGGGGCTCTGGTGCGGGAGCCCTCACCTTCGGGTGAGGGATTCCGTAGCAAAGCGGTGTAGCTCAGTCGGTAGAGCAAGCGGCTCATAATCGCTGTGTCACCGGTTCAAGTCCGGTCACCGCTACACACGGTAGCCGATGGTGGGCTCGGTCCTTCGATCGGCTACTCTTTTATGCGTTCATCCGTCCATCCGTCCAAGGAGCACTCACGTGGCTGCCACCGACGTCCGCCCGAAGATCACGCTGGCCTGCGTGGAGTGCAAGGAGCGGAACTACATCACCAAGAAGAACCGGCGTAACAACCCGGACCGTCTTGAGATGAAGAAGCACTGCCCGCGCTGCAACTCGCACACCGCACACCGCGAAACCCGCTGACGCAGGCTGTTCTTTCCACCAGCACAGCTCTTCACAGGCACAGGCACGAGGTCGTCCCCATACCGGGGGCGGCCTCGCGTCATTTCTGCGGTTACTCGCGGTTATTGTGATTCTTTCCGATTCCCGGCACTCCACCAGGAGGTAGTGAGCCATGGCGCTCGACCAGTCCTTCGTGGGGCGGACCTATCCGCCCTCCGCGCCGTACGAGGTGGGCCGGGAGAAGATCCGCGAGTTCGCCGAAGCGGTGGGCGACCCGAATCCCGCGTACACCGATACCGACGCGGCGAAAGCGCTCGGGCACGCCGATGTCATCGCTCCGCCGACGTTCGTCTTCTCGATCACCTTCAATGCCGCGGGCGTTGTCGTGCAGGACCCGCAGCTGGGCCTCGACTACACGCGCGTGGTGCACGGTGATCAGAAGTTCGCCTACCGGCGTCCGGTCAGGGCGGGGGACCGGCTGACGGTCACCTCGACGATCGAGGCGATCAAGTCCCTCGCCGGGAACGACATCATCGATATCCGCGGTGAGGTCCACGAGGAGTCCGGCGAGCATGTCGCGACGGCGTGGACGAAGCTGGTCGCGCGCGCGGCCGGGGAGGCGTGACGGTGACAGCGAAGATCTCCTACGAGAGTGTCGAGGTCGGCACGGAGCTGCCGGCGCAGTCCTTCCCGGTGTCACGGGCGACGCTGGTGCAGTACGCGGGCGCGTCCGGCGACTTCAACCCGATCCACTGGAACGAGAAGTTCGCCCTGGAGGTCGGGCTCCCCGACGTCATCGCGCACGGGATGTTCACCATGGCCGAGGCGATCCGGGTGGTGACCGACTGGGTCGGTGACCCGGGCGCGGTCGTGGAGTACGGCGTCAGGTTCACCAAGCCGGTGATCGTCCCGAACGACTCCGACGGGGCGCTGATCGAGGTCAGCGCCAAGGTCGCGGCCGTCGTGGGCGAGCCGGAGGACCGGACGGTGCGGGTGGACCTCACCGCGATGAGCGACGGCAAGAAGGTGCTGGGCATGTCCCGCGCGGTGGTGCGCCTCGCCTGAGGCGGTGCGGGCATGCGGCAAGGGGCGTTCGCGCAGGCGGGCGCCCCTTGCCGCATACCCGGACGGATCGTAAACGGCCTTCCGCGTGCGAACGTGAGCGAACGGAAGGGAACGGCAGGGAACGCACGGGAACGGCCCCGCCCGTCCGGTGCGGCCCTTCTCGTACGCTTGGCCCGTGCAGGAACTCCTTGAAGCCCCACTCGCCCCCCTGACCACCTTCCGTCTCGGCGGCCCCGCGGCCCGGCTGGTCACGGCGGAGACCGACGCCGAAGTGATCGCGGCCGTCCGGGAGGCCGACGCGAACGGCACCCCGCTGCTCGTCATCGGCGGCGGCTCCAATCTGGTCATCGGCGACAAGGGGTTCGCCGGCACCGCCCTGCGGATCGCGACCCGCGGATTCTCGCTCTCCGGTACCGCGCTCGAACTCGCGGCCGGTGAGGTCTGGAGCGACGCGGTGGCCCGTACCGTCGAGGCCGGACTCGCGGGCATCGAGTGCCTCGCCGGAATCCCCGGATCCGCCGGAGCCACCCCGATCCAGAACGTCGGGGCGTACGGCCAGGAGGTCTCGTCGACCCTCACCGAGGTCATCGCGTACGACAGGACCACGGGCGAGACGGTCACCCTCTCGAACGCCGAGTGCCGGTTCTCGTACCGGCACAGTCGCTTCAAGGCCGAACCCGACCGCTATCTGGTGCTCCGGGTCCGTTTCGAGCTCGAGGACGCCGGCGGTCTCTCGGCGCCCGTGAAGTATCCCGAGACGGCCCGCGTCCTCGGGGTCGAGGCGGGCGACCGGGTGCCGGCGGCGACGGTCCGCGAGACCGTACTGAAGCTGCGCGCGGGCAAGGGCATGGTCCTGGACGCCGACGACCACGACACCTGGTCGGCCGGTTCGTTCTTCACCAACCCGATCCTCGACGACGCGCAGTTCGCGGTGTTCCGCGCGCGGGTACGGGAGCGGCTCGGAGCGGAGGCCGCGCCGCCCGCGTTCCCGGCGGGGGAGGGGCTGACCAAGACATCGGCGGCCTGGCTCATCGACAGGGCCGGCTTCACCAAGGGATACGGCACGGGCCCGGCCCGTATCTCCACCAAGCACACCCTGGCCCTCACCAACCGGGGCCGGGCCACCACCGACGACCTGCTCGCACTCGCCCGCGAGGTCGTGGCCGGAGTCCGCGAGGCGTTCGGCGTGACCCTGGTCAACGAGCCGGTGACGGTGGGCGTCAGCCTGTGACGGCGGGCATCCGCCCGTGACGGTGGGCGTCGCCTGTGGCGGTGGGCGTCGGCCCGTGACGGGCGGCGCTCCGGCGTCGGCCCGTCAGTACGCGATCCCGACCCCCTGCCGCACCGTCGCCCGATCGTCGATCATCGCCAGCATCGCGTGCGCCACATCGGCGCGCGAGATGCTCCGCCCGCCGCGCGGACTGCCCCCGACGACGGTCCGGTACTCGCCGGTCACCGGCTTGTCCGTCAGCTTCGGCGGGCGTACCACCGTCCAGTCCGTGGCGCTGCGCGCGACCTCGGCCTCCATGACCCGCAGGTCCTCGTAGACCGCCTTCAGGATCACGCCGATCACACCGAGCGCGGCGCGGTCCGCGAACGACTGGCCCCCCGGCGGTGCCAGCGGCGCCGCGCTCACCACGAGCAGCCGCCGCACCCCCTCCGCCTCCATGGCCGCGAGCACCGGCCGGGTCAGCACCTGGGTGATGCCCGCGTCCTTACGGCCGCGCGCGCCCAGCCCGGAGAGCACCGCGTCCCGCCCGGCCACGGCCGCCCGCAGCGGCTCCGGGTCACCGAGATCCGAGCGGACCACATCGAGGCCCTCCCCGGTCGCCGTGAGCCGTGCCGGATCCCGGACCACGGCCGTGACCTGATGGCCCGCGGCCAGTGCCTGCCGGACGATCTGTCCGCCGATACCGCCGGTCGCTCCGAACACTGTGAGCCTCATCGCACACCCTCCCAAGGTGGTCGGCAGAGATGGTCAGCAGAGGTGGCCCCTCGTAGTGGGTAAGTATTCACTCACCTCTAGAGTGGGCAGTCACTCACCCCTCCGTCAAGCCAGGTAGGAGCACCCGTGCAGCCCCCCGTGCAGCAGAAGCCCGCCCGCGGCCGGATCGTCGACGCCGCACACAGCCTCATGCTGACCATCGGCCTGGCCCGGACCACCACCAAGGAGATCGCCCGAGCGGCCGGCTGCTCGGAAGCGGCGCTCTACAAGCACTTCGCGAGCAAGGAAGAGCTGTTCGTGACCGTTCTCAGGGAACGGCTGCCCAGACTGACCCCGCTCCTCGACGAACTGACCGCCGAGCCCCAGCGCCACAGCGTCGAGGAGAACCTCACCGAGATCGCCCGCAGAGCCGCCCTCTTCTACGAACAGAGCTTCCCGATCGCCGCCTCGCTCTACGCGGACCCCCCGCTCAAACGCCGCCACGAAGCAGCCATGCGCGAACTCGGCACCGGCCCGCACATGCCCATCCGCGGCGTCGACGCCTATCTGCGCGCCGAGCGGGACGCGGGCCGGATCGACAGCGGCACCGACACCTACGCCGCCGCCTCCCTGCTGCTCGGCGCCTGCGCCCAGCGCGCCTTCGCGTACGACATGACCGAGGACGGCAGGCCCCCGCAGCCGCTCGACGCGTTCGCCGCCGGGATCGCGCGCACCCTGCTGCGGGGGGTCGTGCGAGGGCTCAGCCGGTGAGCCAGTCGTCGATGCCGGCGAGCAGCTTCCGCCGGACGTCGGCCGGCGCCGCCGAGCCGCGCACCGACTGCCGTGCCAGCTCGGCCAGTTCACCGTCATCGAACCCCTGGGCCCGCGCCAGCTCGTACTGGGCCGCCAGCCGCGACCCGAACAGCAGCGGGTCGTCCGCACCGAGCGCCATCGGCACCCCGGCGTCGAACAGCTTTCGCAGGGGTACGTCCTCGGCCTTCTCGTAGACACCCAGCGCCACATTCGACGCCGGGCAGACCTCACAGGTCACCCCGCGCTCGGCCAGCCGCTTCAGCAGCAGCGGATCCTCCGCGGCCCGCACCCCGTGCCCGATCCGGGCCGCGTGCAGATCGTCCAGGCAGTCCCGGACCGACGAGGGCCCGCTCAGCTCCCCGCCGTGCGGCGCCGCCAGCAGACCGCCCTCCCTGGCGATGGCGAACGCTCGGTCGAAGTCCCGTGCCATGCCCCGGCGTTCGTCGTTGGAGAGTCCGAAGCCGATCACCCCGCGGTCCGCGTAACGCACCGCGAGGCGCGCCAGGGTCCGGGCGTCCAGCGGATGCTTCATCCGGTTCGCCGCGACCACCACACGTATCCCGAGCCCGGTGTCGCGCGAAGCGGCGTCCACCGCGTCCAGAATGACCTCAAGCGCCGGGATCAGCCCGCCGAGGAACGGGGCGTACGACGTGGGGTCGACCTGGATCTCCAGCCACCCCGAACCGTCGGCGACATCCTCCTGCGCGGCCTCCCGCACCAGCCGCTGGATGTCCTCGGGGGTGCGCAGACAGGACCGCGCGATGTCGTACAGCCGCTGGAAACGGAACCAGCCGCGCTCGTCGGTGGCCCGCAGCGAAATGGGGTCTCCCCCGTTCGAGCGAAGCCGAGAGTTTGGGGAAGGCTCACCGCCGGTCAGCGCCTCAGGCAGGTGCACGCCGTATCTGCCGGCCAGTTCCAGCAGCGTCGTGGGCCGCATCGACCCGGTGAAATGCAGGTGCAGATGGGCCTTGGGCAGTAGCCGGATGTCACGTACTCGCTCCATCCGAGGATCCTGCCGTACGGAGCGGCCGCACCGGTAGCCGCTTTCCCCCAACGAGGAGACGACCGAACGAAGAAACGGGCCCCCGGTGAGAACCGGAGGCCCGTTCCTTGGCAGTCGGCCGGCGTCAGTCCGTCGCCTCGGCCAGCAGCTTCTGGACCCGGGAGACGCCCTCGACCAGGTCGTCGTCGCCGAGCGCGTACGACAGACGCAGGTAGCCGGGGGTGCCGAACGCCTCACCGGGCACCACGGCGACCTCGACCTCGTCCAGGATCAGCGCGGCCAGCTCCACCGAGCTCTGCGGGCGCTTGCCGCGGATCTGCTTGCCGATGAGCGCCTTCACCGAGGGGTACGCGTAGAACGCGCCCTCCGGCTCCGGGCAGAGCACACCGTCGATCTCGTTGAGCATCCGCACGATGGTCCTGCGGCGCCGGTCGAAGGCCGTGCGCATCTCGTCGACCGCGTCCAGGTTCCCCGACACCGCGGCGAGCGCGGCCGCCTGCGAGACGTTGGAGACGTTGGAGGTGGCGTGCGACTGGAGGTTCGTCGCGGCCTTCACGACGTCCTTCGGGCCCACGATCCACCCCACGCGCCAGCCGGTCATGGCGTACGTCTTGGCCACGCCGTTGACCACGATGCACTTGTCACGCAGCTCGGGCACGACGGCGGGCAGCGAGGTGAACTCGGCGTCTCCGTAGATCAGGTGCTCGTAGATCTCGTCCGTCAGCACCCACAGACCGTGCTCGACGGCCCAGCGGCCGATGGCCTCGGTGTCGGCGCGGCTGTACACGGCGCCCGTCGGGTTGGACGGCGAGACGAAGAGGACGACCTTGGTCCGCTCCGTGCGGGCGGCCTCCAGCTGCTCGACCGAGACCCGGTAACCGGTGGTCTCGTCGGCGACGACCTCGACCGGGACACCGCCCGCGAGCCGGATCGACTCGGGGTACGTGGTCCAGTACGGAGCCGGGACGATGACCTCGTCGCCCGGGTCGAGGATCGCGGCGAACGCCTGGTAGATCGCCTGCTTGCCGCCGTTGGTGACGAGCACCTGGGACGCCTCGACCTCGTAACCGGAGTCGCGCAGGGTCTTCGCGGCGATGGCGGCCTTGAGCTCGGGGAGCCCGCCGGCCGGCGTGTAGCGGTGGTACTTCGGGTTGCTGCAGGCCGCGATCGCGGCCTCGACGATGTAGCCGGGCGTGGGGAAGTCGGGCTCACCGGCACCGAAGCCGATCACCGGACGCCCGGCGGCCTTCAGGGCCTTCGCCTTGGCGTCGACGGCGAGAGTGGCGGACTCGGAGATGGCACCGATGCGGGCGGAGACCCTGCGCTCGGTCGGAGGAGTTGCGGCGCTCATGGGGCCCATGGTCCCAGACCGCAAACGGACTCGGCACACAGGTTTCGAAGGGCGGACACCGGGTCCGGCAACAGCCGTACGGCGAGCGGGAACCGGGCCCGTGCCGGGCTCCCGCGGCCCCGGCACCTGAGGGCAACCGGAAAGACAGGGGCCTCGTGCGGACCGGCCCGGCCGAAGCTGTTCGACGTCAGGCCCCCGACCACGTACACTCACTCGTCGTTGGCCTTCACCAGCCGTCCTGCCGAGCGCACTCCGTGCACCCGGTCGGATGCGGTAGGTTGGGGGAACCACAAAGGGTCGTAGCTCAATTGGTAGAGCACTGGTCTCCAAAACCAGCGGTTGGGGGTTCAAGTCCCTCCGGCCCTGCTACACACACCTTCGCCAGGCTGTGTGCGCATGTACGTACATCTATGCACCGCCGTGCGGCTCCACCGGGCGCGGCACGGCCACGACCCGGAATCAGGTGAGAGATCGTGACGGACGCCGTCGGCTCCATCGACGTGCCTGATGCGCAGGATGAAGCGCCGGAGTCGAAGAAGGCGCGCAAGGGCGGGAAGCGCGGCAAGAAGGGCCCCTTCGGCCGCCTCGCGCTCTTCTACCGCCAGATCGTCGCGGAACTGCGCAAGGTCGTCTGGCCGACTCGTAGCCAGCTCTCGACCTACACCACCGTGGTGATCGTTTTCGTCGTCATCATGATCGGCATCGTGACCGTGATTGACTATGGCTTCAACCAGGCCGCCAAGTACGTCTTTGGCTGATCCGCGAAAGGCGCCGGGAGCGGCGTCTTTTTCGCATGTTCCACCCGATTTGTATCCAGGAAGAAGCAGCCACCGTGTCTGACCCGAACCTGAACGAGGCCGTCGAGCCGGGCGAGAGCGTCGCGTCCGCAGAGGACGAGCTCGACATCGTCGAGGCGGCAGACGCTGTGGAGCCGGACCAGGCCGAAGCTGCCGACGCCGCCGCCGGTGAGCCCGCCGAAGAGTCCGCTGTGCACGCCGAGGACGAGGCCGTGGCCGTGGCGGAGTCCGCCGACGACGCCGAAGCCGCCGCCGAGGTGGAGGCAGCCGCCGAAGAGGCCGAGGACGAAGAGGCAGCCGAGGAAGCCGCCGACGTTCCCCCGGTCGACCCGGTCGAGGCCCTGCGCCAGGAACTCCGCGGGCTGCCGGGTGAGTGGTACGTCATCCACACGTACGCCGGTTACGAGAAGCGTGTGAAGGCCAACCTGGAGCAGCGTGCCGTCTCGCTGAACGTCGAGGAGTTCATCTACCAGGCCGAAGTGCCCGAGGAAGAGATCGTCCAGATCAAGAACGGCGAGCGCAAGAACGTCCGCCAGAACAAGCTTCCCGGTTACGTCCTGGTCCGCATGGACCTCACCAACGAGTCCTGGGGCGTGGTCCGCAACACCCCCGGAGTCACCGGCTTCGTCGGCAACGCCTACGACCCGTACCCGCTGACCCTGGACGAGATCGTCAAGATGCTCGCCCCCGAGGCCGAGGAGAAGGCCGCCCGCGAGGCCGCCGAGGCCGAGGGCAAGCCGGCTCCGGCCCGCAAGGTCGAGGTCCAGGTGCTCGACTTCGAGGTGGGCGACTCGGTCACCGTCACCGACGGCCCGTTCGCGACGCTCCAGGCGACGATCAACGAGATCAACGCCGACTCGAAGAAGGTCAAGGGCCTCGTCGAGATCTTCGGCCGCGAGACCCCGGTCGAGCTCAGCTTCGACCAGATCCAGAAGAACTAGCGGCCCCCCGGCCGCACGGCTTCTGGCACACACGCCTTCCAAGCAGGTCAGACCGGCTCACCAGCCGTCTGACCTGCTTGGTTTTTGGTCGCGCAGCTATACCCGTTATCGTTGCGCGGTATGCCTCCGTCCGGATGACCGGAATGGCGGCGAAACACTCTCACTAGGACCCGGAGAGAGCAATGCCTCCCAAGAAGAAGAAGGTCACGGGGCTTATCAAGCTCCAGATCAAGGCCGGCGCGGCCAACCCGGCTCCGCCGGTCGGCCCCGCGCTGGGCCAGCACGGCGTCAACATCATGGAGTTCTGCAAGGCCTACAACGCCGCGACCGAGTCGCAGCGTGGCATGGTCGTGCCGGTGGAGATCACGGTCTACGAGGACCGCTCCTTCACCTTCATCACCAAGACTCCGCCGGCCGCGAAGCTGATCCTCAAGGCCGCGGGTGTGGAGAAGGGCTCCGGCGAGCCGCACAAGACCAAGGTCGCCAAGCTCACCGGCGAGCAGGTCCGCGAGATCGCCACGACCAAGATGCCCGACCTGAACGCCAACGACATCGAGGCCGCGGCCAAGATCATCGCCGGCACCGCCCGTTCCATGGGCGTCACGGTCGAGGGCTGATCAAGCCCCCCTCCGCACCACAGTGGTAGGGCCAGCGCCGGCCCGCACCACGACTCCCACTCCCCATCTAGGAGCAGAAGTGAAGCGCAGCAAGACTCTCCGCGCTGCGGACGCCAAGGTCGACGCGGACAAGCTGTACGCCCCGCTCGAAGCCGTCCGCCTCGCCAAGGACACCTCCGCCACCAAGTTCGACGGCACCGTCGAGGTCGCCATGCGTCTGGGCGTCGACCCGCGCAAGGCCGACCAGATGGTCCGCGGCACCGTGAACCTGCCGCACGGCACCGGCAAGACCGCCCGGGTCCTGGTCTTCGCGACCGGTGACCGTGCTGCGGCCGCGGAGGCCGCGGGCGCCGACATCGTCGGCGCCGACGAGCTCATCGACGAGGTGGCGAAGGGCCGTCTGGACTTCGACGCCGTCGTCGCCACCCCGGACCTCATGGGCAAGGTCGGCCGCCTCGGCCGCGTGCTCGGTCCGCGTGGGCTCATGCCGAACCCGAAGACCGGAACGGTCACCCCTGACGTGACGAAGGCTGTCACGGACATCAAGGGCGGCAAGATCGAGTTCCGTGTCGACAAGCACTCGAACCTGCACTTCATCATCGGCAAGGTCTCCTTCGACGAGACGAAGCTGGTCGAGAACTACGCCGCGGCGCTGGAGGAAGTCCTCCGTCTGAAGCCGTCGGCCGCCAAGGGCCGCTACATCAAGAAGGCCACGCTGGCCACCACGATGGGCCCCGGCATCCCGCTGGACGCCAACCGCACCCGCAACCTCCTCGTCGAGGAGGACCCGGCCGCCGTCTGATCTCCGGATCGGCAGGCAGCCGCGGGAAACGCGTGCTGTGAGCCGGGCCCCGCGCCTCTCCGGAGGTGCGGGGCCCGGCTTCTGCGTTGCCCCCTGTTCTCCCGCGCTGCCGCTCCGCTTCAGGGGCGGCACAGGCGCGGTACAGGAGGCGCTGGCGGCGGCATGGTGCCGCTGCCCCCGGCCCGGATCCTCGGAGGGGGGCGTACGGCGCGCCACGGGCCCGTACGCCCCGGCTACGGCACGGCGGTACGGGCCGCCGCGCCGCCAACAGGCCGTCGGCCGGCCCGGTGGAGTCCCGCCCTCTACCCCCGTGTCCGGGCGCTCAATCAGCTGACCGGGAACGGATTTGCTCGGCGTGCCCCCGTTCGCGTACTCTTCCGACGAAGCCAAAGACCGCTGGTCGTTGCCGTGTGCTCGTGAGAGGGCGCGGTGGCCGAAGGATCCGCTGGAAGCGGGCGACTCGCGCAGGTGATCGTGGAAGTGCTCCCGGATCCGTCCGGTCGAGCTCGCGCCCCGTGCACCTGTGCCGGGGCGTTTCGTCTGTCCAGCCCCTTCTGAGCGGTCCTCATCACCCGGAAGGAGGCCGACGCTCTATGGCAAGGCCCGACAAGGCTGCCGCGGTAGCCGAGCTGGCGGACAAGTTCCGCAGCTCGAACGCCGCTGTGCTGACCGAGTACCGGGGTCTCACCGTGGCCCAGCTCAAGCAGCTGCGCCGTTCGCTCGGTGAGAACGCCCAGTACGCCGTGGTGAAGAACACGCTGACCAAGATCGCGGCCAACGAGGCCGGGATCAACACGCTGGACGACCTGTTCGCAGGTCCGACGGCGGTTGCCTTCGTCACCGGTGACCCGGTGGAGTCGGCGAAGGGTCTTCGTGACTTCGCCAAGGAGAACCCCAACCTCGTCATCAAGGGCGGTGTCCTTGATGGTAAGGCGCTGTCCGCGGATGAGTTCAAGAAGCTCGCGGACCTCGAGTCCCGCGAGGTTCTGCTCGCCAAGGTGGCCGGTGGAATCAAGGCGTCGATGGCCAAGGCCGCGGCGACTTTCCAGGCCCCGCTGTCGGAGTTCGTCCGCACCGCGGACGCCCTTCGCGCCAAGGTCGAGCAGGGCGGTGCCGGTACGCCGGCTCCCGCCGAGGCCGACGCCGAGTAATTCGGCTTCGCGTCGCAGCGGGCCCGTACGCCCGCCGTCATATACACCCGGCACCTGCCGAAAAAGTGGAAGGACGCCATCATGGCGAAGCTGTCCCAGGACGAGCTGCTCGAGCAGTTCGAGACCCTGACCCTCATCGAGCTCTCCGAGTTCGTCAAGGCCTTCGAGGAGAAGTTCGACGTCAAGGCTGCCGCCCCGGTCGCCGTTGCCGCCGCCGGTGGCGCCGCCGCCACCCCCGAGGCCGCTGAGGAGCAGGACGAGTTCGACGTCATCCTCACCGGTGCCGGCGACAAGAAGATCCAGGTCATCAAGGTCGTGCGTGAGCTGACCTCGCTGGGCCTCAAGGAGGCCAAGGACCTCGTGGACGGCGCCCCGAAGCCCGTCCTCGAGAAGGTCGCCAAGGAGGCCGCCGAGAAGGCTGCCGAGTCCCTCAAGGGCGCCGGCGCCTCGGTCGAGGTCAAGTAATTCCGGGAGTCTCCGGACTCCCTCGTACGCCCTCGGCGTACATCTGCACAGCGAAGGGCGATCACCCATCCGGGTGGTCGCCCTTTCGCGTGCCTGACGCCCCTCCTGCCTGCCTTGCTCTTCCCGCCGTGACGAGTATGGTGATCTTCGTTGCGCGCCGGGCCTGGTGCCCTCTCTCGCTCCCGCAGCGTGGCCGACGGCGACCCCCGAGGGGTGGGGGGCCTTGACGAACCGCACGGAGCGCGCAATTCTCAGGACGCGTCGTCACATCGATCCGTATCCGAGGCATGGATCGGCGACGAAGAGGGAAGCTTTGACGCAGGTGTTGAGAAGAAGAATGAGGGTCTCCCAGAACCCGCTCTGGACATCAGTGAGCCTTATGGCTACACTGACCCTTTGCGCTGCCTGTTAGCTGCCTCCTGCCCGTCACCAGGGGCATGCCCACGCTTGAGCATCGAAGACTGCCCTCCCTGACCTGGGATGTCTCTCTCTGTGCCCCGCTTGGGACCGGTACGCGCGTAGTGAGTCCGAGCCCTCGGAAGGACCCCCTCTTGGCCGCCTCGCGCAACGCCTCGACCTCCAATACGAACAACGGCGCCAGCACCGCCCCGCTGCGCATCTCCTTTGCAAAGATCAGGGAGCCCCTCGAGGTTCCGAACCTCCTTGCGCTGCAGACCGAAAGCTTTGACTGGCTGCTCGGTAATGCCGCTTGGAAGGGTCGCGTCGAGGCCGCTCTCGAGAGCGGACAGGACGTTCCCACCAAGTCCGGTCTGGAAGAGATCTTCGAAGAGATCTCGCCGATCGAGGACTTCTCGGGGTCGATGTCGCTGACGTTCCGCGACCACCGTTTCGAGCCCCCGAAGAACTCGATCGACGAGTGCAAGGACCGCGACTTCACGTTCGCTGCGCCGCTCTTCGTCACGGCCGAGTTCACCAACAACGAGACCGGTGAGATCAAGTCTCAGACGGTCTTCATGGGCGACTTCCCGCTCATGACCAACAAGGGCACGTTCGTCATCAACGGCACCGAGCGTGTCGTGGTGTCGCAGCTGGTCCGTTCGCCCGGCGTCTACTTCGACTCCTCCATCGACAAGACGTCCGACAAGGACATCTTCTCGGCCAAGATCATCCCGTCCCGGGGTGCCTGGCTGGAGATGGAGATCGACAAGCGCGACATGGTCGGTGTCCGCATCGACCGCAAGCGCAAGCAGTCCGTCACCGTCCTCCTCAAGGCTCTCGGCTGGACCACTGAGCAGATCCTGGAGGAGTTCGGCGAGTACGAGTCGATGCGCGCCACCCTGGAGAAGGACCACACCCAGGGCCAGGACGACGCACTGCTCGACATCTACCGCAAGCTGCGTCCGGGCGAGCCGCCCACACGCGAGGCTGCTCAGACGCTGCTCGAGAACCTCTACTTCAACCCGAAGCGCTACGACCTCGCGAAGGTCGGCCGCTACAAGGTGAACAAGAAGCTCGGCGCCGACGAGCCGCTCGACGCAGGTGTGCTCACCAGCGACGACGTCATCGCCACCATCAAGTACCTGGTCAAGCTGCACGCCGGCGAGACCGAGACGGTGGGCGAGTCCGGCCGTCAGATCGTCGTCGAGACCGACGACATCGACCACTTCGGCAACCGCCGTCTGCGCAACGTCGGCGAGCTCATCCAGAACCAGGTCCGTACCGGCCTGGCCCGGATGGAGCGCGTCGTGCGTGAGCGCATGACGACCCAGGACGTCGAGGCGATCACGCCGCAGACCCTGATCAACATCCGGCCCGTCGTCGCCTCCATCAAGGAGTTCTTCGGCACCAGCCAGCTGTCCCAGTTCATGGACCAGAACAACCCGCTGTCGGGTCTCACCCACAAGCGCCGCCTGTCGGCTCTTGGCCCGGGTGGTCTCTCCCGTGAGCGGGCCGGCTTCGAGGTCCGTGACGTGCACCCGTCCCACTACGGACGCATGTGCCCGATCGAGACGCCCGAAGGCCCGAACATCGGTCTGATCGGTTCGCTCGCCTCCTACGGCCGGGTCAACGCGTTCGGCTTCGTCGAGACGCCGTACCGCAAGGTCGTCGAAGGTGTCGTCACCGACGACGTCGACTACCTCACGGCCGACGAGGAAGACCGCTTCGTCATCGCCCAGGCCAACGCGACGCTCTCCGAGGACATGCGGTTCACCGAACCGCGCGTCCTGGTCCGCCGTCGTGGCGGCGAGGTCGACTACATCCCCGGCGACGACGTCGACTACATGGACGTCTCGCCGCGCCAGATGGTGTCGGTCGCGACCGCGATGATCCCGTTCCTGGAGCACGACGACGCCAACCGTGCCCTCATGGGCGCGAACATGATGCGTCAGGCCGTGCCGCTCATCCAGTCCGAGGCGCCGCTGGTCGGCACCGGCATGGAGTACCGCTGCGCGGTCGACGCCGGTGACGTCCTCAAGGCGGAGAAGGACGGTGTGGTCCAGGAGGTATCCGCGGACTACGTCACCATCGCCAACGACGACGGCACGTACTCGACGTACCGCATCGCCAAGTTCTCCCGCTCGAACCAGGGCACATCGGTCAACCAGAAGGTCGTCGTCAACGAGGGCGACCGGGTGATCGAGAGCCAGGTGCTGGCCGACGGCCCGGCGACCGAGAACGGCGAGATGGCGCTCGGCAAGAACCTCCTTGTCGCCTTCATGCCGTGGGAAGGTCACAACTACGAGGACGCGATCATCCTGTCGCAGCGCCTCGTGCAGGACGACGTCCTCTCCTCGATCCACATCGAGGAGCACGAGGTCGACGCCCGTGACACCAAGCTCGGCCCGGAGGAGATCACCCGGGACATCCCGAACGTCTCCGAAGAGGTCCTCGCCGACCTCGACGAGCGCGGCATCATCCGTATCGGTGCCGACGTCGTCGCCGGCGACATCCTGGTCGGCAAGGTCACGCCCAAGGGCGAGACCGAGCTCACCCCGGAGGAGCGCCTGCTCCGTGCGATCTTCGGTGAGAAGGCGCGCGAAGTGCGCGACACCTCGCTGAAGGTGCCGCACGGCGAGATCGGCAAGGTCATCGGCGTCCGCGTCTTCGACCGCGAAGAGGGCGACGAGCTGCCGCCCGGCGTGAACCAGCTGGTCCGCGTCTACGTCGCGCAGAAGCGCAAGATCACCGACGGTGACAAGCTCGCCGGCCGTCACGGCAACAAGGGCGTCATCTCGAAGATCCTGCCGATCGAGGACATGCCGTTCCTGGAGGACGGCACCCCGGTCGACATCATCCTCAACCCGCTGGGTGTCCCGTCCCGGATGAACCCGGGCCAGGTCCTGGAGATCCACCTCGGCTGGCTCGCCAGCCAGGGCTGGAAGGTCGAGGGCAACGAGGAGTGGATGGAGCGCCTCAAGTCCATCGGCGCCGACGACGTGGCCGCCGGCACCAACGTCGCCACCCCGGTCTTCGACGGTGCGCGCGAGGACGAGATCTCCGGTCTCTTCGAGTCCACCATCCCGAACCGCGACGGTGACCGCATGGTCCTCCCGTCCGGCAAGGCCCGGATGTTCGACGGCCGCTCCGGCGAGCCGTTCCCGGACCCGGTCTCCGTCGGGTACATGTACATCCTCAAGCTCCACCACCTGGTCGACGACAAGCTGCACGCGCGGTCGACCGGCCCGTACTCGATGATCACCCAGCAGCCGCTGGGTGGTAAGGCTCAGTTCGGTGGACAGCGCTTCGGTGAGATGGAGGTGTGGGCGCTGGAGGCTTATGGCGCCGCTTACGCCCTCCAGGAGCTGCTGACGATCAAGTCCGACGACGTGACCGGCCGCGTGAAGGTCTACGAGGCCATCGTCAAGGGCGAGAACATCCCCGAGCCCGGCATTCCCGAGTCCTTCAAGGTGCTCATCAAGGAGATGCAGTCGCTCTGCCTCAACGTGGAGGTGCTGTCATCTGACGGCATGTCCATCGAGATGCGCGACACGGACGAGGACGTCTTCCGTGCAGCGGAGGAGCTCGGTATCGACCTGTCCCGGCGAGAGCCGAGCAGCGTCGAAGAGGTCTGACGGGTTGTCCGGCCGCCTCGCTCTGAGGCGGCCGGCTCTCCCCGGACCCGTTCAGACCATTGCTGAAGTGCCCATTTTTCTCGCTGACGCGAGGGGCTCGAACCCCCGAAAGAGGGATTGACGACAAGTGCTCGACGTCAACTTCTTCGACGAGCTGCGGATTGGCCTCGCCACCGCGGACGACATCCGGACCTGGTCCCACGGCGAAGTGAAGAAGCCGGAGACCATCAACTACCGCACCCTCAAGCCCGAGAAGGACGGACTCTTCTGCGAGAAGATCTTCGGCCCCACCCGGGACTGGGAGTGCTACTGCGGCAAGTACAAGCGTGTCCGCTTCAAGGGCATCATCTGTGAGCGCTGCGGCGTCGAGGTCACTCGCGCCAAGGTGCGCCGTGAGCGGATGGGCCACATTGAGCTGGCCGCTCCCGTCACCCACATCTGGTACTTCAAGGGTGTCCCTTCGCGTCTGGGCTACCTGCTCGACCTCGCGCCGAAGGACCTCGAAAAGGTCATCTACTTCGCCGCGTACATGATCACCTTTGTGGACGAGGAGCGCCGGACGCGCGACCTGCCCTCGCTGGAGGCACACGTCTCCGTCGAGCGCCAGCAGGTCGAGAACCGCCGCGACTCCGACCTGGAGGCCCGCGCCAAGAAGCTCGAGACCGACCTGGCCGAGCTGGAGGCCGAGGGCGCCAAGGCCGACGTGCGCCGCAAGGTGCGCGAAGGCGCCGAGCGCGAGATGAAGCAGCTGCGTGACCGTGCGCAGCGCGAGATCGACCGTCTCGACGAGGTGTGGAGCCGCTTCAAGAGCCTCAAGGTCCAGGACCTGGAGGGCGACGAGCTGCTCTACCGCGAGCTGCGTGACCGCTTCGGCACGTACTTCGACGGCTGCATGGGTGCTGCCGCCCTGCAGAAGCGCCTCGAGTCCTTCGACCTCGACGAGGAGGCCGAGCGCCTCCGCGAGATCATCCGTACCGGCAAGGGCCAGAAGAAGACCCGTGCGCTCAAGCGCCTCAAGGTCGTCTCCGCGTTCCTGCAGACCAGCAACAAGCCCAAGGGCATGGTGCTGGACTGCGTACCGGTCATCCCGCCGGACCTGCGTCCGATGGTGCAGCTGGACGGTGGCCGTTTCGCGACCTCCGACCTGAACGACCTGTACCGCCGTGTGATCAACCGCAACAACCGCCTCAAGCGTCTCCTCGACCTCGGTGCCCCCGAGATCATCGTGAACAACGAGAAGCGGATGCTGCAGGAGGCCGTCGACGCGCTGTTCGACAACGGCCGCCGCGGTCGCCCGGTCACCGGTCCCGGCAACCGTCCCCTGAAGTCCCTGAGCGACATGCTCAAGGGCAAGCAGGGCCGGTTCCGCCAGAACCTCCTCGGCAAGCGTGTGGACTACTCCGCGCGTTCCGTGATCGTCGTCGGCCCGCAGCTCAAGCTGCACCAGTGCGGTCTGCCGAAGGCCATGGCGCTGGAGCTCTTCAAGCCGTTCGTGATGAAGCGCCTGGTGGACCTGAACCACGCGCAGAACATCAAGTCGGCCAAGCGCATGGTCGAGCGCGGCCGCACCGTGGTGTACGACGTCCTCGAAGAGGTCATCGCCGAGCACCCGGTGCTGCTGAACCGTGCGCCGACCCTGCACCGTCTGGGTATCCAGGCGTTCGAGCCGCAGCTGGTCGAGGGCAAGGCCATCCAGATCCACCCGCTCGTCTGCACCGCGTTCAACGCGGACTTCGACGGTGACCAGATGGCCGTCCACCTGCCGCTGTCGGCAGAGGCGCAGGCCGAGGCCCGCATTCTGATGCTGTCCTCGAACAACATCCTGAAGCCGGCCGACGGCCGTCCCGTCACCATGCCGACCCAGGACATGGTGCTCGGACTGTTCTTCCTCACGACGGACGAGGCGGAGCGCAAGGTCATCGGCGAGGGCCGGAACTTCGGCTCCGCGGCCGAGGCGATCATGGCCTTCGACAACCGCGAGCTGTCGCTGCAGGCGAAGGTCGACATCCGCTTCCCGGTGGGCACCATCCCGCCGCGTGGCTGGGTGCCGCCGGTCGCCGAGCCGGGCGAGCCCGAGTACCAGCCGGGCGACACCTTCCGGCTGCGTACGACCCTGGGCCGCGCGCTCTTCAACGAGCTGCTGCCCGAGGACTACCCGTTCGTCGACTACTCGGTGGGCAAGAAGCAGCTCTCCGAGATCGTCAACGACCTGGCCGAGCGCTACCCCAAGGTCATCGTGGCGGCGACGCTCGACAACCTGAAGGCGGCGGGCTTCCACTGGGCGACCCGTTCCGGCGTCACCGTCGCCGTTTCGGACATCGTCGTCCCGGAGGCCAAGAAGGCCATCGTCCAGGGCTACGAGGCCCAGGACGAGAAGGTCCAGAAGCAGTACGAGCGCGGTCTGATCACCAAGGACGAGCGCACGCAGGAGCTCATCGCGATCTGGACCAAGGCGACCAACGAGGTCGCCGAGGCGATGAACGCGAACTTCCCCAAGACGAACCCCATCTTCATGATGGTTGACTCGGGTGCCCGAGGAAACATGATGCAGATGCGGCAGATCGCCGGTATGCGTGGTCTGGTGTCGAACGCGAAGAACGAGACCATCCCGCGTCCCATCAAGGCGTCGTTCCGTGAGGGTCTCTCCGTTCTGGAGTACTTCATCTCCACCCACGGTGCCCGTAAGGGCCTCGCGGACACCGCCCTGCGTACCGCCGACTCGGGTTACCTGACCCGTCGTCTGGTGGACGTCTCGCAGGACGTGATCATCCGCGAGGAGGACTGCGGCACCGAGCGCGGTCTGAAGCTCAAGATCGCGGTCAAGGGCGAGGACGGTGTGCTCCGCAAGACGGAGGACGTCGAGACCTCGGTCTACGCCCGCATGCTCGCCGAGGACGTCGTCATCGACGGCAAGGTCATCGCGCCGGCCAATGTCGACCTCGGTGACGTCCTGATCGACGCCCTGGTGGGCGCCGGTGTCGAGGAGGTCAAGACCCGCTCGGTCCTGACCTGTGAGTCCGCGGTCGGCACCTGTGCCTTCTGCTACGGACGCTCGCTGGCCACCGGCAAGCTGGTCGACATCGGTGAGGCGGTCGGCATCATCGCCGCCCAGTCCATCGGTGAGCCCGGCACCCAGCTGACGATGCGTACCTTCCACACCGGTGGTGTGGCCGGTGACGACATCACGCAGGGTCTGCCGCGTGTCGTCGAGCTCTTCGAGGCCCGTACGCCCAAGGGTGTCGCGCCGATCTCCGAGGCCGCGGGCACCGTCCGCATCGAGGAGACCGAGAAGACGAAGAAGCTCGTCGTCACCCCGGACGACGGCAGCGAGGAGACGCCCTTCCCGATCTCCAAGCGGGCCCGTCTGCTCGTGGGCGAGGGCGACCGCGTCGAGGTGGGCCAGAAGCTCACCGTGGGTGCCACCAACCCGCACGACGTGCTGCGCATCCTCGGCCAGCGTGCGGTCCAGGTCCACCTGGTCGGCGAAGTCCAGAAGGTCTACAACTCGCAGGGCGTGTCGATCCACGACAAGCACATCGAGATCATCATCCGGCAGATGCTGCGCCGGGTGACGATCATCGAGTCCGGCGACGCGGAGCTGCTGCCGGGCGAGCTCGTCGAGCGCTCGAAGTTCGAGACCGAGAACCGTCGTGTGGTCACGGAAGGCGGCCACCCGGCCTCCGGCCGTCCGCAGCTGATGGGTATCACCAAGGCGTCGCTGGCCACCGAGTCGTGGCTGTCGGCGGCGTCCTTCCAGGAGACGACCAGGGTCCTGACCGACGCGGCGATCAACGCCAAGTCGGACTCCCTGATCGGCCTCAAGGAGAACGTCATCATCGGTAAGCTCATCCCGGCCGGTACGGGCCTCGCCCGTTACCGCAACATCCGGGTGGAGCCCACCGAGGAGGCCAAGGCCGCGATGTACTCGGCCGTCGGCTACGACGACATCGACTACTCGCCGTTCGGCACCGGCTCCGGCCAGGCCGTCCCGCTGGAGGACTACGACTACGGTCCGTACAACCAGTAAGGCGCATGTCTGACGAAGGGCGGTCATCCTGCGGGGTGGCCGCCCTTCGGCTGTCAGCGGGCCGGCGGAATGCGGCGGTGAAGGGCGTGCAGCCGGGTGCGGTAGTCCGGACGGGACGTCAGCAGCCGGGTCAGGGGACTTGTCATCCCCTTGTCTCTCCCGCCGTTGCGGTCCGGCACGGGCATGTTGCTCAGCAGCACGGTCAGCTGAGGTTCGAGTCCTAGGCTGCTCGCGAACCGATCGGCGCGTAGCTCCGCGCTGCGACCGACTGCGGCGATCAGGAACGGTGCGGTCAGGGCCAGCAGGACCAGCCCATGGGTCAGGATCACCGCGTACAGTGCACCGGCGGTGACTGCCAGGAGGAGTAGTACCGCCGAACCCGCCGACTTCTTTCTGATCCTCGCAACGACCATCCGCAGAAGATGCCAGGCGAGACTGGCGGGCAGCGAGTACCAGTAGGCCAACCGTCCGGCCCAGGCATGGCCGCCCGCGTGGTGTCCCAGTTCGTGCGCGAGCGCGGCGGCGAGTTGCCCCTCGGGCAGACGTTCCAGTGCGTAGGTCGTCACTCCCACGATGCGGCCGGTCGCCGGTGACGCGGCGGTCGATGAGCTCTCCTCCACCCAGAGGGTGTACGCGGCGCTGTCCACACCCGCCCGCGCAGTCACCTCGCGCCACACGGGCCTCAGCCGGGCCAGTTCTGCGGGAGTGGGGCGGTGAAGCCCGAGGAAGAAACGGGCCAGCATGGCTTCGACTGGCTGCCAGAAGGCGAGAACGCCGCTGAGCAGCCACGCCCCGGCCCATGCCCAGACGGGTACGCCGGTGAGTATCGCGAAGAAGGCTGACGGGCCGACCACGACCAGCAAGCTGACAAGCGCCTGGGGTATGTGCAGGGCGAGGTGGCCCAGCGTGATGGCATCGGCTCGGCGTCGGCGTGCATTGATGTGGACGCGGCCTTGCTGAAAGCGAAGGCCGGGATCGGCCGGGGACGGGTCGGGCGACGGTCGCACGAATGGACTCCTTGTCTGTTCGCGGTCCAGTAGTGGTCAGCCGATGAGGAGAGCCGCGGGCATCAGAAGGGTCGCGACGGTGAAAGCAAGCACCCCCAAGCGAATCCAGTGATGCTTTCGCCCCGCGATACGACTGGTCTCGGCCAGCGCGATGAGCAGAGCCGGTGACGCCTGACGGCGTTCCGTTGTGGGGAGAGAATCGGCCAGCAGTCCCAGAGCGCAGGCGCGTTGCACGTCCGCGAAGTGGGTGAGAGGCCTGCCCGGCTGCCAGCCGCCCGCGCTGTAGCGCGGGCGTACGGCGAGAAGCAGTGAGTGGAGCGCACTGACCAGCCCGGCGACGCCGAGCCAGTACAGGCACTGTCCCGCCGTGGAGAGGTGCCAGGGGGACCAATTCCGGCCGACGAGCAGCGTGGCATGGACGCTGCTGGCCAGACCGAGCGCAGCCATCAGGACGGCGGCTTTGCTGTCGGCCCGGCCGATCTCGGAACGGAGGCTGTCGAGGAGCTTCTCCGAGGCTCGCCCGTCTACAGAAGAACGGGCCTCCGGTGGGTCGGCGGCGGTCACGGGCGGACCACGCTCTCGGTGCCGGTGCCGGTGCCGGTGCCGGTGCCGGTGCCCACGTCCGGGGCGGGCAGGAACAGTTTCGTGTCTTGCCGAGGCTGGGCGGGAGAGGACTGGGACAGCAACCGGTTCATGGTCTCGATCACGTAGTTCTTGGGCTTCTCCATCTGGTAGCTCTCCAGACCGTGCTCCGCCAGGATGCGGTCCACCATGTCGAGCTGGTTCTTCACCAGCTGAGCCTGTTCATCGTGCAGGTTCTTCACGACCAGGGCTGTGTCCTCGGGGTGCTCGACAAGGTGGAGCACCAGAGCGGCAGAACTGCCCTCCGACAAGTGCGAGCGGTAGAACCCGATCCGCTCCGCCGTGATCCGTTGTTTGTAGTCCTGCTCTTCGAGCTCCCGTCGCAGCTCGGCCAGCCTGATCCCGTGTTCCGGGGGCGAAGCGACTGCCTCGTGCCGGGCGGTACGCAGCCGGCGGCTCTGCGTCCGTTCACCTTCGTCCGTGCGCAGTCTTACGGTGCAGCCGACCTTCAGGCCTTCCGCTGCGGCGATCGGTGGTGCGGTGTCGAACGCCTTCTGAACGGCCGACTCGGCATCCGGGACGGCATCGATCCGGTGACGTCGGCTCGCTTCCCGCAGGATTCCGCCGAGACGGGGGCCGAGCAGCGCGGGCACGTCACGTACCCCTGTCGTGATCACTTTGGCCGGGTCCACGACTTGCCAGGTGAGATCGGCGACGCTCTCGAAACTGAAAGCGTCGATGGCGCTGGGCAGCGCGGCAGGCAGAGAGACCGGGTGCAGGCCCACGTCCACCTCGTAGACCGCGATATAGCGTTTGCCGAAGACATCGCTACGGCGAGGACGCCGGGGAGGCATGAAGACCTCATAGTCGCCCTCGGCAGTGAAGAAGACCAGAGCATGGTCACTGTGCAGGGCCGGCCGTCGGCCCAGGTAGGTGAAGCGGGTGAGTTGCCGGACGGTGAGCACGGGGTCCTTGAGCGGGTCGGCTCCGTTGCCGGGCTGAGGCGGTTCTGGCGGAAGCGGGAATTCAGACATGGAGTTCTCCTCGTACGGGCCCGCTCAGTGAGGAAGGCATGCCAGCAGCCGGTCGGCGACGGGCAGACGGAAGCCTCTTTCCGCGCTCCACACGGTGCGCAGCAGATGTTCGAGGCGCCGGTGGTGTGACGGATACTGGGCGAGCCCTGGGAGCAGCACGGTCAGCGCCGCCTCCGCCTCCGGCACCCGGTCGGCGATCCCCACCCACGCACGCAGGGTCAGTACCGCCTGGCCGGTGTGGCGGGGATCTTCGAGCGCCGCACCCCACAGCCTGGTCAACTGCTGTGCTTCGCACGGTGCCGTCTGCAGAGCCGTCCTGTACCAGTCCAGGACGAGAGGGCGGTCGTCCGCCTCGCTGACCGGCTGCTCACAGGCGAGCAGAAACGCTCCGATGGCCGGATTGCTCACGGCGCGGTCCTGTTCGACGAGCAGCACCAGCTTGGCGAGTACGGGCCCGCGGGCAGCGAGCAGCAATAGCTGTATCGCCTCGACCAGCTCCCGGAGTTCCTCGCTCTCCTCTTCCTTCTCGCGGCGCTTCCTGCGGTCCTCCTCCTTTCGGCAGTACTCGCGTGCCGCTGTGGTCAATGCCTGCAGGGCATCATCGGGCAGCACCGGGCCGAGCAGACCGTAGGCCCGGATCGCTGTCCAGCGGCGGTTCTCGTCATCGCCGGTGCACCAGGTATGGAGGATCTGCGGAATCGCGACGGCGTGCAGCAGGTGCGCCAGAGTAAGAGCGTTGGCTGCGGCCAGCCGAGCGGTATAGCTGCGGGAATCGGCCCACGGTTCGATGAGATGGGCGAGGCCCGACGACAGGTCGGAGCGGGTGAGGAGGGCAGCCGCTGCCGACGCCCGGGTCCGTACGAGAGGGCGCCCGTCGGCAGCGAGTTCACGGAGCCAGCCGACCAGCGCGGGCCGTGCCGAGGGGTACAGCATCCATACGGTGTCCAGCAGTTGAGGTGCCACGCGGCCGTCCCGGAAGGTGGCCATGTACTGGGGCACGGCGCCCCAGACTGTCGTCTCGGGCGCCTCGTAACCACGTGCCCTGATCTGATCGAGACGGGAGCTCCGTGAACTGCCGAATACCGCGACACCACTGGGCTGGTAGGGGCTCTCGATCTGCTGGAGGCGGGTGAACAACCCGTCGGCCAATTCGGCGGCGACTGCGTAGGGCGCGTCGTCGAACACACCGAGGGAGACCAGAAAGGCCCTGTCGTGCAGGGAAAAATCCTTCCCGGTCAGCCAGGACTCGATCTGTGTCTGCACGGTCGTCTCCCCGAAGGAGACAAGACTGGCTTCTTCGGCGGTGCCCGCGGCGACGGCGACGAGTTGGCCCGCGAAGGCCGCGGCCTCTCCTGGAGGGTGGTCCCTTTCGAGAAACGTGTCGACTGCCGTCAGACCGCGTACCCGATCCCATCCCGCGACCCCCTCCGCGGCACGGACATGGGACGCCAGAACATCCATGGCCAGGGGTGGCTCCCAGGGCAGCGACGCCAGTTCACCGTAGGAAGCCGACTCGGCCACCGTGATCACCAGGTGACCGCCGCTGCGGGTCAGCTGCTCCCGAATGGCATGCAGATGCACCTGTTGCAGGGGCCGGTTTCGGCTGACGGCAATGTCGGCCAGGAGGTAGCCCGCCGCGCAGTCGAGCTCATCGCGCACGGCGGCCGGCGGAGTGTCGGAGGGGAGCAACCGGATCTGGCCGAGCCCCAGTCTGTGCAGCAGCATCAGGCCGGCCGAGCTGCGTCCGGTGGCCCGGCTGCCTGTCAGGACCAGGACCCGCTCCTCACGCAGCCGGATCAGCGCCTCGGCGAAACGCGGACCTTCGGTGAAGACCATGGACAGCCGCGCCACGTCGTCCGCCGGGATCTCACCGGAGAGTGGACGAGGTTCGGCATATGCGCCGAACTGGTAGATGACGTCTCCGTGTACCTCGCCCCCGGCCATTCCGTACTGCGCGCCCTCGACCAGGACACTGGCCAGGCCCACCGGGCTGTGCTCGATGAGGTCCAGCCTGGCGGCCCAGGCGGGCGGCCGCTGCTCCTGACCTGCCTCTTCCGAGTCCTGGACCTTCTCCTCATCGGTCTTCTCCCCGTCCGGAGCGCTCCCCGCGGACTTCCCCGCTTCGCCCGTGTCCGTCACCGGTTTCCTCCGGGACGGTGACCGAAGGTGAAGTTGGCCCCGCCGTGCACTGTGCCACCGGCTACGCCGTACTGGTCACCCATGACGTGTACGGAGCCCAGTCCCGCCTGCCCTGCCGGCGTCACGGGGGGCGTGCCGGTTGCAGCGTCTGCCGGGGCGGCCCCGGCAGACGGCAATGGCCCGTACAGCCAGGCCGACAGCGGCCCGTTCTTGCTCTCCGGAGTAATGGGACGGAAGTCCTCCGGCCGGATTCCGGGATGGCCGTGCCGGACGATTCCCTGGTGTACGGAGTCCGACACGCAGAGCGCGAAATCGTCGGAGCGCTCCCGCAGTGCGCTCCGGAGCAGTTTGGCGTCGAGCAGTCGGCAGGCGTGGTTCAGGTCGGAGCCGACCCAGCCGTTCCTGTCATCAACGGCGACATAGCCGGTCGACAGGACGGCGCGCAGCCGGATCTGGGCGCTGCTGGAGGCCCGCTGATTGGTAGCCCGCAGTTGGAGGGGCAGCTCTGTGATCAGGGCGCGTAGCAAGGCACTGACCGATGCATTGGCGTCGATCAGCTCCATCACGGAGTCGCCGCGGTCTGCGCGCTTCCGCTGGGACTCGTCGATGGAGGCAGCGGCCAGGGTGCCGTCGGCGATGTCGTAGAGCATGCGCCGCAGATACGCCTGCTCGACGTCGGTTCTGTCGCTGTAGCGCTCGATGTCCAGCAGGAGAAGGGTCTGGTTCACGGGGGTGCTCATGGGTGCCTCTCGGTCGGTTTGCCGTACGGCGACAGAGTGACCGGAACCGGATACCGACGGTGAGGACAGACGGCACTGAGGAAGTGTGACCGTGTGCACAGAGGGCGGGCCCTCTGCGCACACGGTCAGGCGCCCGCACCGATCCGTCGCAGTACGTCCGGGCGCAAGATGATCAATGTGCGGCGCCCTGTCACGACGACCTTGCGTTCTCGCAGTTCCTTGAGAAGCCGCTGAACCATCTCCCGCGAGGCGCTGATGGAACCAGCGAGCTCGACCTTGCTCAGCGGTACAGCCAGTTCGATGCCTTCCGGCACCGCCCGTCCGTGGGCCCTGGCCAGCTCCAGCAGCAGTACGGCGAGGCGCTCACGCACGGTGAGTGAAGCGAACTGCAGCCGCCGCTGGTCACCGGCGCGGGTGCGGTCGCTGGCCAGGCCGAGCAACTGCATCGCGGCGTCGGGGAACTCGGACAGGTATGTCCGGAACCCGTTGTAGTCGATCGTCCTGGCCCGTACCGCTTCCAGTGCTGTGACGGTGGCCGATCGCGGACGACCGGTGAGGGCGGCGGATTCGCCGATGATGTCTCCGGGGCCGCGCAGCGCCAGCAGCACCACGTACCCATTGGGTGCGGTGGCCGTCACCTTGGTCCAGCCGCTGAGGACGATCAGGACGTGAGCCGACGGTTCGTACTCCCGCACGAGCACGCTTCGTGGGGCGAACCGCATCTCGCGACCGAGAGTGAGCAGCGCGCCACGGTCTCCTTCTTCGAGGCGGGCCAGGAAGGGCACTCGGTCGTCGAGACCGTCTGCTCCCGGGGCCGGTACCTGCACCATGACCGTTCTCCGTCCCCCAGTGGCGGCCTGCAGGGACAAGTTACTGAAAGCAGCATCCGTGCCGGGCAGGAACGAGAAGACAGCCCGAGCGGCAGGCGTCGCCCTCGGTGAAGAAACATGGTGCGCGGGGGAGCTTCGCATTTGTTTTGACCACAGTCGATGCGGTAGGTACGCTCTGACCTTGTGCCTGGGGTGTGCCCTGGCTCCTGTGCGTGTCTTCAACCGCATGACGAGCTGTAAGTGACCACCGCAATCTGTGCCCTTCCCGCCATGTCGGCGGGGGTCTGCAGTATTCGACACACCCGACCGCGTGGGTCGGAGTTGTTCCAGGTTAGTTTCACTACACGGCACACAGAAACCGGAGAAGTAGTGCCTACGATCCAGCAGCTGGTCCGGAAGGGCCGGCAGGACAAGGTCGAGAAGAACAAGACTCCCGCGCTCGAGGGCTCGCCCCAGCGTCGTGGTGTCTGCACCCGTGTCTTCACGACCACCCCGAAGAAGCCCAACTCGGCGCTCCGCAAGGTCGCGCGTGTTCGTCTGACCTCCGGCATTGAGGTCACGGCCTACATCCCGGGTGAGGGACACAACCTGCAGGAGCACTCGATCGTGCTCGTGCGTGGTGGCCGTGTGAAGGACCTGCCCGGTGTTCGCTACAAGATCATCCGCGGTTCGCTCGACACCCAGGGTGTCAAGAACCGCAAGCAGGCCCGCAGCCGCTACGGCGCCAAGAAGGAGAAGTAAGAATGCCTCGTAAGGGCCCCGCCCCGAAGCGCCCGGTCATCATTGACCCGGTCTATGGTTCTCCTCTTGTCACCTCGCTGATCAACAAGATCCTGCTGAACGGCAAGCGTTCCACCGCCGAGCGGATCGTGTACGGCGCCATGGAGGGCCTGCGCGAGAAGACCGGCGCCGACCCGGTCATCACGCTGAAGCGCGCTCTCGAGAACGTCAAGCCGTCTCTCGAGGTCAAGTCCCGCCGTGTCGGTGGCGCCACCTACCAGGTGCCGATCGAGGTCAAGCCCGGTCGCGCCGCCACCCTCGCGCTGCGCTGGGTCGTCGGCTACTCCCGCGCCCGTCGCGAGAAGACGATGACCGAGCGGCTCACCAACGAGCTGCTCGACGCCTCGAACGGTCTTGGCGCTGCCGTCAAGAAGCGTGAGGACACCCACAAGATGGCCGAGTCCAACAAGGCCTTCGCGCACTACCGCTGGTAGTCGCTACCCACATCGAGACCGAGAGAAGATTGAGCCTTATGGCCACCACTTCGCTTGACCTGGCCAAGGTCCGCAACATTGGGATCATGGCCCACATCGACGCGGGCAAGACGACCACCACTGAGCGGATCCTCTTCTACACCGGTGTGAGCTACAAGATCGGTGAAGTCCACGACGGCGCAGCCACGATGGACTGGATGGAGCAGGAGCAGGAGCGCGGCATCACGATCACGTCGGCCGCGACGACCTGCCACTGGCCGCTCAACGATGTCGATCACACGATCAACATCATCGACACCCCGGGTCACGTCGACTTCACCGTCGAGGTGGAGCGTTCGCTCCGCGTCCTCGACGGCGCTGTCACCGTGTTCGACGGTGTCGCGGGCGTCGAGCCGCAGTCCGAGACCGTCTGGCGTCAGGCGGACCGCTACGGCGTGCCGCGTATCTGCTTCGTCAACAAGCTGGACCGTACCGGTGCCGAGTTCCACCGCTGCGTCGACATGATCGTCGACCGCCTCGGTGCGGTGCCGCTGGTCATGCAGCTCCCGATCGGCGCCGAGGCCGACTTCAAGGGTGTCGTCGACCTCGTCACCATGAAGGCGTTCGTCTGGTCCGCCGAGGCGTCCAAGGGCGAGATGTACGACACCGTCGACATCCCGGAGACGCACATCGAGGCGGCCGACGAGTGGCGCGGCAAGCTGCTCGAAGCCGTCTCGGAGAACGACGACGAGATGATGGAGCTGTACCTGGAGGGCCAGGAGCCCACCGAGGAGCAGCTGTACGCGGCCATCCGCCGGATCACCCTTGCTTCCAAGGGCTCCGCGGACTCCGTCACCGTCACTCCCGTCTTCTGCGGTACGGCCTTCAAGAACAAGGGCGTTCAGCCCCTGCTCGACGCGGTCGTCCGCTACCTGCCGTCCCCCCTGGACGTCGAGGCCATCGAGGGCCACGACGTCAAGGACCCCGAGACCGTCGTCAAGCGCCAGCCGTCCGACGACGAGCCGTTCTCCGGTCTTGCGTTCAAGATCGCGAGCGACCCGCACCTCGGCAAGCTCACCTTCGTCCGGATTTATTCGGGCCGCCTCGAGGCCGGCACCGCGGTGCTGAACTCGGTCAAGGGCAAGAAGGAGCGCATCGGCAAGATCTACCGCATGCACGCGAACAAGCGTGAGGAGATCGCGTCGGTGGGCGCGGGCGACATCATCGCCGTCATGGGGCTGAAGCAGACCACGACCGGTGAGACGCTCTGCGACGACAAGCAGCCGGTGATCCTGGAGTCCATGGACTTCCCGGCGCCGGTCATCGAGGTCGCCATCGAGCCCAAGTCCAAGGGTGACCAGGAGAAGCTGGGTGTCGCCATCCAGCGGCTCTCGGAGGAGGACCCCTCCTTCCAGGTCCACTCCGAGGAGGAGACCGGCCAGACCATCATCGGTGGTATGGGCGAGCTTCACCTCGAGGTGCTCGTCGACCGCATGAAGCGCGAGTTCCGCGTCGAGGCGAACGTCGGCAAGCCCCAGGTCGCGTACCGCGAGACGATCCGCAAGACCGTCGACCGTATCGACTACACGCACAAGAAGCAGACTGGTGGTACCGGCCAGTTCGCGAAGGTGCAGATCGCGATGGAGCCCATCGAGGGCGGCGACGCGAGCTACGAATTCGTGAACAAGGTCACCGGTGGCCGCATCCCCCGTGAGTACATCCCCTCGGTGGACGCGGGCGCGCAGGAAGCCATGAAGTTCGGCATCCTCGCCGGTTACGAGATGGTGGGTGTCCGCATCACCCTTCTCGACGGTGGCTACCACGAGGTGGACTCCTCGGAGCTCGCCTTCAAGATCGCCGGTTCGCAGGCGTTCAAGGAGGGTGCCCGCAAGGCGTCCCCCGTGCTCCTGGAGCCGATGATGGCCGTCGAGGTCACCACGCCCGAGGACTACATGGGCGATGTCATCGGCGACCTCAACTCCCGCCGTGGCCAGATCCAGGCCATGGAGGAGCGCAGCGGCGCTCGCGTCGTGAAGGGCCTCGTGCCCCTCTCGGAGATGTTCGGCTACGTCGGAGACCTCCGCAGCAAGACCTCGGGTCGCGCAAGCTACTCGATGCAGTTCGACTCCTACGCCGAGGTTCCGCGGAACGTCGCCGAGGAGATCATCGCGAAGGCCAAGGGCGAGTAACTCTTCCGAGTCCACGCTTTAGGCTTATCACCGGAGCCACTGGGGCATTCGACGCAGAGCGCAAGCAATGCGACGGGTGCCCCGGGCCCCGGCATCCCAGCAAAGATCACCTGGCGCCGATGAAGCAAGGCGTACAGAACCACTCCAGGAGGACCCAGTGGCGAAGGCGAAGTTCGAGCGGACTAAGCCGCACGTCAACATCGGCACCATCGGTCACATTGACCACGGTAAGACGACCCTCACGGCCGCCATTACCAAGGTGCTGCATGACGCGTACCCGGACCTGAACGAGGCCTCGGCCTTCGACCAGATCGACAAGGCTCCCGAGGAGCGCCAGCGCGGTATCACGATCTCGATCGCGCACGTCGAGTACCAGACGGAGCAGCGTCACTACGCGCACGTCGACTGCCCGGGTCACGCCGACTACATCAAGAACATGATCACGGGTGCGGCGCAGATGGACGGCGCCATCCTCGTGGTCGCGGCCACCGACGGCCCGATGCCGCAGACCAAGGAGCACGTGCTCCTGGCCCGCCAGGTCGGCGTTCCGTACATCGTTGTCGCGCTGAACAAGGCCGACATGGTGGACGACGAGGAGATCCTCGAGCTCGTCGAGCTCGAGGTCCGTGAGCTCCTCTCCGAGTACGAGTTCCCGGGCGACGACCTTCCGGTCGTCAAGGTCTCGGCGCTCAAGGCCCTTGAGGGCGACAAGGAGTGGGGCAACACCGTCCTCGAGCTGATGAAGGCCGTCGACGAGTCGATCCCGCAGCCCGAGCGTGACGTCGAGAAGCCGTTCCTGATGCCGATCGAGGACGTCTTCACGATCACCGGTCGTGGCACCGTCGTCACCGGTCGTATCGAGCGTGGTGTCCTCAAGGTCAACGAGACCGTTGACATCGTGGGCATCAAGCAGGAGAAGACCACCACCACGGTCACCGGCATCGAGATGTTCCGCAAGCTGCTCGACGAGGGCCAGGCCGGTGAGAACGTCGGTCTGCTCCTCCGTGGCATCAAGCGCGAGGACGTCGAGCGCGGCCAGGTCATCATCAAGCCCGGTTCGGTCACGCCGCACACCGAGTTCGAGGGCCAGGCGTACATCCTGTCGAAGGACGAGGGTGGCCGTCACACCCCCTTCTTCAACAACTACCGCCCGCAGTTCTACTTCCGTACCACGGACGTAACGGGCGTTGTGACCCTTCCCGAGGGCACCGAGATGGTCATGCCGGGGGACAACACCCTCATGACCGTGTCGCTGATCCAGCCCGTCGCCATGGAAGAGGGCCTGAAGTTCGCCATCCGTGAGGGTGGCCGGACCGTGGGCGCCGGCCAGGTCACCAAGATCCTCAAGTAATCACTTGACGGTCTGACCTGGTCGCTCACACAGAGCACCTGGTAACAGCAGAGGGCCCCCGGTCCGCCGTTCGTCGGCGGACCGGGGGCCTTTCTGTGTGCGCGTTTGTGTGCGTGTTCCGGCGCCTGTGCCTGGTGCGGCCAGACGTCCCGGAAGCTGGGCGCCGTGAAAGTTGTACGTATCGGAAGCCAGGCGCTCCGGAAGCCATGGGCCCCGGACGTTGTACGTCCCGGAAGCTATACGTCCCGGACCGGCCGCCACAGCCAGGGGAGCGCTCCGGGGCCGAGACCGGCGACGGTCGGGCCGGGGGAGTCCCCGGTGGTGCCGGCGGCCGTTCCGGTGGTCCCGGCCGGCTTCGTGGTCCCGGGCGTCCTTGTGGTCCCGGCGGTGCCGGCCCTCCCCGGGGTGCCGGCGCTCTCGGTCAGCAGGGTGGCTCCCGCGAGCGGTACGACGCCGTCGGTACGCCGCAGCACCTTCCCGTTCAGCAGGAGCTGGACGCGGCCGCGGTCGTCCTGGCCGAGCAGTACGGGCCCCGTGGGCCGGGCGGGGGAGTGCCCGCCGGACCCGGCGCCGGTGCGGGATCCGGTGCCGGCGCCGCCCAGGTGCACATGGGTCGTCGCGGCCGTCGCGGGCCTGCGGTAGTACACGTCCACGCCGCCGTCCGGCGCCGCGACCGCGGCGGGCACGTCCCCCGGCAGCGGCAGAAGCGGGTCAGGGTGCAGCTCCAACGGCCCGCCCGCCACGGTCTGGGCCCAGTGGTGCACGGTGTCCCGGCCCGAGGCGAAGACATGGACGCGGCCCGACGCGTCGACCGCGGCGGAGAGGCCGTCCTGGATCTGGGCGCCGCCCAGGTCCCGCCAGGGGGACCAGCTTCCCGTGGTGGAGCGGACCCGGGTGCTGATGCCCTGGGCGGCGTTGCGTACGAAGAGGTGCACCTGCCCCTCGCGGTCCGTGACCGCGACGGGCACGCCGATGCGGCGGCCGCGGTCCGGGTCGCTCTCCGGGTTGCCGAGCCCCGTCCACGCCGCGAACTCCCCGCCGGGCGTGCGCTGTTGGAGCAGCACGATCTCGCGCGTGTTGGTCGAGCCGTGCCCGGCGATCGAGGAGAACCGCAGCCCGAACAGCAGCTGCCGGCCGTCCTTGAGCGCGGCCGC
>NZ_JAAGLN010000063.1 GCF_010548145.1 Streptomyces sp. SID10853
CGTTCGACTTGCATGTGTTAAGCACGCCGCCAGCGTTCGTCCTGAGCCAGGATCAAACTCTCCGTGAATGTTTACCCGTAATCGGGTCCACATCGCGTTGAGCGGGACAATCAAACCGGAATAAGGCTGATCGTCCACAGCGTCCTCGCTGTGTGTCGCCTGCCCCTGACCCGAAGGCCGGAACAGGTCTTTTTCAAAGGAACCACCAACCCACCAAAAAGTGGGCCGGGGTATCAACATATCTGGCGTTGACTTTTGGCACGCTGTTGAGTTCTCAAGGAACGGACGCTTCCTTTGTACTCACCCTCTCGGGCTTTCCTCCGGGCTTTTCCCTTCGGTCTTGCGTTTCCGACTCTATCAGACTCTTTCGTGTCCGATTCCCGGCCGGCGGGCCGCTTTCCAGTTCCACGCTTTCGCGTTTCCCTTTCCGGCGATTCCGACTCTATCAGATCCTTTCGGCCTGACCCCCAGTCAGCGGGGCTTGTCATCCCGGCCGTTGGGCCGTTCCGACGAGTGAGACATTAGCGGATTCCTGGCGCCCGAGCCAATCGGGGTCATGTTCTTTCGAACGTGGATTCCTCATTCCGCAAAAGCACATGCGAATGGCACGACAAGTCGTCGGTCGTTCGAATGGTTGCTGCGGATTGGCTGTCCGGGGACCGGCCGGGGCCGGGGCTCACGTCGGACAGCTCGGAGAACATTACGGAGCTGTCAACCCCGTGTCAAGCCGGGGTCGGCTCCGCCGCGACCGGCGGGCTCGGCGCTACAGTGGAGCCCATGATGACGCGTGCGTACACCCTCCGGTGGCGGGCCGCCTGACGGCGGCCTGCATCTGCGTATGCGTTCAACGGCCGCCTCTCCGGCGGCCGTTCGTGTTTCTCCCTCCAGGAGCCGGCTGTCGGTGACGGCGGCCCTGTCGAGAGGTGGAGAAAATGACGCGGATCTTCAGCGGGATCAAGCCCACCGGGCACCTGACGCTCGGGAACTATCTGGGTGCCGTGCGGCGCTGGGCCGAGGACGACCAGTACCGGGCCGAGGCGCTGTTCTGTGTGGTGGATCTGCACGCGCTGACCATGGAACACGACCCGGCGCGGGTACGGAGACTGAGTCGGCAGGCGGCGACGCTGCTGCTGGCGGCCGGGCTCGACCCCGAGCAGTGCACCGTATTCGTGCAGAGCCACGTCGACGAGCACGCCCGGCTCTCCTATCTCATGGAGTGCACCGCCACGGACGGCGAGATGCGGCGCATGATCCAGTACAAGGAGAAGAGCGCACAGGCGAAAGCGGCCGGGGACAGTGTGCGGCTCTCCTTGCTCACCTATCCGGCGCTGATGGCCGCGGACATCCTGGCGTACTCGACCGATGAGGTTCCGGTCGGCGAGGACCAGACCCAGCATGTCGAGCTGACCCGGGATCTGGCCGTGCGGTTCAACCAGCGCTACGGGCACACGTTCGTGGTGCCCAAGGCGACGGAGCCGGCCGTGGCCGCGCGGGTCATGGACCTTCAGGACCCCACGTCGAAGATGGGGAAGTCGCAGGCGTCCGGTGCGGGGATCGTCTATCTGCTGGACGAACCGGCCGTGATCCACAAGAAGGTCATGCGGGCCGTGACCGACAGCGGGCAGGAGGTCGTCTTCGACCGGGCCGCGAGCCCCGGGGTCGCCAATCTGCTGGAGGTGCTCGGGGCCTGCACGGGGCAGGAGCCCGGGGCGCTCGCCGGTACGTACACGTCGTACGGGGCGCTGAAGAAGGACACGGCCGACGCGGTGGTGGAGCTGCTGCGGCCGGTCCAGGAGCGGCATACGGCGCTGGTCGCCGATCCCGGGTATCTGGAAGGGGTCCTCAGGCGGGGCGCCGAGCGGGCTCGGGCGATGGCCCGGCCCACGGTCGATGCCGCGTACCGGGCCGTGGGGCTGCTGGAGCCGTAAGAGCCGTGGCCCGGCCGGGGCTGCCTGCCGTGAAGGCCGGCTGTCCCCGGCGCGGCGTCCGGCCGGCCTGGGTGGTGTCCGGCCGCGGGCGGTCTCTGGCCTCGCCCGGTGGGCCGGTCAGCCGTTGCCCGAGGCCAGTTCGCGGCTGCGGTCGCGGGCTGCCTCCAGGGCGGCGATGAGGGCGGCCCGTACGCCGTGGCTCTCCAGCTCTCGGATCGCGTTGATCGTGGTGCCCGCGGGGCTGGTGACCGCCTCGCGCAGTTTCACCGGGTGCTCGCCGCTGTCCCTGAGCATCACGGCTGCGCCGATGGCCGCCTGCACGATCAGGTCGTGCGCCTGGGCGCGTGGGATGCCGAGCAGGATGCCGGCGTCGGTCATGGCCTCGACCAGGAAGTAGAAGTACGCCGGGCCGGAGCCGGAGAGTGCGGTGGCCGCGTCCTGCTGGGTCTCCGGAACGCGGAGGGTCTTGCCCACCCCGCCGAAGATCTCGTCGGCGTGGGCCAGGTGCGCTTCCGTCGCGTGGCTGCCGGGCGAGATGACGGACATGGCCTCGTCCACCAGGGCCGGGGTGTTCGTCATGACCCTGACCACCGGGGTGCCCGGCGCGAGGCGCTCCTCGAAGAAGGAGGTGGGGATGCCGGCGGCGCCGCTGATGACGAGGCGGTCCGCGGGGACGTGTGGGGTGAGTTCGTCGAGGAGCTTGCCCATGTCCTGCGGCTTCACCGTGAGGATGAGGATGTCGGCGCGCTCGGCCGCTTCCTGGTTGGTGACCGGCTCCACGCCGTAGCGGGTGCGGAGTTCTGCTGCCCGGTCGGGACGGCGGGTGGTGACGAGGAGGTTGGCGGGGGGCCAGCCTGCGCGGAGCATTCCGCTCAGGAGGGCTTCGCCGATCTTGCCTGTGCCTAGGACTGCGACTGTCTGGGCCATGGCTCTGTTCACCTCGCCGGTCGGGGCCTGTGCGTCTGTGCCTCTGTGCGTCTGACGGGGTCATCCTCGCATCGGGGCCTGTCGGGGTGGGTGGGTGTCCGAGCGGTGGTACGGGGGGTGTGGCGACGCGTCCGTGAGTGCGGGTGGGTGCCGCCTGCGGCGGGCCTGTTCCCCTCCCCTCCCCCAGCCTTCGGCCGGGGGGCCTCACTTCCCGTAACCGGGGCTCCGCCCCGGACCTCGCTCATCGAAGGCCGGAGGGGGTGAAAGACAAAAGGGCGGCCCGCTGTCTCAGCGGGTCGCTACGCACAGGTCCACCACGTACGCCTCCCTGATCACGCCCTCCGGGAAGATCTCCATCAGGGCGGGCCGCTCGCGGTCCAGGAATTCTCTCGTTGCCTTCTCTCCCGCCACCAGGAAGACCGAGTGGCTGGCCAGGTTGGCCAGGTGGGTCTCGACGGAGACCTCGCGGGTCCAGGGCACCGTGCGGTCGGTGAAGTCCAGGCCGCCCGTCTCGCGCGTCCGCTCCGCCGTGCCGTGGGCGCCGAGCACGATGTCGAAGTCCCCGAAAAAGCGCTGGATCCTGGTCGTCTGGTCGGCCACCCAGTCCACTGCGCGGTCCGCGACGTTCCACCAGAGGGCGAGCGCGCCGCCGGGGCGCAGGACGCGCATCGCCTCGGGTGCCGAGCGCGCCGGGTCGGTCCAGTGCCATGCCTGGGCGTACGTGATGAAGTCCGCCGACGCGTCGGCGAGCGGGAGGTTGTTCCCGTCGCCTCGCACGATCGGTACGCCGGGCAGGGTGCGGCGGAACTGTTCCGTCATCCCGTCGCCCGGCTCGACCGCGACGACCCGGGCGCCGCGCTCGTGGAGGAGCGCCGTGGCTATACCGGTGCCCGCGCCTATGTCCGCGACCCGGGCGCCGGTCAGCGGGCGGCCCGCGAGTTCTTCCACGGCGTCGAAGAGGGCGGGCGGATAGGACGGGCGGTTCGCCGCGTAGGCGGCTGCGGCCGCGTTGAAGGAGTGGGCGCGCGAGGTGGTTGTCATACGCCGATTCTGCCCACGTCTCAGGGTTTTCGACCTCACCTCCGGGGTGCGTCAGGGGCATCCCCCATGGCTTTCGCGAGCTGGGCGGCGGACCGTTGAGACATGACGCAGAACCTTGGAAAGTCCGGGCCCGAGATGTCCGGGGCCGAGCAGCGGAGCCTGGCCGTCGCCGCCGCGACGCTCGGGCCGTGGCGGTCCGCCGCGGCGGTGGGTGCGATGGGCGGTGCGGTCTCGCTGGGGATCGCGGCGCTTGCCGAGGGGATGGGCGCGCACACCGTGACCACCGCGGTCTCGGTCGCGCTGTCCCTGTTCTTCATCGTGGGCGGGGCGGGGGCCGCGCTCGGCGGGAGGCAGGCGGGGGCCGACCGTCGGATCGGGCGGTGGTCGGCCGCGCACCCCTGGCGGGTCGCGGCCGTGCCCGCCGCGCTGATGGCTGTCAGTGACCTTGTGGTGCGCCAGCTGCTGGGATCGGAGAGCTTTTTCAGCAGTTTGGGTGACGCGGTGTGGCGCGGGGTTGTCGTCGGTGGCGTGGTGGGCCTGGTCGGGAGGTACGGAGGGCGGCGGGGGTGACACCCGTGAGCGCTGTCAGTCGGCCGGTTTCCGTACTGCCGTGAGGTTGATGACGTACTCCTCGCGCACTCTGCCCTCGGGGAAGATCCGCAGCAGTTCCGCGCGCTCGTCCGCCAGTGCCGGGGCCGCCTTCTTCTCGGGCGCCGCCGCCACGTACGAACGGCTGCCCAGCTGGGCGATGTGCGTGTCGATGTCCACCTCGCGTGACCACTGCAGGCGGCGGAAGGCCGGGGTCAGGCCGTCGTACAGGGTCTTGATGATCACGGGTGCCTTCGGGGCCGCCCCGTAGCGGTAGTACTCGGGGAGCCGTCTCTTCAGCCGGGCCTCCTGGTCGGCGGCCCAGCGGACGGACGGGTCCGGGAGGTTCCACCAGAGGGCCAGCACCCCGCGCGGTTTCAGGACCCGCAGGGCTTCGGGGACGGAGCGGGTCGGTTCCGTCCAGTGCCATGCCTGCGCGTACGTCACGAAGTCGGCGCAGCCCGAGGCGAGCGGGAGCGCGTCGCCCACGCCCTGCACCAGGGGTACGTCCGGCAGGCCGGAGCGCAGCTGTGCGGCCATGCCGGGGCCGGGTTCGACCGCCACGACGTCGGCGCCGCGGTCCCGCAGCAGTCCGGTGGCGATGCCGGTGCCCGCGCCTACGTCGACCACCTGGGCGCCCTTGAGCGAGCGGTGCGCCATCGCTTCGACGGCGTCGAAGAGCGCGGGCGGGTATCCGGGGCGTGCTGCGGCGTACTGGGCGGCGACCGGGTCCGAGGACAGTGCGAGTTCCGTCATGTCTGACATCTTCGTGGTGCGCGGCCGCCGGGAACAGAGGCAGGACGGGGCAGGGGCCGCCCGGGCGGTCCCTGGTGCGTACGGCGTAGGTCAGCCGCGCCTGGACTTGGCCTTGGGCTTTCTGCGGGCCGCCGGGTTTCCGGCGCGGGCGCCCCGGCGCTTCTCGTATGCCGCGGCTGCCGTCTCGTACTCGGTACGGCGCAGCTGTTCGCCGGGGGCCTCGGTGAGGGAGCGGACGAAGTACGCCAGGAGCGAGCCGATGAAGCCGATCGCCTTCAGGCTGCGCAGGGATTCCTCGCGGGCCGGGTCGGCGGGGCGGCGGCGGAAGCCGTCCCAGGTGCGGGCGAAGGCGACGGCGCTGCAGACGGCGAAGACGGCGATGAAGAGCGCTGAGGCGAAGCTGCCGATGTCGGCGGTCTGCACGCCCTGGTAGGCGAGCCGCATCACGAAGCACGCGGCGACCGTCGTGATCAGGGCGCCGGCCGCGACCGCGGCGCGCCGCACCCCGTATCCGTTGTCGTGGCCGACCCAGGTCGTGCCGAAGAAACGGATGGTCTCGGGCTGCGGCCCGCCGGGCGTACGGTCCTGGCCGGGCCTGCCGCTCCGGCCGCCCGGGAGGGCGGTCTTCGCGGTGCCGTCGCCGGTGCGGCCGGTGTCGCTGTTCTCGCCGTTCTCGCCCTTGTCGCTCACGGGGCCGATTATCCCCCGCTGCCGGGCGGCGGACGGCCGCCGGGTGCAGTGGGCGGATTTCAGCAGGTGGGGCGAGCTGTGGCTGTCAGCCGCAGTGGGACCACGGGCTGGTGTACGTGTACGTGCCGACGCCGGCCTCGATCATGCCGCCCCACTTCACGCAGGAGTGGGTGGCCTTGAGCCGCACCGGGCCTGCGTACGAGGAGAAACCGCCCTGGTTCCTGGCCTGGCCCTTGCCGTCGCCCTGGACGTCGATCCAGGCCCCGGTGGTCAGGGACATGCCCGCGGTGGCGCGGCTGTGGTCGGTGACGACGCAGTTGTATCCGGTTCTCGCGTTGTAGAGGAGGTGGACGCGGGCGAATTCGACCCGCCCGTTGGTGAAGGTGTGGGAATCGATCTCCCGGTAGCCGGATCCGCAGATACTCGCCGGTGTGGCGGCCCGCACGGTGGCTGCCGCGGGTGCAGAGGTGGCGGTCGCGGCGGTCGCCGGGATGATGCCGATCGCCGCGAAGACCGCGGCGGCTGCCGCGATGACGGCCGGCCGGTGGATGAACTGACGCATGGTGCCCCCAATTGTGACCATGGCAGGGAAGGGGGCAGCGTAACGCACCTGCCCGGGCACTCACAGTGACGAAAAGGGGAGTGCCCGGGCAGGTCCGGCGGGTGGTGAGGCGTGGTGACGCGTGGGCGCGGCGAGGCGCCCCCGGTGGTCAGCCGAGCTTCGAGATGTCCCTGACGGCGCCGCGGTCGGCGCTGGTCGCCATCGCCGCGTATGCCTTCAGCGCCTGCGAGACCTTGCGGTCCCGGTTCTTCGGGGCGTACACACCGTTCAGCGCGGCCCGGCGTGTTGCCAGCTCCTCGTCGGAGACCAGCAGCTCGATGGAGCGGTCCGGGATGGCGATACGGATACGGTCGCCGTCCTCGACGAGCGCGATCGTGCCGCCCGCGGCCGCCTCGGGAGACGCGTGCCCGATCGACAACCCCGACGTACCGCCGGAGAAGCGCCCGTCGGTGACCAGCGCGCAGACCTTGCCCAGGCCGCGGCCCTTGAGGAACGACGTCGGGTAGAGCATCTCCTGCATACCCGGGCCGCCCCTGGGGCCCTCGTAGCGGATGACGACGACATCGCCCGCGGTGATCTCCTTGCGGAGGATCTTGTCGACGGCCTCTTCCTGGGACTCGCAGACCACGGCCGGACCCTCGAAGGTCCAGATCGACTCATCGACACCGGCCGTCTTCACGACACAGCCGTCCACGGCCAGATTGCCCTTGAGGACCGCGAGACCGCCGTCCTTGGAGTACGCGTGCTCGGCGTCGCGGATGCAGCCGCCCGCCGCGTCCGTGTCCAGGGTGTCCCAGCGCTCGGACTGCGAGAACGCCTCGGCGGAGCGGACGCAGCCCGGCGCCGCGTGCCACAGCTCGACCGCCTCGGCCGACGGGGAGCCGCCGCGCACGTCCCAGGTCTTCAGCCAGTCGGCGAGCGAAGGCGAGTGGACCGAGTGCACGTCCTCGTTGAGCATGCCGCCCCGGTACAGCTCACCCAGGATGGCGGGGATGCCGCCCGCGCGGTGCACGTCCTCCATGTAGTACGTGCCGCCGGGTGCGACGTTCGGCGCGACCTTGGACAGGCACGGGACGCGGCGCGAGACCTCGTCCATGTCGGCCAGCCCGTAGGGCAGTCCGGCCTCCTGCGCGGCGGCCAGCAGGTGCAGGATCGTGTTGGTGGAGCCACCCATCGAGATGTCCAGCGCCATCGCGTTGTCGAACGCGGCCCGGCCGGCGATGGCGCGCGGCAGGACGGTCTCGTCGTCCTGCTCGTAGTGGCGCTTGGCGATCTCGACGACCGTGCGGCCCGCGTTCTCGTACAGCGCCTTGCGGGCGGTGTGGGTGGCGAGCACCGAGCCGTTGCCGGGGAGCGCCAGGCCCAGGGCCTCGGTCAGGCAGTTCATCGAGTTGGCGGTGAACATGCCCGAACAGCTGCCGCACGTGGGGCAGGCGTTCTCCTCGATACGGAGGATGTCCTCGTCCGAGACATTCTCGTCGACCGCGTCGCTGATGGCGTTGACCAGGTCGAGCTTGCGGACCGTGCCGTCGACCAGGGTCGCCTTGCCGGCCTCCATCGGGCCGCCGGAGACGAAGACCGTGGGGATGTTGAGGCGCAGCGCGGCCATCAGCATGCCCGGGGTGATCTTGTCGCAGTTGGAGATGCAGATCAGGGCGTCCGCGCAGTGCGCCTCGACCATGTACTCGACGCTGTCCGCGATCAGGTCGCGGGAGGGCAGGCTGTACAGCATCCCGCCGTGGCCCATCGCGATGCCGTCGTCCACGGCGATCGTGTTGAACTCACGCGGCACCGCGCCCGCCGCCTTGATCGCCTCGGAGACGATCCGCCCCACCGGCTGGAGGTGGGTGTGGCCGGGCACGAACTCGGTGAAGGAGTTGGCGACCGCGATGATCGGCTTGCCGATGTCCGCGCTCGCTACCCCCGAGGCTCGCATGAGGGCACGGGCGCCCGCCATGTTGCGGCCGTGGGTGACTGTGCGGGACCTCAGCTCGGGCATCGTGGCTCGCTCCTTAGGCAGATGTGACTGCCGTCGAGCGTACGCCTGCGCTCCAAGATCCGGACTCGGCGTCCGGATTACGGGATACCCGGATACCGGAGGACGCCGGAGGACGCCGGAGGACGCCGGAGGACCCGGGGAAGGCGACTGGGTCTTCCGTCCGGACCAGGCCGGGTCAGCGGTGGCGGGCCCGGGTGGCCAGATGGAGGCGGGTGAAGGCGAGTGCCTCCGCCAGGTCGGCCTCGCGTTCCGCGGTGGACATCGCGCGCCGGGTGTTGACCTCGATGACGACATGGCCGTCGAAACCGCTGCCCGCGAGCCCTTCGAGCAGCTCCGCACAGGGCTGGGTGCCGCGGCCGGGCACCAGGTGCTCGTCCTTGCCTGAGCCGCGCCCGTCCGCGAGGTGCACATGGGCCAGCCGCGGGCCCATCCTGCCGATCATCGCCATCGCGTCGGTGCGGGCGGTCGCGGTGTGCGAGAGGTCGGCCGTGAAGTGGCGGTAGTCGTCGTGGGTGACGTCCCAGTCGGGGGCGTACGCGAGCATCTCGCGGTCCCGGTAGCGCCACGGGTACATGTTCTCGACGGCGAAGCGGACGTCGGTCTCGTCCGCCATCCGCCAGATCCCCTCGACGAAGTCACGGGCGTACGTGCGCTGCCAGCGGAAGGGCGGGTGCACGACGACGGTGGAAGCGCCGAGCCGCTCGGCGGCCGACCTGGCGCGCTTGAGCTTGGTCCAGGGGTCGGTGGACCAGACCCGCTGGGTGATCAGCAGACACGGCGCGTGGACCGCGAGTACCGGCATGCGGTGGTGGTCGGAGAGTCTGCGCAGCGCTTCGATGTCCTGGCTGACGGGGTCGGTCCACACCATGACCTCGACGCCGTCGTAGCCGAGGCGTGCGGCGATCTCGAAGGCCGTCGCCGTCGACTCCGGATACACGGAGGCCGTGGACAGCGCGACCTTCGCATCCGGGATGCGCACCACTGGATCTGCCACGGGAGACAGCGTACGGGCCGTGCCCCGGCTGTCTCCCTCCGGATCGGGCCGTGCCCGACAAGACCGGCCGCACCGCACCGCCGCACCCTGGCCGGGAGCCCTGCCCGGCAGGACGGTGGCCGGGAGCCCTGCCCGGCAGGACGGTGACCGGGAGCCCTGCCCGGTGCAGGTGACCGGGAGCCCTATCTGACGGGCAGGTGGTCGAGGCGGCGCAGGATGACGCCCTCGCGCAGCGCCCAGGGGCAGACCTCCAGCTCGTCGACGCCGAGCAGATCCATCGCCCCCTCCGCGACCAGCGCTCCCGCGAGGAGCTGTCCGGCGCGGTCGGTGGAGACCCCGGGGAGCTGGGCGCGCTCGGCCGAGGTCATCGTGGCGAGCCTGGGGACCCAGTCCTCCAGTGACTTACGGCTCAGCCCGCGGGGCACGTACGGGCCGTCGGCCGAGCGGGCGGCGCCCGCGATACGGGACAGCTGCTTGAAGGTCTTGGAGGTCGCGACCACCCGGTCCGGTCTGCCGAAGCGGGTGAACTCCCCCACGGTCCTGGCGATCTCGGCCCGGACATGGCGGCGCAGCGCCCTGACGTCCTGCGGGTCGGGCGGATCGCCCGGCAGCCAGGCGCTCGTCAGCCGGCCGGCGCCGAGCGGCAGCGACACGGCCGCGTCGGGGTCCTCGTCGATGCCGTACGCGATCTCCAGGGAGCCGCCGCCGATGTCGAGCAGCAGCAGCCGGCCCGCGGACCAGCCGAACCAGCGGCGCGCGGCGAGGAAGGTGAGCCGGGCCTCGTCGGCGCCGGTGAGGACCTGGAGGTCGACACCGGTCTCGGCGCGTACCCGGGTGAGGACGTGGTCGGCGTTGGTCGCCTCGCGGACGGCGGATGTGGCGAACGACAGGACGCTCTCGGCGCCCTTGTCCTCGGCGGCCTGCAGGGCGTCGTTGACGGTGGTGACCAGCCGGTCGATGCCGTCGGGGCCGATCGCGCCCTCGGCGTCGAGGAGTTCGGCCAGGCGCAGGCCCGCCTTGTGCGAGTGCGCGGGCAGCGGGCGGGCGCCGGGGTGGGCGTCGACCACCAGCAGGTGAACTGTGTTCGAACCGACGTCGAGGACTCCGAGTCTCATGGGCGGAACGCTACTGGGCGGGTGCAAGCGGGTGGCCGTTCGGGCTGAGGGGGGTGGTGTCCCCGTACGCTGGGGACGTGCCGAAGACGAAAAAGGCGAAGCCGGGCAAAACTGCCGGGCAGCCGAAGCCGAAGAGTGCCGAGCGGGCCAGTGACGAGCAGGGTCTGGATTTCGCCCGCGCCTGGGTGGAGTTCCCTGATCCCGCCGACGACGAACAGGTCTTCCGCTGCGACCTGACCTGGCTCACCTCACGGTGGACCTGCATTTTCGGCAGCGGCTGCCAGGGCATCGAGGCGGGCCGCGCCGACGACGGCTGCTGCACCCTGGGCGCGCACTTCTCGGACGAGGAGGACGAGCAGCGGGTGGCCGGTCATGTGGAACGGCTGACGCCGGACCTCTGGCAGTTCCACGACGTCGGTACGGAGTCGGGGTGGGTCCAGCTCGACGAGGACGGGGAGCGGCAGACCCGTCGCTGGAAGGGTTCCTGCATCTTCCAGAACCGGCCCGGGTTCGCGGGCGGCGCGGGGTGCTCGCTGCACATCCTGGCGTTGCGTGAGGGCAAGGAGCCGCTGGAGACGAAGCCGGACGTCTGCTGGCAGCTGCCGGTCCGCCGGACGTACGACTGGATCGAGCGGCCCGACGAGTCGCGGGTGCTCCAGATCTCGATCGGTGAGTACGACCGGCGCGGCTGGGGTCCCGGCGGTCACGATCTGCACTGGTGGTGCACGTCAGCGACGTCCGCGCACGGCGCGGGCGATCCGGTCTATGTGACGTACCGGCCGGAGCTGATCGAGCTGATGGGCGCACCGGCGTACGAGCGGCTGGTGGAACTGTGCGAGGAGCGGGTCGCCGCGCTGCTGCCGATGGCCCCGCATCCGGCCGACCCGCGGTAGGGCTGCTGGTTCTGCGCCCCCCTGCTTCTCTGTTCCCTGCTTCCCTGCTTCCCTCTGCTCTTGTGCCGTTGTGCCGTTGTGCCGTTGTGCCGTTGTGCCGTTGTGCCGTTGTGCCGTTGTGCCGTTGTGCCGTTACGACGGTGAGGGCGTGTCCGGGGCCGACGGGGTCGGTGTCGTCGGGGGGTCCGAGACGGTCGGGGTGGGGCTGGGCGTCGGGTCCGACTGTGTCGGAGTGGGCGTCGGGCTGCCCGAGGGCGCGGGTCCCGTCGTCGGGCCGTTCGACGGGGTCGGGCTGCCGTGGCCGTGATGGCCGTGGCCATGCCCGTGGCCCGGCCCCTGGCTTCCGCCGCCCCGGCCGTACCCGTGCATCGAGACGACCGCGCCCGACGGGTCGATGGCGATCCGGGCCGACCAGGCGCCCGCCGGTTCGCCGCGGTGGTCCACGTAGACCTGGATCGTGGTCGAGCCGCCCGGCGACAGGACGCCCGACGCGCTGCTCAGATAGAGCCACGGCGCACTCCTGGCGGCCGACCAGGAGAGCGGCCGGTCGCCGCCGTTGGTCAGGGTGATCGACGTACGGCCGCCGGACGCGCGGGCCGTGACGGTGAGGCCGCCGGGGGCCACCGATCCGCCGCCCGCCTTCTTGTTCCCCGCGTCCGGGCTGACGACCTCGACCGACACGTCGGGCGAGCTGCTGTCGTCGGCGAACGGGGTGTGCTGGGAACGGGCGTTGCCCGCGTTCTCGTAGTGGTCGTACGGGCTCGCGCCGTTGTCGCTCGGGCCGTCCGCCTCGCTCGTCGTCACCGAACCGCCGTGCCCCTCGCCGGTGGAGGGCGCGTGCCGGTACGCCACCCACAGGGCCAGTACCGGAGCGGCGACGACGGTCGCGACGACGGTGGTCGTCACGGCCCGCGAGCGCAGCCGGTCGCGGCGGGCCGCGCGGTCCTTGGGGTCCAGCGGGAAGCCGGTACGGCCGAAGCGCGGGGCGTGGCCGCGGGGGGCGTGCAGCATCGCCGCGTATGCGGCGGATCGTTCCGCCACGACGAGCGGCAGGGCCGCCGGGGTGGGCGGGGTGACGGTGGAGCCGGGCCAGGGGCCCGCCGCTCCGGCCCGCTCGGCGACCCGGCGGCAGCGCGGGCAGTCGTCCACGTGCCGCACCAGCTCGCGGCGGAGCGCCGTGGAGAGCAGGACCCGGTGGTCGCCGGTGAGCCGGGCGACGCTCGGGCAGTTGCCGGTCTCGACGACGGCGAGGGCCGCGCGGGTCCGCTCGACCTCACAGGCTCCGGCGGCCAGCAGTTCGCGGGCGGCGGCGGGCTCCAGGCCGAGCACGGCGGCGACTTCGCGCGGGCCGAGGCGGTGGCGTACCGCGAGCTCCAGCGCCTCGCGCTGCTCGGGGGTGGTGCCGGCGGCCTCGGGCCAGGCGAGGGTGGCCAGATCGCGACGCCTGCGCTCGGCGGTCTCGGCCGTCTCCGGGGGCTCGGGCGCGGACTGGGGCTCGGGCTCCGGCGTACGCCCGGAGTGCGCGCCGGGCCGCAGCCGCTTCTGCTCGGCGAGTTTGCGCAGACAGGCCCAGCGCGCGAGGGCGTACAGCCAGGCGCGGCGGCTCTGTTCGCCCGATGGACAGCGGCTGAACTGGCGTTCCGCGACGGCGAGCACCTCACCGAGGACGGCGGTGGCCGCCGTGTGGTCGCACAGTACGGAGAGGCAGTAGGTGAAAATGCCGTCCAGATATGCCTCGTAACGGACCGGCGGGCGCTGTTCCGACGGGTGGGGTGCGCGCCGGTGCGCCCGGTGTGCGCCGGTGGTGTGCGTGGGGTTCTCCAGTCTGCTGCTCGTCACCCGGCCGACGGTAGGCCGGTAATAGCCGCCTCCTAGCACCTCTTGAGGGCATTTAATCCTTACGGGTGAACGTATCGCTCAAAAGGGGACAGGAATCTCAGATTCCGTTTGCGGGTCACCCGGCTGTCCGCCCGCCGCCGCAGCCACGGGGCCCGCTGTCGGTGCGGCCGGTTACGGTGGCGCCATGGCCACCCGTGCGAAGACCAGAGAACGGCCGTCCTACCGCTGCACCGAATGCGGGTACACGACGGCCAAGTGGCTGGGCCGCTGCCCCGAGTGCCAGACATGGGGGACGGTCGAGGAGCAGGGCGGCGGGCCCGCCGTGCGGACGACGGCAGCCGGTCCCGTCAGCAGCGCCGCGGTCCCCATCGGCCAGGTCGACAGCCGTACGGCGACGGCCCGTTCGACCGGGGTCGCCGAGCTGGACCGGGTGCTCGGCGGCGGCCTGGTGCCGGGCGCCGTGGTGCTGCTCGCGGGCGAGCCTGGCGTCGGCAAGTCCACCCTGCTGCTCGATGTCGCGGCGAAGGCGGCCGGCGCCGACCACCGCACGCTCTATGTGACGGCCGAGGAGTCGGCCAGCCAGGTCAGGCTGCGCGCCGACCGGATCCACGCGATCAACGACCACCTCTATCTGGCCGCCGAGACGGACCTCGCAGCGGTGCTCGGCCACCTCGACGCGGTGAAGCCCTCCCTGCTGGTCCTGGACTCCGTACAGACTGTGGCCTCACCCGAGCTGGACGGCGCGCCCGGCGGCATGGCCCAGGTGCGCGAAGTGGCGGGCGCGCTGATCCGCGCGTCCAAGGAGCGCGGGATGTCCACCCTGCTCGTCGGGCACGTCACGAAGGACGGCGCGATCGCCGGGCCACGGCTCCTGGAGCACCTGGTGGACGTCGTGCTGTCCTTCGAGGGCGACCGGCACGCCCGGCTGCGGCTGGTCCGCGGCGTCAAGAACCGGTACGGGGCGACCGACGAGGTCGGCTGCTTCGAGCTGCACGACGAGGGCATCACCGGCCTCGCCGACCCGAGCGGGCTCTTCCTGACGCGCCGTGACGAACCGGTGCCGGGGACCTGTCTGACGGTCACCCTGGAAGGCAAGCGCCCCCTGGTCACCGAGGTCCAGGCACTCACGGTCGACTCGCAGATCCCCTCGCCCCGGCGCACCACATCCGGTCTGGAGACCTCCCGGGTCTCGATGATGCTCGCCGTCCTCGAACAGCGCGGCAGGATCAGCGCCCTCGGCAAACGCGACATCTACACGGCGACGGTCGGCGGCGTGAAGCTCACCGAACCGGCCGCCGACCTGGCCGTCGCCCTGGCCCTGGCCTCCGCCGCCGGTGACGTCCCGCTCCCGAAGAACCTGGTGGCGATCGGCGAAGTAGGGCTCGCGGGCGAGGTCAGAAGGGTCACCGGGGTCCAGCGCAGACTCGCCGAGGCCCACCGTCTCGGCTTCACCCACGCCCTCGTACCGACCGACCCGGGGAAGGTCCCCGCGGGCATGAAGGTCATCGAAGTGGCGGACATGGGAGACGCGCTGCGGGCCCTTCCGCGCCGTTCAAGGGCCCGCGCGCCTCAGGACGAGTGAGTGCGCCGGTAGACTTTGCCCTGGTCTCGCCTGTCCGTACGAGCCGGAGGAGTGCAGTGGCAGCCAATGACCGAGCAGCACCCGGGAGATCCGGCGGGAGCTCGTCCGGCAATGAAGCGCTGATGCGTGCCACGCTGAGCGCTGTCGCGCCCGGCACCGCGCTGCGCGACGGCCTGGAGCGCATCCTCCGCGGGAACACCGGCGGACTGATCGTCCTGGGTATGGACAAGAGCGTCGAAGCGATGTGCACCGGCGGTTTCGTCATGGACGTGGAGTTCGCCGCGACCCGTCTGCGGGAGCTGTGCAAGCTCGACGGCGCGCTGATCCTCGACAAGGATCTGACCAAGATCCTCCGGGCCGGCGTCCAGCTCGTCCCGGACGCGTCGATCCCCACTGAGGAGACCGGCACCCGCCACCGCACGGCCGACCGGGTTTCCAAGCAGTGCGGCTTCCCCGTCGTCTCCGTATCGCAGTCGATGCACCTGATCGCGCTGTACGTGGACGGGGAGCGCCGGGTCCTGGAGGAGTCGGCGGCGATCCTGTCCCGCGCCAACCAGGCGCTGGCCACGCTGGAGCGGTACAAGCTCCGCCTGGACGAGGTGGCGGGCACGCTCTCCGCGCTGGAGATCGAGGACCTGGTGACGGTCCGGGACGTGACGGCGGTCGCGCAGCGCCTCGAAATGGTCCGCCGGATCGCCACCGAGATCGCCGAGTACGTGGTGGAGCTGGGCACCGACGGCCGGCTGCTCTCGCTCCAGCTGGACGAGCTGATCGCGGGGGTCGAGCCGGAACGGGAGCTGGTGGTCAGGGATTACGTCCCGGAGCCGACGGCGAAGCGTTCGCGTACGGTCTCCGAGGCGCTGGTCGACCTGAACACGCTGAGCCACACGGAGCTGCTCGAACTGCCCGTCGTGGCACGGGCGCTGGGGTACAGCGGCTCTCCCGAGACGCTCGACTCGGCGGTGTCGCCGCGCGGATACCGGCTGCTGGCCAAGGTGCCGAGGCTGCCCGGCGCGATCATCGAGCGGCTGGTCGAGCACTTCGGCGGGCTGCAGAAGCTGCTCGCTGCCAGTGTGGACGATCTGCAGACCGTGGACGGGGTCGGGGAGGCTCGGGCGCGGAGCGTCCGGGAGGGGCTTTCGCGGCTTGCCGAGTCCTCGATTCTGGAGCGGTACGTCTAGGCGGTGGCCCGGGGTGTGGGGCGGGGCCTTTTCGGGGCCCCGCCCCGGACCCCGCTCCTCAATCTCCCCCAGCTGACGCTGGGAGGTGCCCCCAGGAGGGGCTTGATTGCCCGCCGAGAGTCCTTATGTCGCTCTGTCAGTCCTTCGACAGGACCACTGATGTCTGCTTGAGGGGCATCCCGGGGGCCTTCGCCTCGACCAGGTAGGTGCCGGGGCCTGCCGTCTTCGGGCCAGGCTTCGTGCACTTCGGGGCCGACTTCTTGCGGTCCCACTCCACGGTGTGCTTGACCGTGCTGTTGGCCGGGACCTGGATGAGCAGGGACGCGCCGTCCTTGGGGCAGTCCTTGGACGACCAGACGACCTCGTCGTCCGTGGTCGATGTGATCGTGAACACAGTCGCCTTGGGGCCGAAGTCGACCTTGCAGGCCGTCCCCGAGGTGTTCTTGGCGATCAGGTCGAACGTGAGCTTCTCCCCGGGGGGATAGCTGTTCTTGGGGTTGTGCAGCGTCAACTGGACTGCTCCCGCAGTGCAGTCGGGGAGGCTGGAGCCCGCCGGGACCCGCCGGCCGCCGCTCACAGCCGTACCGCCGCCGCCCGAACCGCCGCTGCCGCCCGTGCCGTTGGCGCCGTCGCCGCCACCCGAATCCGTACCGCCGGAGCCCGCGCCGTCGGATCCGCCCGAGCCCGCACCCGCGTCCGCGTCCGAGCCGGAGGCCGAACCCGACCCGCCGGAGTCACCCGAACCACCGGTACCGCCCGGCGCCCCACTGATCGCGGGGCCCGATCCGGAGGGGCCCGGGGTGATGGAGGGCGCGGGGTTGGCCCCCTTCGCGCCCGAACTGCCGTGCTTTCCACCGCCGCCCGAAGTGACCATCCACACGACGAGAAGGGCGAGCAGCGCAACCAGAGTCGCCGCTACTGCCCTCCGTCGCCAGTAGATGGAGGAGGGAAGCGGCCCGACCGGATTGCGCATAGATCCCACGGCGCAAACTGTACGAGAGATCAGACCCAACTCAGGCCCCACCCGCCGCCGTCCGTACAACTTTTACGGATCATCATTCCGCAGACCACACCCCGTGCCCCGGTCGCAGTCCACCGGAGGCGGGGACGATCGCTCGTGGTCACCGCTGCGGGATGATTCATACTGTCCGTCACCATGGACAGTTCTTCCGAGCTCTACCGAAACATCCTCGAATTCGCCCACTCCACGCCCTCCTGGGTGCAGCAGCTCATGGAGCTGTGGACCGAGGGCGGACTGCTGCTCTTCGCCGTGCTGTTCGTCCTCGTGTGGTGGCGGGCGCGTACGGCGTCCGCGCAGGCGATGGCGCTGGCGCTGATCGCCCCGCTGGGGACGGCCATCGCGTACGTCTTCAGCGAGGTGCTCAAGTCGGTGATCCACGAGGAGCGTCCGTGCCGGGCCGTCGCCGGGGCGATGAGACCACTGATCGACTGTCCGGCGCCGGGCGACTGGTCCTTCCCCAGCAACCACTCGATCATCGCGGCGGCCGCGGCGGTCGGTCTGTCCCTCGCCATGGTGCGGCTGGTGTGGCTGACCGTGCCGGTCGCGGTGCTGATGGCCTTCTCGCGGGTGTTCGTCGGGGTGCACTATCCGCACGACGTGATCGTCGGGCTGCTCCTCGGCGCGCTGATCGGGCTGCTCGTCATCGAGGGGCTGACCCGGCCCGTACGGTCGCTGGTGGAGACGGCCAGGGCGAGTGACATCAGCGTGGCGGCCTGGTTCGCGGGGCCGGGTACCCGGAACTGAGAGGATTGGACGTGCCATGACTGCAACCACTGAGACTTCGACGCCTGCTGCTCCCTCTTCTCCCTCCTTCGCCGCCTCTGACGCCGCTGTTTCCGACCCCGCCGCCTCTGACGCCGCTGTTTCCGACACCGCTGCTTCTGGCGCTCCTGTCCCCGGCGCCGCTGTCACCGAGGCCGGTTCCGGCGGTCTGCCGGATGCCCGGGCCGCCGCCGGACTGCACTCCTCCGTCATCACCTGGTTCGGCGCGAACGCCCGCGATCTGCCCTGGCGCCGGCCCGACGCGGGCGCCTGGGGGGTCATGGTCAGCGAGTTCATGCTCCAGCAGACCCCCGTCGTACGGGTGCTGCCGGTGTACGAGCAGTGGATGGCGCGCTGGCCGCGCCCGGCCGATCTGGCGGCCGAGCCTCCCGGCGAGGCGGTCCGCGCCTGGGGCAGGCTCGGATATCCGCGCCGCGCTCTGCGCCTTCACGGAGCGGCCCAGGCCATCACGGAACGGCACGGCGGTGAGGTGCCGTCCGAGCACGGGCAGCTGATCTCGCTGCCCGGGATCGGTGAGTACACGGCGGCGGCCGTGGCCTCGTTCGCGTACGGGCGGCGCCATGCGGTCCTGGACACCAATGTGCGGCGGGTCTTCTCCCGCGCGGTCGCCGGTGTCGAGTACCCGCCGAACGCCACCACCGCCGCCGAGCGCAGGCTCGCCCGCGCCCTGCTCCCCGACGACGAGACCACCGCCGCCCGCTGGGCCGCGGCCTCCATGGAGCTGGGCGCGCTGGTCTGCACCGCCAAGAGCCCCGCGTGCGAGCGCTGCCCGATCGCCGCGCAGTGCGTCTGGCGGCTGGCGGGCAAACCGGCGCACGCCGGGGCACCGCGGCGTGGACAGACGTACGCCGGTACGGACCGCCAGGTGCGCGGCAAGCTCCTCGCGGTGCTGCGGGACGCGCCGGGTCCCGTGCCGCAGTCGCAGCTCGACGCGGTGTGGCACGAGCCGGTGCAGCGGGCCAGGGCGCTGGACGGACTGGTCGCCGACGGGCTCGTCGAGCCGCTGGCGGACGGGGTCTACCGGCTTCCGCTCAGCTGAACCGGGCGGCCGGCCGCCCGGCTGGAATCGCCTGTTCCCGTTTTAAACCTGATCTCGCTGATCTCCGTTACACAATCGATGGGCAGCCGTGCGTCCGCCGACGGCTGGTACGCACAGCTCCGTGACAACGCCCCCATAGCTTCGTGGACAGACCACAGAACAGCGTGAACACGGGGAACGACGGAGGCGGTTGGCTATGGCGCACGGTGAGGTGCTCGAATTCGAGGAGTACGTACGCACCAGGCAGGACGCCCTGTTGCGGAGCGCCCGCCGGCTGGTGCCCGACCCCGTCGACGCCCAGGATCTGCTGCAGACCGCTCTGGCCCGCACCTACCGCCGCTGGGAGGGCATCGCCGACAAGTCGCTGGCCGACGCCTACCTGCGCCGCGTCATGATCAACACCCGTACGGAGTGGTGGCGGGCCCGCAGGCTGGAGGAGGTCCCCACCGAGCAGCTGCCCGACGCGAGCGTCGAGGACGGCACGGAGCAGCACGCCGACCGGGCGCTGCTGATGGACATCCTGAAGGTGCTCGCTCCCAAGCAGCGCAGTGTGGTCGTCCTGCGACACTGGGAGCAGATGAGCACCGAGGAGACGGCTGCCGCACTCGGTATGTCTGCCGGTACGGTGAAGAGCACCCTGCACCGGGCCCTTGCGCGGCTCCGGCAGGAACTGGAGAGCCGGGACATCGACGCGCGTGCGCTGGTCCGTGGGGAACAAGAGATGGGGCGGGAGCGGTGCGCGGCCTGACAGAGGACCCGGAGGACCCGGCGGACCCCTCGGACCCGGCGGACGGTCCGGGCGCCCCCGGGCACGACGGCGGTCGCGGCGCGCCGACCGGAAGCAGGACAGCCGGAAGCAGGACAGCCGGCGACGGAACAGCAGGAAGCAGAACGGCCGGAAGCAGAGCGGCCAGGACGAGGAGCGGCACTCTGGCGGCGGGCGTCACGGCGGTGGCCGGGCTCGCCGTCGTCGGGCTGTTCGTGGCCGGCTGCGACTCGGGCGGCACGGGGACGCGGGACGAAGGGGCGGCCCATTCGGTGCCCGCGGTCGCGCCCACCAAGGAGCCGGGGTCGGCGGCGGCCACCCGGCCGGGCGAGCGGGTGAACGCGGTGGCGCTCCTGAAGCAGGACGCGACGGTCAGCACGGCCGTCAAGCGCGATCTGAAGCCCTGCTCGGGCAGCGACTACCCGGTCGACGTCTCGTACGCACGGCTCACCGGCGGTGATGTGGCCGATGTCGTGGTGAATGTGATGACGTGCCGCAGTGCGGTGGGGGTCGCCACCTACGTCTACCGTGCGCAGGGCGGTTCGTACAAGAACGTCTTCGCCTCGGAGGCCGCGCCCGTCTACTCCGAGATCGACCGGGGCGATCTCGTGGTGACGAAGCAGCAGTACGCGAAGGGCGACTCGATGTCGTACGCGTCGAGCGAGGACGTCCTGACGTACCACTGGACGAACAACAAGTTCGCGCAGACCGACGCCGTACACACCGACTTCAGCCGGGCGGTCGGTGACGGGGACGCCGACGGGGACCCCGCCACCACCAGCCCCGGCGGCAACTGAGAGAGCAGCGGGATGGCCGAGACCCACGTCCTCTTCGTCGAGGACGACGATGTGATCCGCGAGGCGACACAGCTCGCGCTGGAGCGGGACGGTTTCCGCGTCACCGCGATGCCCGACGGGCTCTCCGGGCTTGAGGCGTTCCGGACGAACCAGCCGGACATCGCCCTGCTCGACGTCATGCTGCCGGGGCTGGACGGGGTCTCCCTGTGCCGCCGGATCCGTGACCAGTCGACCGTCCCCGTGATCATGCTGTCGGCGCGTGCCGACTCGATCGACGTGGTGCTGGGGCTGGAGGCGGGGGCCGACGACTATGTGACGAAGCCCTTCGACGGTGCGGTCCTGGTGGCCCGTATCCGCGCTGTCCTGCGCCGGTTCGGACATGCCGGCGGCGCCGGGACGGACCGGGGCGCCGAGCCGGACGAGCGCGGGGTGCTGGCTTTCGGTGACATCGAGGTCGACACGGAGGGCATGGAGGTGCACAAGGGCGGCGCCCCTGTGGCACTGACCCCGACCGAGATGCGGCTGCTCCTGGAATTCTCCTCGGCGCCCGGCACGGTGCTCTCCCGCGACAAGCTCCTGGAGCGGGTCTGGGACTACGGCTGGGGCGGTGACACCCGGGTCGTGGACGTGCATGTGCAGCGGCTGCGGACAAAGATCGGACAGGACAGGATCGAAACGGTCCGCGGCTTCGGATACAAGCTGAAGGCATGAAGCACCCCTCCCTGCGCACCGGCGTCCGGTGGCTGTGTCTCCCGGGGGACAACCCCCGGACCCCCGGCCGGAGGGGCCCCGTGGTCGGCCCGCGTCGAACAGGAACGCCGACATGAAGCACCCCTCCCTGCGCACCGGCGTCCGGTGGAAGATCAGCATTGCCATCGCGGGTGTCGGCGCGCTCATCGCTGTCGCGCTCAGCCTGGTCGTGCACAACGCGGCCCGGGTCTCGATGCTCGACAACGCACGGGACACCCAGGTCGTCCGGCTCCAGTTCGCCCTGCGGCTCTTCGAGTCGAAGAAACAGCAACAGCAGCAGCCGCAGTTTGGCTCGAAGGTCAACGACCCCAGCCTGCCCAGGGAGTTGCGGCGCCGGGCCGCCGAGAACCGGATCTCCACACTCGTGGTCGAGCACCCCAACGGGATCCCGGACGTCTGGGCGGCCGCCCCGCTCTCCGACGGCGATGTGCTCTCCCTGCACAGCCGTTACGGCAGCAGCGCCTCCGTCCTGCAGGATCTCGACCGGGCGCTGATCATCGGCTCGGTATCGGTGGTGCTCGGGGGCAGCGCGCTGGGTGTCCTGATCGGCGGCCAGCTCTCGCGGCGGCTGCGCAAGGCGGCCGCGGCCGCGACCAAGGTCGCGCAGGGCGGCACTGACGTCCGGGTGCGGGCCGCCATCGGCGGTTTCGTACGGGACGAGACGGACGAGCTGGCCCGCGCCGTGGACGCGATGACCGACACGCTGCAGGAGCGGGTGGAGGCCGAGCGCCGGGTCACCGCCGATATCGCGCACGAGCTGCGCACACCGGTGACCGGGCTGCTGACAGCCGCGGAGCTGCTGCCGCCCGGCCGGCCGACCGAGCTGGTACGCAACCGGGCGCAGGCCCTGCGGACCCTGGTCGAGGACGTACTGGAGGTGGCCAGGCTGGACAGCGCGTCCGAGCGGGCCGAGCTCCAGGAGATCGCGCTGGGCGAGTTCGTGAGCCGCCGGGTGGCGATCATGGCGCCGGACGCGCGGATCCAGGTGGTGCACGAGTCGTGGGTGAACACCGATCCGCGGCGCCTGGAGCGGATCCTCGGCAATCTTCTGGGCAACGCGGCCAAGCACGGCGGAACGCCGGTGGAGGTCACGGTCGAGGGCCGGGTGGTGCGGGTGCGCGACCACGGGCCCGGGTTCCCCGGCACGCTGCTGCGGGAGGGGCCGAGCCGTTTCCGTACGGGCAGCAGCGACCGGGCGGGCGTGGGGCACGGCCTGGGGCTGACGATCGCGGCCGGGCAGGCGAAGGTGCTCGGGGCGCGGCTGACCTTCCGTAACGCAGCGCCCGAGGGTGCGAAGGAGACGGGCGGCGCCATCGCGGTGCTCTGGCTCCCGGAGCACGCGCCGACGGTCACCGGCAGCTTCCGCACCCTGACCCGGCCGAACGGGCCAGCGTGACGCGTACAGAACCAGACAGCCGAGTGGGCCCCGGACGCGCGATGCGTCCGGGGCCCACTCGTGTCCGTACTGCGGGAGTCGGGGTGGGGCCTACGGCTCCTGCACCGGTGCGGGGGTCTCCGGCCCGCCGCGCAGCGCCACTTCCTTGACGAAGACGGCGGCGACGATCACCGCGAGTCCGGCGAAGGCTCCCAGCAGGAATCCGCCGTGGGTGCCCGCCGCGACGGCGTACTGGTACGCGTCCCTGGCCTTCTCCGGCAGCTTCGCCAGGCTCGCCGCGTCCAGCTGCGCCGAGGGGAGCGAGGCGCCCTTGCCCACCCGTGCGGCCATCTCGTCCTGCACCTTGTTGGTGAAGAGCGCGCCCATGATGGAGACGCCGAAGGAGGAGCCGAGCGTACGGAAGAGGGTGGTCGACGACGAGGCGACGCCCATGTCCTTCATCTCCACGCTGTTCTGTGCGACCAGCATGGTGATCTGCATCAGGAAGCCCATGCCGGCGCCGACCACAGCCATGTAGACACCGGTCGTCAGCCGTGTGGTGTGGACGTCCATCGTGGACAGCAGGTACAGCCCGACGACCATCAGGGCGCCGCCCGCGATCGGGAACACCTTGTACTTGCCGGTGTTGGTGGTGACCCGGCCCGCGACGAGCGAGACGGCCATCATCGCCAGCAGCATCGGCATCAGCAGCAGACCGGAGTTGGTCGCCGACGCGCCCTGCACCGACTGCTGGAACAGAGGCAGGAAGAGCATCGCGCCGAACATCACGAAGCCGGTCAGGAAGCCGATGATCGACATCAGCGAGAAGTTCCGGTTGCGGAAGATGTGCAGCGGCACGATCGGCTCGGCGGCCTTGGTCTCCCAGAAGACGAAGCCGATCAGCGCGGCGACGCCGATGAAGATCAGCTCCATGATGATGGCCGAGCCCCAGGCGTACTGCGAGCCGCCCCAGGTGGTGACCAGCACGATCGACACGATGCCGATGGTCAGCAGCGCGGTCCCGAGATAGTCGATCCGGCCCCGCGACCGCTTCTTCGGCAGGTGCAGCACGGCCGTGACCATGGCGAGTGCGACCGCGCCCAGCGGGAGGTTGATGTAGAAGGTCCAGCGCCAGCCGAGGTGGTCCGTGATGGCGCCGCCGACGAGCGGTCCGCCGATCATCGCGACGGCCATGACGCCCGCCATCATGCCCTGGTACTTGCCGCGCTCACGGGGCGGAATCAGGTCGCCGATGATCGCCATGACGCCGACCATCAGACCGCCGGCGCCGAGGCCCTGGATCGCGCGGAAGCCGATGAGCTGGCTCATGTCCTGCGCCATGCCGCTCGCCGCGGAGCCGACCAGGAAGATCACGATGGAGGAGAGGAAGGCGCCCTTGCGCCCGTACATGTCGCCGACCTTGCCCCAGATGGGCGTGGACGCCGCCGTCGCCAGCGTGTACGCGGTCACCACCCAGGACAGATGTGCCAGCCCGCCGAGCTCGCCGACGATGGTCGGCATCGCGGTGTTCACGATCATGTTGTCGAGCATCGCGAGCAGCATCGCGATCATCAGCGCGAACAGCACCACCCGCACGCTGCGCGGCTGACGGCCGGCTTTGCCGCCCGCTTCCGGTCTCGTCAGTTCTGCGGTCTCCGACACGTACCCCACCACTCCCCATGAGCCTGCCGGGCCTGATTTCGATACTTACTTGCCGCCCGGCTAGTTGATTACACTGGGAGAAGGTAGCCTCGGTACTAGCCGGGCGTCAAGTAAGTATCGCGGGAGAGCACCATGAGCAGCAGAGGCAACACCCGTCAGCGGATCCAGGATGTCGCGCTGGAGCTCTTCGTCGAGCAGGGGTACGAGAAGACGTCACTCCGGGAGATCGCCGAGAAGCTCGACGTCACCAAGGCGGCTCTCTACTACCACTTCAAGACCAAGGAAGACATCCTCATCAGCCTCTTCCACGATCTGGCGGAACCCATCGACGAGGTCATCGCATGGGGGCAGAGCCGGCCCCGCAGCCTGGAGACGAAGAAGGAGGTCCTGCGCCGCTACAGCGAGGCACTCAGCGGCGTGGCCCCTCTGTTCCGCTTCATGCAGGAGAACCAGGGGACGGTGCGGGAGCTGAGCGTCGGCGAGAACTTCAAGGACCGGATGCTGCTTCTGCTCGACCTGGTGAGAGCACCCGACGCGTCACTGACCGACCAGGTCCGCTGCTTCACCGCGCTGTTCACCATGCACGCCGGTTCGTTCGCGCTCAGAGACGCCGAAGGCGACCCCGAGGAGAAGCGCAAGGCTGTCCTCGAAGTCGCCATCGAGCTCATGACCCAGGCCCATCTGGATGCGGGCGTGGAGCGTTAACCGTCCTGTGCCGGCCGGTGCTGACCGGTCAGAACTTGACGCCGTGGGCCTTCAGGAACGGCATCGGGTTGAAGCCCGAGCCGTAGTTCGGGCCCGTGCGGACCTCGAAGTGCAGGTGCGGGCCGGTCACATTGCCCGTCGCACCGGACTTGGCGATGACCTGACCGGTCTTGACGGTCTGGCCGATGTGGACGTCGATCTGCGACAGGTGCGCGTACTGCGTGTACGTGTTGTCGCTGTGCTTGATCTCGATCGCGTTGCCGTACGCCGGGCCGTCGCCGCCGCCGTTGGGGCCGGCCTTCACGACGGTGCCGCCGTGCGCGGCCATGACCGAGGTGCCGGTCGGCACGACGAAGTCCTGGCCCGAGTGCTTGTGGGACCACATGTGGCCGGCCTCGCCGAAGGGCTCACCGATCACGGGGTGCGCGACGGGCGCGACCCACGCGTTGGCGGCCTTCTTCGCCTGGGCGGCCTTGGCGGCCTTCGTCTCCTTGGCCGTCTTGGCGGTGTGCTCCGCGGCCTTGGACTGGGCGCTGGCCTGGTGGGCGAGCGCGGTCGCGACATTCGAGGTCCCCGCGGCCGCGGTGGCCGGGTGTGCGTCGGCAGCGACCGCGACCCCGGCTCCCAGCGCGACCGACACTCCGAGCCCGGCGGCTACGACCGCAGCGCGGGTGCGAAGCGGGGACCGGCGGGACACGAGGGACGTGGTGTGCTTCTGCATACGTGAGATCTCCGTACATCAGTGGACCCAACCGTTCAGGTCGGGCGGACCACTCATTGGTAACCCACTCCGCGAAGCACCCAAAACGCCCATCTACGACATCGCGTCGTAGGGGAAGCGCAGGGAAAGTCCCTCCGGATCGCGAGGGGATACCGGCACCCGGCGCGGGGGATCGATCCGGTTACGGGTGTTTAGGCCCAGTTCGCCCGGGCAGGGATCGGCCTCGCACAGGCAGGGCCTCCCGGGGGCCGAAAGTCCCGGGCCCCCCGGTCCGGAAGGCCCGGCGGCCGTCTGCGGCTCATCCCCTATTCCGGCTAGTAGGCCAAAACACTCCTGTGGCGCTTGTCACCGGCGAGGGACCAACGCCTGTCCGTTTCGGGACCTTCGGCGACCGGCAGACACTGCGGAAGCGGCTCGGGCGAGGGCTGAGAAGCGGGCGCTGTAGCGGCGAACCAGCGGGCGCGGGAGCGGCGAACCAGCGGGCGCGGGAGCGGACGCGGCGAACCAGCGGGCCCGGAAGGGCGCGGGGGCCGGAAGGGCACGGACGCAGACCTGGCACCGACGCAGACGCGGGCACGGACGCGGACGCGGGCACGGGACGGGCAGGCGGAGGTGGCCGGCGGCTCACGGCGCGGCACAGCACAGCACACAGAGCGGCCCCGGAACCGATGACCGGTTCCGGGGCCGCTCTGGTGGTGCTGGGCCGCTCAACGCATCAGCGTCAGACGTCCTTCGTCATGTTCGGGCCGGAGCCACCGGCCGCCTGCTCGATCGGCGGGGCGTCGGGCAGAGCCGACTTCTCCTCGCCGCGGAAGGTGAACTTCTTCTCCTCACCCTCGCCCTCGACACCGACGACCACGATGTGACCGGGGCGCAGCTCACCGAAGAGGATCTTCTCGGAGAGGATGTCCTCGATCTCGCGCTGGATCGTGCGCCGCAGCGGACGCGCGCCCATCACCGGGTCGTAACCGTGCTTGGCGAGCAGCGACTTGGCGTCCGGGCTGAGCTCAAGACCCATGTCACGGTCGCGCAGCCGCTCGTCGACCTTCTCGATCATGAGGTCGACGATCTGGATGATGTCTTCCTCGGTCAGCTGGTGGAAGACCACCGTGTCATCGACACGGTTCAGGAACTCGGGGCGGAAGTGCTGCTTCAGCTCCTCGTTGACCTTGGCCTTCATCCGGTCGTATCCGGTCTTGACGTCGCCCTGGGCCGCGAAGCCCAGGTTGAAGCCCTTGGAGATGTCCCGGGTCCCGAGGTTGGTCGTCATGATGATGACCGTGTTCTTGAAGTCCACCACCCGGCCCTGGGAGTCGGTCAGACGGCCGTCTTCCAGAATCTGGAGCAGGGAATTGAAGATATCGGGGTGGGCCTTCTCGACCTCGTCGAAGAGAACGACCGAGAACGGCTTCCTGCGCACCTTCTCGGTGAGCTGGCCGCCCTCTTCGTAACCCACGTATCCGGGGGGAGAACCGAAGAGACGGGAAACCGTGTGCTTCTCGCTGAACTCCGACATGTCGAGGGAGATCAGTGCGTCCTCGTCGCCGAAGAGGAATTCGGCGAGCGTCTTGGAGAGCTCGGTCTTACCGACACCGGACGGGCCGGCGAAGATGAACGAGCCACCGGGGCGCTTCGGGTCCTTCAGACCCGCTCGCGTACGGCGGATCGCCTGCGACAGGGCCTTGATGGCGTCCTTCTGGCCGATGACGCGCTTGTGCAGCTCGTCCTCCATGCGGAGCAGCCGCGAGGACTCCTCCTCGGTGAGCTTGAAGACCGGGATACCGGTGGCCGTGGCCAGGACCTCGGCGATCAGCTCGCCGTCGACCTCGGCGACGACATCCATGTCGCCGGCCTTCCACTCCTTCTCCCGCTTGGTCTTCGCGGCCAGCAGCTGCTTCTCCTTGTCGCGGAGCGAAGCTGCCTTCTCGAAGTCCTGGGAGTCGATGGCCGACTCCTTGTCACGGCGGACGTTCGCGATCTTCTCGTCGAACTCGCGGAGGTCCGGCGGCGCGGTCATCCGGCGGATACGCATCCGGGAGCCGGCCTCGTCGATCAGGTCGATCGCCTTGTCCGGCAGGAAGCGGTCCGAGATGTACCGGTCGGCCAGGGTGGCGGCCTGCACCAGCGCCTCGTCCGTGATGGAGACCCGGTGGTGCGCCTCGTAGCGGTCCCGCAGGCCCTTGAGGATCTCGATGGTGTGCGGGAGCGAGGGCTCCGCCACCTGGATCGGCTGGAAGCGGCGCTCGAGGGCCGCGTCCTTCTCGAGGTGCTTGCGGTACTCGTCGAGCGTGGTGGCACCGATGGTCTGGAGCTCACCGCGGGCGAGCATCGGCTTCAGGATCGAAGCCGCGTCGATCGCGCCCTCGGCGGCGCCCGCACCCACCAGGGTGTGGAGCTCGTCGATGAACAGGATGATGTCGCCGCGGGTGCGGATCTCCTTGAGGACCTTCTTCAGCCGCTCCTCGAAGTCACCGCGGTAGCGGGAACCTGCGACGAGCGCACCGAGGTCGAGGGTGTAGAGGTGCTTGTCCTTGAGGGTCTCGGGCACCTCGCCCTTGACGATGGCCTGCGCCAGTCCTTCGACGACCGCCGTCTTTCCGACGCCGGGCTCGCCGATGAGAACCGGGTTGTTCTTGGTACGGCGCGACAGCACCTGCATGACCCGCTCGATCTCCTTCTCGCGCCCGATGACCGGGTCGAGCTTGGATTCGCGGGCAGCCTGGGTGAGGTTGCGGCCGAACTGGTCCAGGACGAGCGAGGTCGAGGGGGTGCCCTCGGCGGGGCCGCCCGCGGCGGCCGTCTCCTTGCCCTGGTAACCGGAGAGCAGCTGGATGACCTGCTGCCGCACCCGGTTCAGATCGGCGCCCAGCTTCACGAGGACCTGGGCTGCGACGCCCTCGCCCTCGCGGATCAGGCCGAGCAGGATGTGCTCCGTACCGATGTAGTTGTGGCCGAGCTGAAGAGCCTCCCGGAGCGACAGCTCCAGGACCTTCTTGGCACGAGGGGTGAAGGGGATGTGGCCGGACGGGGCCTGCTGCCCCTGACCGATGATCTCCTCCACCTGCTGGCGGACCGCCTCGAGCGAAATCCCGAGGCTCTCCAGGGCCTTAGCGGCGACACCCTCACCCTCATGGATAAGGCCCAGGAGAATGTGCTCGGTGCCGATGTAGTTGTGGTTGAGCATCCGGGCTTCTTCCTGAGCCAGGACGACAACCCGCCGCGCGCGGTCGGTGAACCTCTCGAACATCGTTAATCGCTCCTCAGAGCGGTCGGGCAGCGAGGGGTCGGTCCCCTCCCAGTCCTTCCGCATGCTAGTCCCGCAGGGCGGGACAGCTCATTCCAACTGCCGACACCCGTCCATGGCCTCCGGCCCGAACAGCCGACAACTGCTCCAACCCGATGGTGCGAGACGATGTTCCCGCAGGCCAGGCAGATACCCCTGTCTCCAGTACGCCGATGGCGAACGTGAGACCGCCTGAACCGCGTGTCGCCCCTCCCCACTAGGTATGTCTTACCCGCAGAGACTGACAGTCCATGCGGCGTGCGACGGTTCCCCTCAGCTACGGGCGAACATCCTCGCGCCCCCGGACACATCCGCACGCCTCTTGTTCATCAACGGAACGCAATCAAGCGGAAGCACTCCGTAACTCCCGCGCACCGTGGCAGTTGCTCAGTCATGGCCTTCACCGTTCCGTCCCCCCGCGAACCGGCCGACCGCGAACCGTCCGCCCGGACACGCAGCGGCACCGGAAGCGGCAGTTCCGACAGCACGCTCCGCTGGTACGAGTCCCGGCTGGGCTGGGCCGCGCTGGCCGGGCCGCCGGTACGGCTGCTGACGGGGGTGCGTTTCGACGTGATCGACCTGCCGTCCGACGCCGGGCTCGCGCTGCTGCGCAGGGCTCCCGGCACGGGCCCTGTGGCGCTGGAGGGCTCCCGGGTGCGGCTGCTGGTGGCGGCGGGCAGCGCCGACGAGCTGCCGGGGCTGCTCGACTGGCTGGAGTGGGGCGGGATCGCACTGGATCTGACCGCCGTCGGCGCGGGCGGCCTGATCGCCGCTCCCCGGCCGCCCGGCCCGCGAGGCGTACAGGCGGCTGCCCGCTGGCTGCGGCCGCCGGAGCCGGGGCGCGATGTGGAGCCATCCCTGCCCGTCTTCAGCCGGTTCGGGGAGGGGGGCAGCGCTCCCGACCTGGTACGGCTGGTGGACGCGGCGGCCGAGGAATGCCACCGGGCCCGGATGGTGCGTAGCGCCGCGGCTTTCCGGGGGGCGCCCCCCGGAGACCGGACTGCGGCTGCTGTCCGGGGTGCGAACCCCGGACCTTCCGGGAATCAGCCGTTGGCCTTCTCGTAAGCCTCACGGATGTCCGCGGGCACACGGCCGCGGTCATTCACGTTGTAGCCGTTCTCCTTGGCCCACTTGCGAATCTCGGCGGTGTCCTTGTTCCCGCCGACAGCGATACGGGCCTTGCCGCGGCCACTGGTGCCACGGCCACCGGTGCGCCGGCCGCCCTTGGCGTAAGGCTCCAGCAGTGTGCGGAGCTTGTCCGCGTTCGCGGTGGTGAGGTCGATCTCGTAAGTCTTGCCATCCAGAGCGAACGTCACGGTCTCGTCCGCCTCGCCGCCGTCGAGGTCATCGACAAGAAGGACCTGAACCTTCTGTGCCACCGGATTTCCTTTCATCGAAAAATTCAGTACGCGGAAAGGAAACCGCTTTTCCCTGGAAAACACAAACCCCCGGCAGAGGTTCAGGAGTGCAAGAACGCGGGAAACATGCGCGATTCGGACATAGGGTTCCGATGCGAAGTGACCGTCACAGGTGCAGAAGCATCCGGCTGTTGCCCAAGGTGTTCGGCTTCACCCGTTCGAGACCGAGGAACTCGGCGACTCCCTCGTCATAGGAACGCAGCAGCTCGCTGTAGACATCTCCGTCGACGGGAGTCTCACCGATCTCGGTGAAGCCGTGCTTCGCGAAGAAGTCGACTTCGAAGGTCAGGCAGAATACGCGCCGCACACCGATCCACCGTGCGGTCTGCAAGAGCTTGTCCAGGACCTGATGCCCCACTCCGGCGCCCTTGAACTCGCGGTCCACCGCGAGAGTGCGTACTTCGGCGAGGTCCTCCCACATCACATGGAGTGCGCCGCAGCCGACGACCCTCGCGTCGTCGTCGCGTTCCGCGACCCAGAACTCCTGGATGGACTCGTAAAGCGTCACCGTGGCTTTGTCGAGCAGGATCCGCTCACGCACGTACGCGTCCAGGAGTCCGCGCACCGCCGGCACATCGCTGGTCCTGGCTCTGCGGACGGTGAGGGCTTTTGCTCGCGTACCTGGCATGCACAAGACGTTATCGCCCTGCGTCTGTGTCCCGGTCATCGCGGTCGGCGTCACCCTGAACGATGCGCAAAGCATCACGGAGTGCATCGCGTTGCTCGGAGGACATCATGCCGAAGAAGGCGACAAGGGCGGCCGCCGAGTTGTCACTCGTCGACCAGGCTTCGTTCATCAGTGCGGCCGAGTAGGCGGCCCGGGTGGAGACCGCCGTATATCGATAGGCGCGGCCGTCCACTTCACGGCGCACCCAGCCCTTCTGATGGAGATTGTCCAATACGGTCATCACGGTGGTGTAGGCGATCGTCCGGTCGCGTTCGAGGTCTTCCAGAACTTCTCTGACAGTGACCGGACGGTTCCACTCCCAGACGCGTGACATGACGGCGTCTTCCAGCTCTCCCAATTGACGGGGCACATCTGCACCATAGTGCGAGATGTCACGAATAGCTGGTTATTAGCGCAGAAAACACAGAAAAGGGCGTACGGCGTGAAATGCCGTACGCCCCTCGGGCCCTGCCGCAGCACGCGGGCACTGCCACCGGACGGCGCGCTCGTCGGGTGACGCTGCCGTCGAGTGGCGCTGTCGTCGGGTGGCGCAGTCGTCGGGTGGCAGTGCTGCTGCCGGTTGGGGCCGACTGCCGGTCGGCGCCGCTGTCAGGTGGCGGTGCCACCCGTCGGCTGCACCGCGGCCTCGGCGCGGGCGAGCACCTCGTCCACGGCCGCGTCTTCCTTGGCCTTGTTCGGGCCGCCCTGGGTCTTCACGATCGTCCTCACGACGATCGTGAAGAACACGGCCATCACCACGGGGGGCACAAGCGCGGAAACGTAGTCCATACGGACAGAGTAGCTGGGGGTGTCCGGCACTTCCCCGCGGGTCGAGGAGCGGCGTCCGGTGCGTGTGATCGCAAGGCGCCGGAGAGCCCTCGATGGGGGTCCCCCCCCTGGCCTTCAGGGCCTCGGGGGAGGAGCTACTTGGGCTTTTCGGCAACGCCGCGAGCGGGCGTGCCGGACGCCGCGGCGCCGCGGGAAAGTGCCGGACACCCCCTCATCCGGTCATCGAGTGCTGAGCCGGGGGCGCCGCGGGCTTGCGGCGTGGCGGGAAGACCTCGGACGGCTTGGGGGCCGGGCGGGGCTTGACCGGCTCCTTGACCGGGACCGGGCGCTCGGGGCGCTTCGGCTGGTCCGGGTCGTTCGCCGCCCGGCCGCCGGGCAGTGCGAGCAGCCGGGTGCGG
>NZ_JAAGLN010000064.1 GCF_010548145.1 Streptomyces sp. SID10853
CCACCTTGGCCAGCGCGTGCGGCAGCCGCCGGTCGCGGCCCATCGCGAAGAGCAGCCGGCCCGCCGCCGCCTGGCCCGCGAGGGCGGCGAAGGCGGCCCCGATCGCCTTGCTCACCGCGACCAGGTCGTGCAGCCAGCTGCCGACCGACGCGTCCACCGTGTCGTAGAAGGCCGAGCCCTGCGCGACCGGCTTCGCGGCCAGCTGGGCGGACGACATCGGCTCCAGGACCGCCGCCAGATACGACTGCACGATGAAGAGGACACCCGCGAGGACCAGGCAGAACAGCACCGCCCTCGCGACCTTCGCCGATCCGCCCGTGACCTCTTCGGCGAACGAGGCGATCGCGTCGAAGCCCAGATACGACAGCACCGCGACCGACACCGCCCCGAGCACCGCGGTCAGCGAGAACCCCCCGTCGCCGGAGAAGGGCGTCAGCCAGCCGCGCTGCGCGCCGTCCCTGACGAGCACCACGATCGCGGCCACCACGAACACTCCCAGGACCGCGATCTCCAGCATGAGCACCGCGAAGCCGACCCGGGCGGCCGCCCGTACGCCCCACAGGTTCAGCGCCGTGGTCACCACCACGGCGATCGCGGTCCACACCCACCGCGAGACCGAGGGCACCAGCGAGTTCATCGCGATCCCCGAGAAGAGGTACGCGACGGCCGGAATCAGCAGATAGTCGAGCATCGCCATCCACCCGGCGATGAAGCCCGGTCCCTGGCCGAGCCCCTTGCGGGCGTACGCGAAGACCGAACCGGCCAGCGGGACGACCCGCACCATCTGGGCGTAACTGAACGCGGTGAAGGCCATCGCGATCGTCGACACGATGTAGACGAGCGCGACGGCGCCGTGCGACTTGGCATCGAGGGTGCCGAAGATTCCGACCGGGGCCATCGGAGCGATGAAGAGCAGCCCGTACACGACCAAGTCCCGGAACCCAAGATTCCGATGGAGTTCCGGCGTCGCACTGCTGCCCGTACCACTGCCGGTACCACTGCCCGCACCGCTGTCCGCACCACTGCCCGCGGCCGTCTCGTCAGAAGTCATGGCATCAGTCTTCCCACAAGTACGCAGCCCGTCCCGGCTGACGCGGCCCGGGTTCCGCCGCGACCGGCGGCGGGCCCGCCGGCCCACGGTCCGCCGCGGGGCAGGCCGTTACGATGGACGGCATGACTGCTACGCCCAGCCCGTCACCCGCCGCCACCCCGACCGGAGACGCCGCGCGGGGCAGCGGCGCCCGCCGTGTCCTGCTGGCCGCCCCGCGTGGGTACTGCGCGGGTGTGGACCGCGCCGTGATCGCCGTCGAGAAGGCCCTTGAGCAGTACGGCGCGCCGGTCTACGTCCGCAAGGAGATCGTCCACAACAAGTACGTCGTACAGACCCTGGAGAAGAAGGGCGCCGTCTTCGTCGACGAGACGCAGGAGGTGCCCGAGGGCTCCATCGTCGTGTTCTCCGCGCACGGCGTCGCCCCCGTCGTCCACGACGAGGCCGCCCAGCGCAGCCTCGCCACCATCGACGCCACCTGCCCCCTGGTGACGAAGGTCCACAAGGAAGCAGTCCGCTTCGCGAACGACGACTACGACATCCTGCTGATCGGTCACGAGGGCCACGAGGAGGTCGTCGGCACCAGCGGCGAGGCGCCCGAGCACATCACGCTCGTCGACGGCCCCGAAGACGTCCCCAACGTCACCGTGCGCGACGAGTCCAAGGTCGTCTGGCTCTCCCAGACCACGCTCTCCGTGGACGAGACGATGGAGACGGTCGACGCGCTCAAGGAGAAGTTCCCGCAGCTGATCTCGCCGCCCAGCGACGACATCTGCTACGCCACGCAGAACCGCCAGACCGCGGTGAAGCAGATGGGCGCCGACGCCGACCTGGTCATCGTGGTCGGGTCCAAGAACTCGTCCAACTCGGTACGGCTGGTCGAGGTCGCCCTCGGCGCCGGCGCCCGCGACTCGCACCTGGTGGACTTCGCGGACGAGCTGGACGAGGCATGGCTGGAGGGCGTCACCACGGTCGGCGTCACCTCGGGCGCCTCCGTCCCGGAGATCCTGGTCGACGGCGTACTGGAGTGGCTCGCCGCCCGGGGCTTCGGCGACGTGGAGATCGTGAAGGCGGCCGAGGAGTCGATCACCTTCTCGCTCCCCAAGGAGCTCCGCCGCGACCTGCGCGCCGAGGCCGCCGACCTGTCGGGCAAGTAGCCGCGGGAGTGCCGGACACACGGAGATCGGTGGCCGGGGCGACCCGGCTGCCGTACCGGCGCGTGACGGACGGCTCCACCGCGTGACGGAGGGCTCCACGCCGTAACGTGGAGTCATGCAGATCTTCGGTGTGGATATCGGCGGATCCGGGATCAAGGGCGCTCCCGTTGACCTGGACCGCGGAGACCTGGCGCAGGAGCGCCACAAAGTGCTGACCCCCCATCCGGCCACGCCCGACGGTGTGGCCGACGGGGTCGCCGATGTCGTCAGGAACTTCGACTGGTCGGGCACGGTGGGGATCACCTTCCCCGGCGTGGTCACCGACGGCACGGTCCGTACGGCGGCCAATGTCGACAAGAGCTGGATCGGCGTCGACGCGGGCAAGCTGATCGGCGGCAGACTCGGGCTCCCGGTGACCGTACTGAACGACGCCGACGCCGCCGGCATCGCGGAGATGACCTTCGGGGCCGGCCGCGACCGCAAGGGCACGGTCATCCTGCTCACCTTCGGTACGGGAATCGGCTCGGCGGTCTTCCGTAACGGCGCCCTGGTCCCCAACACCGAGCTGGGCCACCTCGAACTGCACGGCCACGACGCCGAGACGCGCGCGTCGACCAAGGCCAAGGAGGACGAGGACCTGAGCTGGCACCACTGGGCGCACCGGGTGCAGAAGTATCTGGAGCACGTGGAGATGCTGTTCTCGCCCGAGCTGTTCATCATCGGCGGCGGTGTGAGCCGCAAGGCCGACAAGTTCCTGCCCCTGATCGAGGGGATCCGGGCCGAGATCGTGCCGGCCCAGCTGCAGAACAACGCGGGCATCGTGGGCGCGGCGATGGCGGCGTCGAGCCGCTGAGGCGGGGACGGCGGGACGGGGCAGGGCTGGCCGGGCCGGGGGCGGCGCGTCGCCTGACCGCCCCGCCTGGCCGGTTCAGCGGTAGCGCCGCCGGATCATCCGGACCTTCCGTACGGTGGCGATCACCCCGGCGATGAGCGTCCCGCCGTACAGCCAGCCGGCATTCAGCGCGAGTGTCGTGACCACGGCGACGATACGGCCGCCGGCCCCACCGGTGCCCCCGGCGATCGGCAGCGAACCGACGGCGAACGAGATCGGCACGCTGATCGGCGCGGTGACCAGGTCGGCGGGGCGTACCCAGAGCGCGGTCAGCGCCGCGACAGGCAGGAACAGCAGCCCGTACATCAGCGGCCCGCCGTCGAACAGCAGCCAGTCCACGCAGCCGAGCAGGAACATCACCGCGGCGCCGAAGATCCCGCCGCCGAGACCGGTCAGCCGGGGGTTGGGGAACCGGCGCAGCGCGATCACCACCGGCGCCGGGCGGGCGGCCCGCACCGGGGCCGCCCGGTAGACGGCCGCCGGTGCGGACCCCGCGATGCTGCTCTCGGACGGACCGTCGGCCTGAGTCGTACGAATCCTGGGTCGCTGCTCCACGTGACCAAAGTAGGTCGCAAGGCGGGAGGAATCCGGCGTTGGACACGCGCTTTGGGCGAGCTTGGCGATCAGTTCGATCCGACGGGGCGCGGGGACCCGTGCGACACGCCCGTAAACTGGGGGATCGGCCCACCCCCGGGCCGGTACATCAGCTCTCGCTACGGGAAGTCGCCAACGTGTCGCTCACGATCGGAATCGTCGGTCTGCCGAATGTCGGCAAGTCGACCCTGTTCAACGCCCTGACCAAGAACGACGTGCTGGCGGCCAACTACCCGTTCGCCACCATCGAGCCGAACGTCGGCGTGGTCGGGGTCCCCGACAGCCGCCTCGCCGTGCTGGCCGAGGTCTTCGGCTCGCAGAAGGTCATCCCGGCGACGGTCGACTTCGTCGACATCGCGGGCATCGTCCGGGGTGCGAGCGAGGGCGAGGGACTCGGCAACAAGTTCCTTGCCAACATCCGTGAGTCCGATGCGATCTGCCAGGTCATCCGGGCCTTCAAGGACGAGAACGTCGTGCACGTCGACGGCAAGGTCTCGCCCAAGGACGACATCGAGACGATCAACACCGAGCTGATCCTCGCCGACCTCCAGTCGGTGGAGAAGGCGGTCCCGCGCCTCCAGAAGGAGTCCCGCCTCCAGAAGGAGAAGGTCGCGGTACTGGCGGCCGTCGAGGAGGCCCAGAAGATCCTCGAAGCGGGCACCACGCTCTTCGCGGCGGGCATCACGGCCAACACCGAGAAGGGCCGCCTCCTCCACGAGCTGCACCTCCTCACCACCAAGCCCTTCCTGTACGTCTTCAACGTCGACGAGGACGAACTGGTCGACGAGGACTTCAAGAACGAGCAGCGCGCCCTGGTGGCCCCCGCGGAGGCGATCTTCCTGAACGCCAAGATCGAGTCCGAGCTGATCGAACTCGACGACGCGGAGGCACTGGAACTCCTCCAGTCGATGGGCCAGGAGGAACCGGGCCTGGCCACCCTGGGCCGCGTCGGCTTCACCACCCTGGGCCTCCAGACCTACCTGACGGCAGGCCCGAAGGAGTCCCGCGCCTGGACGATCAAGAAGGGCGCCACGGCCCCGGAGGCGGCCGGCGTCATCCACACGGACTTCCAGAAGGGCTTCATCAAGGCCGAGGTGATCTCTTTCGCCGACCTGGTCGAAACGGGCTCGGTGGCCGAGGCCCGCGCCAAGGGCAAGGCCCGGATGGAGGGCAAGGAGTATGTGATGCAGGACGGGGATGTGGTGGAGTTCCGCTTCAACGTGTGATCGCGGAATTTCTGTGCCGTGACGCGGCTTCCCGGGCGTGCCGGTTTGGCCGGATGTGCGCCCGGTAGCCTGCGGCACTTCTTCGTTCGACGGCACTCGACGGCACTGGCCAACGCGGGCCGCCTGCCCGCCCCGTCTGGTCCTGAGCGCTGTCCTGCGCGGGGCCCGCTCCGCGATCCGGGCGGCCGGCGATGACCGGCCGGGCGGCAGCCGTGCAAGGCGGTCATGTCCGTGACGGAGCCGGGGCTGACCGACACGACCCCGTGAGCATTCCTTGTTCCCCGTAGTTCCCTGCCGTGCGGGCCCGGACAGGAAGACGGGGTAGCCCCCGGAAGGGGCGCGTCCGCGGCGAACTCGTTCGTCAGGAACAGCAGATCGCCCAGCGCCGCCGGATGCTCGACCAGTTCCTCTCGGGAACCGCGCCCCCACCGGCCGGGCAAGCAACGCTGCCGCTCCGCCTGAGGCGTTCGACGCACCTCGGGTGGTACGGGCCTCGGGCCGTTCGGCGGGGAGTTCTGACCTTTGCATCTATAAATCAGATCGCCTGCAACTAAAACATCTGTTGGACAGAACTCAGGGCGCGCCCCCAGGATTCCTCACGCGGTAGCTCGTAGCACGGTCGACGCGACACCGGGACGGACTGCCGCAGGAGTGGAGGTTGAAGTGCCGAGTGAAGAGACCGAAGTGGTCGTCGTCGGGGCGGGCCAGGCGGGTGTGGCCATGAGTGAGCACCTGGGCGTTCACGGCGTACCGCACGTCGTTCTGGAACGGCACCGGATAGCCGAGCGGTGGCGTTCGGAGCGGTGGGACTCGCTGGTCGCGAACGGGCCCGCGTGGCACGACCGGTTCCCCGGGCTGGAGTTCTCCGGTGTCGACCCTGCTGCCTTCGCTTCGAAGGAGCAGGTCGCGGACTACTTCGCCGCGTACGCCGAGAAGATCGGTGCCCCGGTCCGGTGCGGTGTCGAGGTGACCTCGGTGCACAAGCACGAGGGGCGGCCCGGCTTCCGGGTCGAGACGTCCGAAGGTCCCATCGACGCGCGCTACGTCGTGGCGGCGACCGGACCGTTCCAGCGGCCCGTGATCCCGCCCATCGTCCCGGACGGCGCCGTCCCAGTACAGATCCACTCCAGCGGGTACCGCAACCCGGAGCAACTGCCCGATGGCGCCGTCCTCGTGGTCGGGGCCGGATCGTCCGGCGTGCAGATCGCCGACGAGCTGCGGCGGTCCGGCCGCCGGGTCTTCCTCTCCGTCGGCCCGCACGACCGTCCGCCCCGCGAGTACCGCGGGCGGGACTTCTGCTGGTGGCTCGGTGTGCTCGGGCGCTGGGACGCGGAGACGCCTCCGCAGGGGGCCGAACACGTCACCATCGCGGTCAGCGGCGCCCGCGGCGGCCACACCGTGGACTTCCGCGCGCTGGCCGCCGACGGCATCGAGCTGCTGGGCATGACCGGCTCCTACGACGACGGCGTACTGCGCTTCGCGCCGGATCTCGCCACGAACATCGCGCTGGGCGACGCCAAGTACCTCGAACTCCTGGAGGCGGCCGACGCGTACGTCGCACGCAACGGGCTCGACCTTCCCGCCGAGCCGGAGGCGCACGTCCTCGGCCCTGACCCGCAGTGCGTCACCGAACCCCGACTGGAGCTCGACCTCGCCGCAGCCGGTGTCACCTCCGTCGTCTGGGCGACCGGCTTCGCCGCCGACTACAGCTGGCTGGAGGCCGACGCGTTCGACGAGAACGGCCGGCCGGTGCACCGACGCGGAGTGTCACCCGAACCCGGCGTCTACTTCCTGGGCCTGCCCTGGCTGTCCCGCCGCGGGTCGAGCTTCATCTGGGGCGTCTGGCACGACGCCAGGTACATCGCCGACCACATCACCACCCAGCGGGGCTACCTCGCGTACGGCGCCCATGGCCGGGCCTGCCCCGTGCCCGCGACAACGCAGAAGAACTGAGGAGCAGTTGATGACCTCCACGAGTGAGGGCCGTCCCGCGAACCGCCCCGCGAACCACCCGGTGAAGGCCCCGATCGTCGCCGGCGGGCACACCCGGATCCGGCCGTTCAACACCCGCGACACCTACCCCGAGCAGAACCTCTCCAACGACCTCTGCCAGGCCGTCGTGGCCGGTAACACCGTCTACGTACGGGGTCAGATCGGCCAGGACCTCGACACCAGCGAGTCGGTGGGTGTCGGTGACGCCGGGGCCCAGGCCGAGCAGGCCATGGCCAACATCAAGATGCTGCTCGAAGAAGCGGGCAGCCGTATGGAGCACCTCGTCAAGCTGACGATCTATCTGATCGACCCGCGCTACCGCGAGGCGGTGTACCGCGCGGTGGGCCGCTGGACCGAGGGCGTGCATCCCATCTCCACCGGCCTGGTCGTGTCGGCCCTGGCCCGTCCGGAGTGGCTGTGCGAGATCGACGCCATCGCGGTGCTCCCCGAGGAGGTGCAGGCATGACGTTCTCCCTGGTGGTACGGGACGGTGAGCGGTTCGGTATCGCGGTCAGCTCGTCGAGTCCCGCGGTCGCGGCCCGCGTCGCCCATCTGCGGCCCGGTGTCGGCGCGGCGGCTTCGCAGAACGTCACCGACCCCACGCTCGGCACGAGCCTGCTGGCCGGGCTCACCGAACACGGTGATGCGCAGCGCGCCCTTACCGGTGTCACCGGTGCGGCGCGCAACGCGGAGACCATCGAGCACCGGCAGCTCACGGTGGTCGGCCGCTCCGGCCCCGGATTCGCCTACAGCGGCTCGGGGACGCTGGGCACCTACGCGTCGGCCACCGCGGACGGTGCGGTCGCGGCGGGCAACATGCTGGCCGGCGAGCACATCCCGCGCGTCCTTCTCGACGCCTACGCGGCGGCCGACGGCGAGCTGGAGGAGCGGCTGGTCGCCGCCCTGCGTGCCGCCGTCGAGGCCGGCGGTGAGGTGGGCCCCGTGCACTCCGCGGGCCTGGCCGTCGTCGCTGACGTGGGCTGGCGGGTGACCGACCTGCGCGTGGACTGGGCCGACGACCCCGTCGACCGGCTCGCGGAACTGCTCGACGTGTGGCTGCCGCAGCGCGACGACTACGTACGGCGCGGACTCGACCCCGCGGCCGCCCCCTCGTACGGCGTCCCGGGTGATCTGTGATGAGCGCGCCCGAAGCTGGGGTGGGAGGGTCCGAACCCGTGGTGGGTTCACCCGAATCCGTGGTGGGCGGGTCCGAACCCGTGGTGGGCGGCCTCCGACCCGTGGTGGGTTCACCCGAATCCGTGGTGGGCGGGTCCGAACCCGCGGTGGGCGGGCCCGACCCCGTGCCGGGCACGTCCAGGTCCGTGCCTGGCGCGTCCAGGTCCGTGCCTCGCACGTCCGGGTCTGCGCCGGGTGCGTCCAGGTCCGTGACGGGTGTGGCCAAGTCCGTGACGGGTGTGGCCAAGTCCGTGCCGGGTACGTCCACGTCCGTGCCGGGCACGCTCAAGGACGCCGCGCGGCGTGAGATCGACCGGCACACCGACGAGCTGATCGGTCTCTCCGAGCGTCTGTACGCCGATCCGGAGACCGCCTGGGAGGAGCACCGGGCAGCCGCCGCCGTGCCGGAACTGCTGGACCGCGCCGGTTTCCAGGTCACCTCTTCCTACCTGGGTCTGGACACGGCGTTCCTGGCGCGGTTCGGCAGCGGACCCACCCGGATCGCGCTGTGCGCCGAGTACGACGCGCTGCCCGGCCTCGGCCACGCCTGCGGGCACAACCTCATCGCGGCGAGTTCCGTCGGCGCCGCCCTCGGTCTCGCTGCCGTCGCCGACGACGCCGGCCTCACCGTTGAGGTCTACGGGACACCCGCAGAGGAGGGCGGCGGCGGCAAGATCGAGCTGCTCGACCGCGGGGCCTTCACCGGGGTCGACCTCGCCATGATGGTGCATCCAGCGCCGGTGGACGTCGCGGAGGCACAGCCCTTCGCGGTCAGCCACTCCAAGATCTCCTACACCGGGAAGTCCGCCCACGCCGCCGCCTACCCGGAAGCCGGGATCAACGCGGCCGACGCCTTCACGGTGGCCCAGGTCGCCATCGGCCTGCTCCGCCAGCAGCTGCCGGCCTCCGCCCGGGTGCACGGGGTGGTGACTCACGCGGGGAGCGCTCCGAACGCCATCCCCGAGCTGGCGACCGGACGTTGGTACGTACGGGCCGAGACGCTCGCCGAGCTGGCCGAGCTGGAGCCCCGCGTCATGCGGGCCTTCCAGGCGGGGGCCCTCGCGACCGGGACCAGCGTGGAGATCGAGCCGGAGAGCAAGCCGTACGCGGAGTTCCGCGCCGACGAGACCGCGCTCGGCCACTACCGCCGTAACGCCGTCGCGCTCGGCCGCGAGTTCGCCCCGCCGGGCCAGGCCGCCCGGATGAACCGCGCCTCCACCGACATGGGCAACGTCTCCCAGGTGGTTCCGGCGATCCACCCCTACATCGGGATCGGGTCGCTGCCCGCCACCAACCACCAGCACGAGTTCGCCGCGTTCTGCGTGGGCGGAGAGGCACAACGGGCCCTGCTCGACGGCGCGGTCGCACTGGCCTGGACCGGCATCGACCGGGTCGTCCCGGACGAGGGAGGCGCGAATGCCCGCCCCTGACACCGGCGCCAGGACGACCGGGGCCGAGACGGCCACCGATGCGGTCGCGCTGCGCAGAAGCGTTGCCGCGGGCGCCATCGGTGTGTTCGTGCACTGGTTCGACTGGGCCGCGTACGCCTATCTCGCCGGTACGGTCGCGACCGTGTTCTTCCCGGCCGAGGACCGCACCACAGGACTGCTCGCCGTGTTCGGCGTGTTCGCCGTGTCGTTCGGCATCCGGCCGATCGGCGCCATGGTCTTCGGACCGCTCGGCGACAGGATCGGCCGCAAGCGCACCCTGTCACTGGTCATCTTCATGATGTCCGGCGCCACCCTGACGATCGGCCTGCTTCCCGGTTACGGGACGATCGGCATCGCCGCCCCCGTGCTCCTGCTGGTGCTGCGCCTGATCCAGGGATTCGCCGCGGGCGGCGAGTTCGGCAGCGCGGCGAGCTTCCTCGCCGAGAGCGCCCCGCGGCGCCGTCGCGGATTCGGTGTCAGCTGGCTGGAGGTCGGCTCCCTGCTGGGGTTCCTCTCCGGCTCGTTCGTCTTCCTGCTGCTGTCGGCGGGGCTCGACGGCCACCAGCTGACCTCCTGGGGCTGGCGCATCCCCTTCCTCGTCGCCGCGCCGCTGGGCATCATCGGCTTCATCATCCGGAACAAGATCGAGGACACCCCCGAGTACCGGTCGCTCGAAGCACATGACCAGGTTCCCCGCAGCCCCGTACGGGAGCTGCTCCGCTCGGAGAAGCGCCAGTTGCTCCAGGCGGCGGGCCTGATGACCGCCATGCATGTGCCCTTCTACACGGTGCTGACGTACCTGGTCACCTACGAGACCGACCACCTGGGCCGCTCGGCCGACAGCGCAGCCCTGCTGACCACTGTGATCTCGCTGCTGGGGCTGGTGCTCGTCCCGGTGTTCGGGCATCTGTCGGACCGTGTCGGACGTAAACCGGTCTTCGTCGGGGCGACGGGGGCCCTCCTGGTCGCCGCCGTCCCCGCCTTCCTCGTCATGCGGACCGGACCCGCCGGAACGTGGGTGGGGGGCCTGCTGCTCGGTGTGATGCTGGCGGCGATCCTCGGCACCTACGCGGTGTGGTCGGCGGAGCTGTTTCCCACCAGGACCCGGCAGAGCGGTCTGTCCATCGCGTACAACATCACCGCCGCTCTCTTCGCGGGCACGGTGCCCTATGTGATGACCGTGCTCATCTCGGCGACCGGCAGCACGCTGCTGCCCGGCTTCTATCTGATGGTGTTCGCCGTCGTCGGGCTCGTCGCGGCCCTGTCCCTCCAGGAGACCGCCGGTTCCGCCCTGCTGCGTCCCGAGGACGTACCCGACCCGGCCGCCGGGAAGGTGCCGGACCGGGCCACGCTCTGAGGGCCGCACGGTCCGGAACGGGAGGGGCCGGCCGGCCGCCGCCGCATAAGCTCATGGGCGGACACGGACCGACCGCGAGGCGCAGGGAGCACAACATGACGTCACCGGTGGGCTTCACCCTCGTCCAGCTCCGCTACTTCCTCGTGGCGGCGGAGCGCGGTTCGATGACCGCGGCGTCGGCCGAGCTGAACATCGCGCAGTCGGCGGTGTCCACTGCCATCCACAATCTTGAACACGACCTGCGGGTGCAGCTGTTCATCCGCCGCCGAGGCCGGGGACTGGTCCTGACACCGGCGGGGGAGAGGCTGCAGCACCAGGCCCGCGAGCTGCTGGCCCGTGCGCGCGAGGTCGAGGGGGAGGCGCGTGGCAGCGGGGAGACACTGTCGGGGCCGGTGACCGTCGGGTGCTTCGTCACGCTGGCGCCGTTCTACCTGCCCGCCCTGTTCAGCGAATGCACCAGCCGTTACCCGGCGATCGAGATGGACGTGGCGGAGGCGGAGGCCGAGCAACTCCTCCAGGCGCTGCACGCGGGACGCATCGACTTCGCGCTCACCTACGACCTCGGCCTGTCCGCCGATCCGGGACTGCGCGGGGAGACCATCGCCCGCTTCCCGGCCTACGCCATCGTCCACGCCGGTCACCGGCTGGCCGGCCGCGGCACGGTGAAGCTGGCCGAACTGACCGCCGAGCCGCTGGTCCTGCTCGACCTCCCCTACACACGCGACTACTTCCGGGCGCTCGTGGCCGACAGCGGCACCGCACCCGACGTGCGCTACCGCACGCAGAGCTATGAGACCGTCCGCTCCATGGTGGCCGAAGGGCTCGGCTACTCGGTGCTGAACCAGCGGCCGGCGACCGGGCAGACCTACGGCGGGGAGGTCGTGGAGCTGGAGCTGAGCGACAGGCGCCCGCCGCTGGAGCTGAAACTGGCAACGGTGCAGGGCGTGACACAGACCCCCCGGGCCCGCGCCGTCATGGAACTGCTGCGCGGGATCGCGACCCGACGCGGCGCGCGACGGACTGACGCGGGCCGGGCCGGCCAGGGCGGGTGATCCGCACGTGACCGCGAGGCTGAAACCCGCTCGACCTGGTCCGCTCCTTGCGGAGATCATTGGGTATGGAATTTCTCTGCTACCACCGGGACCGGCCCGGATCCCTGCCGCTGCGCGAGCAGTTGGGGGAAGAGCACTGGGCGTACATGGACCGGTACGAGAAGGAGATGGTCGCCCGGGGCCCGACCCTCGCCGACGACGGTACGCCCACCGGCAGCATGCACATCGTCAGCCTGCCCGGTCCCGCCGCCGCCCGGTCGTTCGCCTTCGACGAGCCGAACTACCAGGCGGGGGTCTACCGGGACGTACTGCTGCGGCGGTGGCGCAACACGCTGGGCCGCACCATGTGGGACTTCCCCGGCGGCCGCACCGGCGGAGACCGGTATCTGGTGCTCGGCCTCGGTACCGGCCGGGTGGCCGCTGACCTCGCGGTGCCCTCCGGCCGGGACGAGCTGATCGCCTACGGGCCGCTGCTGTCCGACGACGGCGACACGTGGCTGGGTACGGCGGCTCTGGTACGGGCGGCGGACCCGGAGGCGGCGCGGGCCGTCCTGACGCGGGACCGGTACGCCGCTGTCGAGGTGCACAACTGGCAGTTCGGCGGGCGGCCGTGACAACCGGGGCGGCCGTTACCCGCGACGACCGGGGACGGCAGGTACCCGCGACCACCGGGGCGGCCGTGACGGTCGTGACCGCTGGGGCGGCCGTTGATCACTGGTGCGGCCGTTGACCACCGGGACGGCCGTGACGCCGCCTCGGGACCGCGGGCCCCCGGGCCCCGGACCTCGGACCGCCGGCCCGGACCGCGGGCCCCGAGGGTCACAGCAGCCGCTTACGGCCCCGGACGACGACGAACGCGACGGCCGCGGCCGCGACGGCGAGCATGATGCCCGCTCCGAGCCACTGCATCGTGTGCATCTGGGACACCGGGAGGTAGTCGATGGACCAGCCCACGACGTGCTTGGACTCCAGGCAGGCGGTGTGCGCCTTCTCGTTGTCCGGCGCGTCGAGACAGGTGGTCCAGTCCAGACGGCCGCCGGAGCTGGTGGCGAAGTAGGTGCCCTGGCCCAGCTGTTCGGCCTGCGCGGGCAGCTTCGGCCGCGGGGCACCGGGCCCGACGCCCTTGTCGGTGCTGACGGTCACGACGTGCCCCAGGTCCAGCCGGAACCGGTCCCAGATCACGTCGATCGCCACGACGACGCCGAGCGTGACCACCATCGACACCAGGGTGCGGCGCAGGACCATCCCGACCGCGGCGCCCACGGTGAACGTGAGCAGGGCGTAGGCCACCGGCGTGACCCCGGTGATGTTGAAGAAGGAGGTCCAGACCAGGGTCTCGGCACGCCCCTTGACCGGGCTCCACCACCAGTCGAACACCGCGCCCAGCACAGCGGTGGACAGGGCGAGCAGCGCCGCGGGCATGGCGAGCTTCATGGTGAGCCACCGCAGCCGGCTGACCGATTGCGAGGTCACCAGCTTGGCGGTGCCGGACTCCAGGTCGCCCGCGATGAGCGGGGCGCCGAGAAGTACACCCGCCAGGACGGGTACGTACCCCAGATAGCTCCCGAAGCTGAACAGCCGGTCCGTGTACTTCTCGAAACCGGGCGGCAGGCCGGTGGAGTTGTGCGAGGACGCGTCCTGGGCGTTGACGTAGTCCATCATCTGGCCGCGCAGCAGGACCATGACGATCACACCGACGAGGGTGAGCGCGGTGAGGGTCCAGAACGCGGCGCGGTGCTGGCGCCAGACCAGCCAGGCCGTGCCTCGCAGCCGGAGGCCGCTCTGCCGGGCAGTCCCTCCGTTCAGCGGCCGCCCGCCGGGCGTCGGGCGGGCCGGGTCGTGAGTGAGCGTGGTGGTCATGCGGTCACAGCCTTCTGCCGGTCGCGGGTGAGGATGTCGTGGATGTCGCCGGCCTGGGCGCTGGGGGCGATCAGCGGGGGTGCGTCGGGCGAGCGCAGATAGGCGAGGAGCAACTCCTCCAGGGTGGGAGGCTCGCCCCGGCCGTTGTCCTGGCCCTGCCGGCCGTACCCGGCCTGCCCGCCGTGCTCGACCGGTCCGCCGAGCCGTACGAGGACACCCGGCCGGTCCCCGTCGCTGTGGGACTCGATCACCGTGTGCGGTGCGACGGCGGGGTACGGGCCGCCCGGCGGGGCCGGGAACAGAGCGTGTGCGGCGCGCAGTTCGGCCACTTCGCCCGCCAGGCGCAGACTGCCGTTCGCGATGACGAGGAGGTAGTCGCAGATCGAGTCGAGCTCGGCGAGCATGTGCGAGGACACCAGCACCGTCGTGCCGTGCTGGGCGGCCTCCGCCGTCAGCGCGGCCATGAGTTCGCGGCGGACCAGCGGATCCAGATCGGACATCGGCTCGTCGAGGATGAGCAGGTCAGGGCGCTTTCCGAAGGCCAGCGCGAAGGCGACGCGGGTGCGCTGACCGCCGGACAGCGTCCCGGTCTTCGCCGACATCGGCACCTGGCCCGCGCGGACGATGCCCTCGGCGACCTCCTGGTCCCAGCGGGGGTTGAGTTCCTGCCCCAGGCGCAGGGTCTCGGCCACCGTGAAGCGCCGGAACAGCGGCTTCTCCTGGGTGAGGAACGCGGTACGCAGGACCGCCTCCGTCGACCCCGGCTCGGCGCCGAGCACCCGCAGGGAGCCGGTCGTCGGCCGGATCATGTGGGTGGCCAGGCCCATCAGAGTGCTCTTGCCCGCGCCGTTGGGGCCGACGAGGCCGCACACTCGCCCGGCCGGCAGCCGGAAGGAGACCTCCCGCAGGGCCCAGCCGCGCCGGTACTTCTTCCCGAGCCCCTGGGCCTCGATCGCCGGCCCGGCGGCGGGGGGTACGGACCCCGGTCCGGTTCCGTGGTGCATCGCTGCGTGGTCCATGTGCGGGCTCCTGTGTGTGGGGACGTGGGTACGTGGGCGGGCGCCTGGGCGTAGGAGGGCACGCCTGGGTGCGGGAGGACAGCCGGCCGGAATCCCGGCCGGAGTTTGACGCCGTCCGGGGAGGGTGATCGGATCATTCGTGCGCCGCCGCCCGGTGGACACGACTCTCCTCCGCCGCGACCTGCGGCGGATCGGGCGAAAGACAGATCATGCGCGGCCGGATCCGACTTTCGGCCGGTCGGCGGGAGGGGCAGGGAGCGGGATGACGGAGGTGGCGGACGGGGCAGCCGTGCCCATGGCCACACAGGGCTGGGGGCGGTTGCGGGTACCGCCCGTCACGGTGTGGCTGCTGCTGGTCGTGGCCCTGCTGGGCCTGGTCCTGCTCGACTTGGGGGCCGGCTTCTACTGGATCGCGCACCACGGCCCCGCCAAGCTGATCGGCGCGCTGCTGGCCGTCGGTCTCGTCGTCGCCTCGCCCCGGCTCAGCAGCCGGACGCTGCCGATGGCCGCCTGCGCGCTCGCGGTCGTATCGCTGGGTCTCTCGTTCTGGCTGCACCTGGAGATGCGGGCCAGTTCGCAGGCGATGGGGTTCGCCGAACCGGCGTCGCTGGTGTGGCTGCTGCTGCTCGTCGCCCGGCGGGGCAAGCCGTCTTGGGCGGCGTCGGCCGTCGTGGCGCTGTCCATGGCGATCGTGCTGCGGCCGGTGTCGGTCTCGGTGCGGCAGTCCACCACCATCCTGGCGCTGCTCTTCGCCCTGGCGGCGGTCACGGCGTTGGGTATCGGCCTCGGGACGCGCCTGCTCCTCGTGGACAGGCGGCGGCAGGCGGCCGCTCTCAGGCTGGAGCAGCGGACCGAGTTCGCCAGGGACCTGCACGACTTCGTCGCCCACCATGTGACCGGCATCGTCGTCCAGGCGCAGGGAGCCCAGGCGATGGCGGACAGGCGGCCCGAACTGGTGCCGCCCGCGCTGCGGCGGATCGAGCAGGCGGGCTCGGAGGCACTGACATCCATGCGGCACATGGTGGGGATGCTGCGCGACGCCGAAGGGGAAGTGACGCTGACACCGCTGGCGGGCATCGGCGAAGTACGGTCGCTCGTCGAGGAGTTCTCGGCCGTCGGCGGCGCCCGGGCCCGGCTCGAACTGGAGGGGACCTTCGACGGTCTGCCGGTGGAGGTGTCCACCACCGCGCACCGGGTGGTGATGGAGGCCCTCACCAACGTACGCAAACACGCCCATGGATGCACCGACGTACGGGTGCAGGTGGGCCGTACCGGAGACCGGATCACCGTACGGGTCACGGACGACGGGCGGCCGCGCCACGTCTCCCACAGCGGCTTCGGGCTGAAGGGCCTGGCCGAGCGGGTGGGCCTGATCGGCGGCAGCGTCCAGGCGGGCCCCGTGACGGCCGGCGGCTGGGGCGTCGAGGCGACGCTGCCGCTGGCCGCGGCAGGGGTGGCGGCCTCATGACGATCCGGGTGCTGATCGCCGACGACCAGGCCATGGTCAGGGCCGGGTTCGCGATGATCCTCGCGGCGGAGGACGACATCGACGTGGTGGGCGAGGCCGCGGACGGGGTGTACGCCGTGGAACTCGCCGAACGCCACCGGCCCGACGTGGTGCTGATGGACATCCGTATGCCGCGGATGGACGGGCTTGAGGCGCTGCGCAGGCTGACTCGCCCCGGCACCGTGAATCCGCCGAAGGTCGTGGTGGTCACGACGTTCGACGACGACGAGTACGTCCAGCGCGCCCTGAGCGAGGGCGCCTCCGGCTTCCTGATCAAGGACTCGGGCCCCGCCCTGCTGGTCGAGGCCATCAGGGCGGCCGCATCCGGCGAGGCGCTGGTGAGCCCGGCCATCACCGTCCGGCTGCTGCGGCGCCTCAACAGCGCCGCGCCCGCGCCCCGGGAACCGCACACCGCGCTCTCCGTACGGGAGAAGGACCTGGTACGTCTGGTGGCCCGGGGACTGACCAACGCCGAGATCGCCGCCGAACTGTCCATCTCGGTGGGCACGGTGAAGACTCACCTCGGCAATGTGCAGATCAAACTGTCCGCCCGCAACCGGGTGGAGATCGCCGCCTGGGCCTGGGAGTCCGGCCTGGTCGACGGGCGGGGATAGCCTCAGCGGGGGCGGGCTGTCCCGTCCGGCGCGGGGAGCCGCAGCTGGACGGTGTTGTCGGACAGCGGCAGGCGCGGATTCCCGTGGACCTGGCGGGGACGCGCGGTGCGGGGCAGACAGATGCGCAGCGGGGGCTCGGGGTCGCGCGGGCCCGGCGGTGGCTGGGCCGCGGAGGCACCGGCAGCCGTACGGACGCCGGGCAGAGCCGGGTCCTGGGCCCACGCCGGATCCGGCGCCCGAGCCGTACCCGGGGCCCACGCCGTACCCGGGGCCCACGCCGGGCCCGGAGCCCGGGCCGGATCTGGAACCCAGGCCGGATCTGGACCCGGACCCGGACCCGCACTCGGAGCCGACCGCCACATGAGGGACCGGGGCGACCGCCAGTGGTAGCGGAGTGTGAGCAGACGCAGCGCGAACGCCGCGAGACCGGTGCCCAGAGCGGTGGACAGCGACAGCATCCCCGCCGCATGCAGAGCGGTGACCGCGACCGCCCCGGCCACCGCGGGGGCGGCGGCGAGATCCTGGTCCCAGCGCAGGACCGCGGGGATCTCCCGGGTCAGTACGCTGCTGACGGCTCCGCCGGCGACGGCCGTGGCGATCCCCAGCGCGCACGAAGGCAGCGGCGCGAAGCCGTGGTGCAGGGCCTTGAGCGTGCCGGTCACGCTGAACAGCGCGACGGCCGCGGCGTCCAGGACCTCGCACACCATCGGGTTCCGCTGGGCGGCGTGGCTCGTGTACGCGAGGGCCGCCGCCGCCATGGGCGCCAGGGCGTATCCGAGGTCGGTGAACGCGACGGGCGGCACCCCGAGCACCGTGTCGCGGAACAACCCACCGCCAAGACCGGTGATTTCGCCGAGCACCACGGTCCCGAAGATCCCGAAGTCCTTGCGGATGGCGAGCAGACAGCCCGACAGCGCGAAGGCGAAGATGCCGACGAGATCCAGCGGATAGTGCACATCTGCGTTCAGTTGATGCATGGGGTCTTTCCGGGAGGAGCGGTCTTCGGTGCGCGGCAGGGGGAGTTGGCCCTCTCCCTTTGATACGCGGCGGGCCGAGTTGGTTCGCTCTCTTCAGGACCTGGTGCGTACGGGTCGCGTGAGGCCGCGCGGCGAGCGGCGGATCCGGCGTCCCGGGCGGGTGGTTCAGCGGACGGCCACCGGGCTGACGGGGGAGCCGACCCCGCCGCTGATGCGCAGGGCGGTGGCCGTGAGGAAGAAGTCCCAGGTGCCGTCGGCGGCGCAGGCTGCGGCGAGTTCCTCCAGATTCCACATCTCGCCGAGCATCATGCCCATGTCCCTGATCAGGATGGCGTGCAGAGGCACGAGACCGTCCGTGCCCGGCAGGACCTCGACCCCCCAGTTGTCGCTCGCCACCATCGCCAGTTCGCGGTCATGGATCCAGGTCGCGCACTCCGGCGCGAGTCCAGGCTCGGCGTTCAGCCAGCCGCGCCAGCCCTCGGTGAGCCCCTTGCGCAGCCAGCCGGTGCGGACGAGCAGGGCGTCGCCGCTTCCCAGCCTGGTTCCGGCGGCTTTCTCGGCGCGCTCCAGGTCGGCGATGGTGAGGGCGCGGCCGGGCTCCAGCCAGGGTCCGCCGTCGAGTGAGGCGACATCGAGGAGGACGCCGCGGCCGGTGAAGCCGGGGAGCGTGGCGTCGATGGCGTTCCGGGTCGCTCCGCGGCCCGGGGTCACCGCCTCGACCGGTACGCCGTTGTAGAAGGCGCCGTCGTATCCGACGTGGGTGAGTCCGTCGAGCTGGGTGCCGGACTGGAGCGGCATGGTGATGAAGTCGTCGCTGATGACGACGCCCTCCGGCGCGGAGAAGTCGTACGGGGTCATCGTCATGGTGTGCACGGGGTTGATCCGCCTCAGCCAGCCGGTCTGCGGCCCGCTGTCGCCCACCGGGATGCTCAGCTCGTACCGCAGGCCGGTCCGTACGGCCTTGAGGGCCTGCTTCACGGTGTCCGGGGTCACGAAGTTGAGGGTGCCCCTCTCGTCCTCGTCGCCCCAGCGGCCCCAGTTGGACAGCTTCCGGCCGGTTTCTTTGAACGCGTAGTCAGCCATGTCGTGCCTTTCTCGTCGGGGGCCTGTGGCGCTCGTGGTGGGACGGGCGACGGGCCCGGGAGGCATCAAAAGTGCACTCATTGCACTCTCGGCGCGAGAGTACTCTGGGGGTGCAATGAGTGCAAAAGACCTGTTGGGCGACTTCGGCAGACACCTCGACAGGCACTGCGGGATGCACCTCGACATGCACTGCGACAGGCACCTCGGCACATCCCGACACCTCGGCACATCCCGACATCAGGACAGGACGGAAGCGTGACTGAATCCCGGCGACAGGAACCGAGCCGGCGCGAGTACCGGAAGCGGGCGACCGCGGCGCGGCTGCGCGATTCGGCGACCAGGCTGGCCGGCGGACAGGGGGCGGACCGGGTGACCATCGACGAGATCTGCGCCGACGCCGGAGTCTCCCGCCGTACGTTCTTCAACCACTTCGCGACCAAGGACGAGGTCTTCCTCGCCTGGGACGCGTCCGACGACGCCTATATCGCGGGCCTCATCGTGGACAGGCCCCGGTCCGAAAGTGCCGTGCGCGCCGCGGTGTGGGCCATGACGACCACCGCCTTCGCCCCCGAGCCCGGCAGCAGGGCGACCGTCGTCAGGGAGGTCATGGCGAACCATCCGGATGTGGCCGCGCAGGCCACCCAGCTCACCCGCAAGGTGGTCAGGGCCGTGGAGGCAGGCATCGCCGAGCGCCTCGGCCTGCCCGTCGACGCCCACATCGTCCGGCTCGGCGCCGTCACCGCCGTCGCGGCGCTCACCGTCACGATGAACCCGACGGGCACCGGCGAAGCCGAACGGGGGCGGCTCCTGGAGGAGACCTGCCGCATCCTGGACCAGGGGTTCATGGGCGTCCGCCCCTGAGGATGTCCAGCCTGCGGGTGTCCAGCCCCGAGGACGTCCAGCCTGCGGGTGTCCAGCCCCGAGGATGTCCAGCCTGCGGGTGTCCAGCCCTGCGGGTGTGTCCCGGTCCGCCGGGGGCCGTCAGCTCATCGAAGCCCCGGCGGACTCCTCCACGGGTTCGGTTACGGGCCCTGCGGCCCCACGGCGCCGAATTTCCCCGCCGGGTGTCCAGGTTTCCGTACGGCTCCCCGGCGCGCGGCCCGCTCCAGTGTGTGCAGCGCGAACAGCAGGACGCCGATGTCGTCCAGATAGACCGGGTCGGGGAGCAGGTCCACCGGGCTGACGGTGTAGATCAGCGCACCCCAGAAAGCGAGCTTGTTCTGGAGGGGGATGCCCGCGTCGCGCAGGAGGCGCCGGGCGCGGAACAGGCGTACGGCGAGGACGACCGTGAGCGCCACCGTCGCCAGGAGCACGAGCGCGATGACCGCCAGCAGCGCTTTCGAGTGGAAGTCCATGGCTGTACGGGTACCCGGCGGCCGGAACGCCACGCGCGGGGCGGGGGTCGTCACGGTGCGGTGCGGTGGGCGGCCGGATAGGTGGACAGGGAAACTTGCAAGGCTTCCTGTCTATCTCTTACGGTGGCGCCATGGCCACCTCCCCCCACCACGAACCGAGTCCCGAGGAACCGAGCCCCGAGCAGATCGCGGCCGAGCTCTCGGTCGCGCTCGGACGCGTGGCGCGGCGGCTGCGGCGGACGTCCCCCGGGCTTGAGCTGACGCACTCGCAGCGGTCGGCGCTCTCCCTGCTGGACCGGGAAGGGCCGATGACCACGGCGGCGCTGGCCCGCGCCGAGCTGGTCAGACCGCAGTCCATGCGGCTGACCGTCAGCGCCCTGGAGACCCGGGACCTCGTGGAGCGGACCCCCGACCCGACCGACGGACGGCAGCACGTCATGTCGGTCACCGATCTCGGCCGCCGCACGCTCGAAGGCGTACGCGCCGACAAGCAGGGCTGGCTCGCGCTCGCCATCGGCGAGGAACTGGACCCGGCGGAGCGGCGCACGCTCACCGACGCCGTCGCGCTGCTCGACCGGCTGGTGCAGAGGTGACGGGGCCCGGCGATACGGAGGCAGGTCCGGGGGCGGCGGGTACGGGTACTCGTACGGAGACGGGGGCGGGGGCACCGTCGGCCACGGGTACGGACCGCAGCACAGGCACCGGCCCGGGTTCCGGCACAGAAACCGGTGCCGACCCCGGCACGGAAACCGGTGCCGACCCCGACATAGCCACCGACCCCGGCATAACCCCCGCCGCCGCACCCGGCACAGCCACCGGGCCGGCCGCACCCGGCGCGGGGTTCGGGGCCCGGCTCACCGCCCCGCTGCTGCTCGGCTCGCTGCTCAATCCGCTCAACACCACCATGATCTCCACGGCCCTGGTGTCGATCGGCCACCACTTCGGGATCGGCGCCTCCAGCACCGTCTGGCTGGTGTCCGTGCTCTATCTGGCCAGCGCAGTCGCCCAGCCCGTCCTCGGCAGGCTCGCGGATTCCATCGGCCCGCGCCGGGTCTTCCTCGCCGGGCTGGCCGTCGTGGCCGCTTCGGGGCTCGTCGGTGCGGCCGCGCCCGGGTTCGGCTGGCTGATCGCCTCCCGGCTGCTCCTCGGGATCGGCACGTCCGCCGCCTACCCGGCCGCCATGGCCGTACTGCGCTCCGAGTCGCGCAGGCTCGGCCGCCCCACCCCCCGGCCGGTCCTCGGCCGTCTCTCCTTCGCCGGGCTCGGCAGCGCCGCGGTCGGCCCCACCCTCGGCGGGCTGCTCGTCGCGACCTGGGGCTGGCGGGCGATCTTCGCCGTCAACGTGCCGCTCGCCTGCGTCGCGTTCGTCTGCGCCATGTGGTGGATCCCGAAGGACGACGGGCGGCGCGCGGCCGCGGGCGCCGCCCGTGAACCCGCCGGGCTCGACCCGCTCGGCATCGTGCTCTTCACCGGCACCCTCACCGCCCTGGTCTTCTTCCTCCTGGACCTGGCCCACCCGGCGTGGTGGCTGCTCGGCCCCGTAGCCGTCCTCGCCGCCGTCCTCACCTGGTGGCAGCTGCGGTGCCCGCGCCCCTTCATCGACCTGCGGATGCTCGGCCGCAACCACGCGCTCGCCCGCACCTATCTGCGGCACGGCCTGAGCTATCTCGTCATCTACTGCGTGATGTACGGATTCACCCAGTGGCTGGAGGACGGCCGCGGCTTCTCCTCGCTGCACACCGGGCTGCTCATGCTCCCCATGTCGGTGGCCGCGCTGGTGTGTTCGCTGCTCGGCGCCCGTACGAAGGGGATCAGGGCACCGCTCACCATCGCCGCCGTCCTCGTCACCGCGGGCAGCGCCCTGCTGATCCTCACCACCGGCGCCACCCCGGTCGCCGTGCTGCTCATCACCGGCGCCTGCTTCGGTATCCCGCAGGGGCTGGTCGGCACCGGCAACCAGGCCGCCGTCTACCAGTACGCCCCCGCCGACGCCATCGGCTCAGCCGCCGGTCTCCAGCGGACCGCCCAGTACATCGGCGCCATCACCGCATCGAGCCTCATCGCCCTCGCCTACGGGCAGCGGGCGAGCGACGGCGGGCTGCATCTGATGGCCGCCGTCTCCGTTGTCCTCGGTCTGGTGCTCGTCGCACTGACCGTCTCCGACCGGGCGCTCCGTGCCCGTAACCGAAAGTGAGCCATGCCATGACAGCGACCACCCTCGACAGCCGGACCGCGCTGATCCTCGTCGACCTGCAGAAGGGCATCGTCGGCCTGCCGACCGCGCACCCCGCCGCCGAGATCGTCGAGCGGGCCGCGCGGCTGGCCGACGCCTTCCGCGCGCACGACCTGCCGGTCGTCCTCGTACACGTCACGGGCGGCGCGCCCGGCCGCAACGAGTCGCCCGCCCCGCAGGGCACGCCCCCGGCGGACTGGGCCGACCTGGTGCCCGAACTGAACCAGCAGGACAGCGACATCGTCGTCACCAAGCAGACCTGGGGAGCCTTCTACGGCACCGACCTCGACATGCAGCTGCGCCGCCGGGGCGTCACGCAGGTCGTCCTGGCCGGCATCGCCACGGCCATCGGCGTCGAGTCGACGGCCCGCTCGGCGCAGGAGCACGGGTACCACGTGACCGTCGCCACCGACGCCGTCACCGACATGGACGCGGAGGCCCACCGCAACGCCGTCGAGCGGATCTTCCCGCGCCTCGGCGAGACCGACACCACCGACGCGGTCATCAAGCTGCTCGGCTGACCCCGCCCGGTCACACCCCGCGGACGCGGCGCACAGCAGGACGTGCGCCGCGTCCGCGCGTGCTGCCCGCGGTGCGTACCCGTGCGTGCCCGTGGCGCGGACCCGTGCTGTCCCGTGGGCTCCCGCTGAACGGATTCGACCGGCTGTGCCCTCCCGCTGAACGGTTTCGCCGGGCGTCCTTCATCACTTCGGGTGAAACTCTGGCCCCTGCTTGCGGTCAACAACCCACGGTTGCCACGCTGTTGCGGTCTGTCAACCTGTATAGGGAGTGGCCAGTGACTTTCGGTGAGCAGCCGGCCTATTTGCGCGTCGCGAGTGATCTTCGCCAGAAGATCACCGACGGCTCGCTGCCACCGCACACGCGACTGCCCTCCCAGGCGCGTATCCGCCAGGAGTACGGGGTCTCCGACACGGTCGCCCTCGAAGCGCGCAAGGTGCTGATGGCCGAGGGGCTGGTCGAGGGCCGCTCCGGATCGGGTACGTACGTCCGGGAGCGGCTCGTGCCGCGCCGGATCGCCCGCTCCGGCTACCGGCTGCCCGAAGGTGCGACGCCGTTCCGCCAGGAGCAGGCCGACGAGAGCATGCGGGGCACCTGGGAGTCCAGCAGCGAGCAGGAGGTCGCGGACACCGACATCGCGCTGCGGCTCGGAGTCCCGGCGGGTGAGCGGGTGATGCGCACGCGGTATGTCTACCGCGACGCAGGCGAAACGATGATGCTGTCCACCTCGTGGGAGCCGCTGGCGATCACCGGGCGCACCCCGGTGATGCTCCCCGAGGAGGGCCCGCTGGGCGGCTGTGGCGTCGTCGAGCGGATGGCCGCGATCGACATCGTCGTGGACAACGTCGTCGAGGAGGTCGGCGCCCGGCCGGGTCTGGCCGAGGAACTGCTCGCGCTGGGCGGGGTGCCCGGCCATGTCGTGGTCGTCATCTCCCGTACGTACTACGCGTCGGGGCGGGCGGTGGAGACGGCGGACATCGTCGTCCCGGCCGACCGTTACCGCGTCGCGTACCACCTTCCGGTGAAGTGAGCCGCGGACTCCGAGCCGTTCCCTGACGGGAGTTGGGCGGAGCCATGCCCGAACCCCGCTGCGAAAGCTGCCCCCTTGAGCGGCCGAAGTGTGAAGTTCGTGTGCCCATAGTGTGCTCGGTGGTCATCTGACGCCCTGTCTCGTACTCAATGGAAATTGCAGAGTGGCTTGATGCGTACCTCTTTGTGAAAACACGTAATCACTCAGTAAGGGTCAGGCGTACGCTCGGGCATATGCGGACTGCGGTTTCCTGGAGATCAGAAATGACCTGCACGCCGGCGTACGACGGGGGCGCGCGATGACGGACAGCGGGAGCGCAACGCTGCCTTGGCAAGTGATACGTGAGGACGACAACGGCAACCGCTATCGCGTCGGAAGGTACGCGACGAGGGACGAGGCGCAGAAGACCGCCGACACGCTGGGCGCCCGGGGGCACCGGCAGATGTACTGGATCGAACGCATCAGCCAGAGCGTGCAGTAGCGGGGCCTCGATAGGCTCGCGCCATGGCTGATCGCGTCGTCGTGGGTGGAGCGTTGTACGACCGGGGGCGGCTGCTCGCCGCGCGCCGCAGCGCCCCGCCCGAACTCGCCGGGCGCTGGGAGCTGCCCGGCGGGAAGCTGGAGCCGGGGGAGAGCGCCGCGCAGGCGCTGGTGCGGGAACTGCGCGAGGAACTGGGCGTCGAGACGGAACCTCTGGAGCGCATTCCCGGAGCGTGGCCGCTCGGCCGCGGCCTCGTCCTCCATGTGTGGGCCGCGCGGCTGGTCTCGGGTGAGGTGCGCCCGCTGGAGGACCACGACGCGCTGCGCTGGCTCGGCCCGGACGAGATCGACACCGTGGACTGGCTGGACCAGGACCGCCCCGCGGTGGCCGAGGCGGCGCGGCGACTGCGGGCCGGGCTGTACGGATGAAACGGGCCGGGCCGCGCGCGTGAAACGGTCCGTGCCGCACACGTGAATCCGTGCCGCACGCGTGAAACGGTCCGGGCCGAGCGGGTGACGCCAGCCGTGCCGCACGCGTGAAACGGTCCGGGCCGAGCGGGTGACGCCAGCCGCGCCGCACGCGTGAAGCGGTCCGCTGCGCGGGTGACGCCCGGCCGCGCCGCACCGATGAAACGGGCCTGATGTGCGCCGTTCGTGCCTCAGTGCGCCATATCGCACGGCGTAGTCGATATCTATGCCCGATACAGGGTATGTGCTGGTTAGTACCTGTTGATTCAGCGCGCATGTCCGTGGTTCGGCCTGGGGAAGTGATCGGCTTGATCGACACCGAAGGCGGATGCGCCGAGTGGACCTTCCCCGCCGAGCCCGATGCCGTACGCGTCGCGCGCCGGGCGGTTCGGGACACCCTGCGCACCTGGGAGCTCGACGGCGCGTTCGGTGACATCGCCACGCTGCTCGTGAGTGAGCTGGTCACCAACTCCATGCGGCATGCGTCCGGGCCCATCGGCGTCAGGGTCGCGCGACTGGATCAAGCCACGCTGCGGGTGGAGGTTTCGGATCCGCTCCCGGATCCGCCCCGCGAGCGGACGGCCGGGCCCGACGACGAGGGCGGCCGGGGACTGCAGCTCGTGGCCTGCTCGGCGCAGCGCTGGGGGACGGCGCGCGGCAGATCGGGCAAGACGGTGTGGTTCGAGCTGGCCCAGCCTGGTTAGGAGAGGGGTGGGACATCGATCGCGGGCGGAGTGTCCGAAAGTGACTGAGACCGTGCTGTGATCGTGAACGCCGTGCCGGTTCGGTCCGTAGTGCTGAATACTGCGGGTGCCACCTTGGTCGGTTCGGTGCGTGGTGAGCTGGAGGGGACGGTCGCGTGAGCGATATATCCGGTGCGACGGGCGATGTCGTATGGCAGAGCAGTCCGCCCGGCTCGATCTATGACTACATCAGGGTTGCGTCGTTCTCGATCGGGGCCGACGGGCTGGTGGAGCAGTGGAGCAAGCGGGCCGAAGAGCTGTTCGGAGTGGATGCCCGCGATGCCGTGGGCGTGGACCCGGTCGAGGTCTTCCTGCCGGTGGAGGTGCGCGGCAGAGGACACGGCAGGGTCACCGAAATCCTCGACGGCAAGGAGTGGACCGGTGTGGTCCCCTTCCGTATGCCGGGCCGGCCCGAAGCGCAGGGGCTCGCCGAGCTGTATGTGATGCCCACGGAGACGGCCGACGGCGGACGGGCCGCCGTCTGCATCATTGTCGATGTCAGGGTGCTGCGGCGCATCGAGAGCGACCTCGCTTCCTCGCAGGCCATATTCGGCCAATCTCCGTTCGGCTTCCTGCTGTTCGGTACGGACCTCACGGTGCGGCGGGTCAACAAGCGGTTCGCGGAGCTCTTCGGCGACGAGGTCGAGGAACACCGCGGCCGTACGGTCCACGACTATCTGGCCCGCGCGGAGGCCGACCGGATGACCGCGGCGCTCAAGCGGGTCCTGGAGACCGGACGCTCCGTCACCGACCTCCAGCTGATCGGCTCCGCGCCCGGCAGCTCCGAGCGCCGGCACTGGTCGGTCAACCTCTACCGCGTACACAGCGGGTCCGGCGCCCCCATCGGTGTCGCCGGGCTCGGCACCGATGTCACACGCCGTCATGTCGCGGCCCGCGAAGCCGCCAACGCCCGGCGTAATCTCGCCCTGCTCAACGAGGCGGGCGCCCGGATAGGGAACTCGCTCGACCTGGAGACCACCGCGCGTGAACTCCTCGACGTGTCCGTCCCCGGCTTCTGCGATCTGGCCTCGGTCGATCTGTACCAGGGGCTGCTGGCAGGCGACGAGTCACCGAAGGGCAGCGCCGACGGCAGCGCCGAGCTGCGCCGGGTCGCCTATGCCAGCGCCGTCTCCGACGTCCTGCTGAAGGACTCGGACGACGGGCCCGCGCTCGGCGCCGTCCACCGCTACGCCTTCCACTCGCCGTGCGCGAGCGCCCTGCGCACCGGCAAGGTGCGCTCGGTGCCCGGCGCCCAGGGCAGCCATGTCCAGTCCACTCTCGCCGTGCCGATGGTCGCCCATGACACGGTGGTCGGGCTGGTGCAGTTCTCCCGTACGAAGGGGAGCGAGCCGTTCGGGGAGCGGGACCGTTCGCTGGCCGTGGAGCTGGCCGCGCGCGCCGCGGTCTGTATGGACAACGCCCGGCTGTACCGCCGCGAACACGAACGGGCCCTGATACTGCAGCGTTCCCTGCTGCCGCCCGGCGACCCCGAGGCGGCCGGGCTCGACATCGCCTGCCGCTATCTGCCCGGCAACACGGCGAGCGAGGTGGGCGGCGACTGGTTCGACGTCATCGAGCTGCCCGGACACCGTACGGCGCTGGTCGTGGGCGACGTCATGGGGCACGGGCTGCGGGCCGCCGTCGCGATGGGTGAACTGCGCACCGCCGTACGCACGCTGGCCCTGCTGGACCTGGAGCCCGCGGAAGTCCTCGAAGCGCTGGACGAGATCGCCCGCGGCCTCGGCACCCCGAGCGGCACCCAGCAGGCGTCGCGCGCCGCGCACAAGACACGTGAGGCGGACCTCTCCGAGGTCTATCTCGCGACGGCCGTCTACGCGGTGTACGACCCGGTCACCCGGCGCTGCACCTTCGCCAATGCCGGGCATCTGCCGCCCGTCCTGGTCGAACCGGGCGAGCAGGCGCTGCTGCTCGACGTACCGCCCGGCATGCCGCTGGGCGTCGGCGGCGAGCCGTTCGAGGAGGTCGAGGTCGAGATCCCCGAGGGCGCGCTGCTCGCGCTCTACACCGACGGACTGGTCGAGTCCCGCGAACATCCGCTGGACGAGGGGCTGAGCGCCTTCCGTGACGCTCTGACCCACTCGGAGCGCCCGCTCGAAGACGTCTGTGACCATGTGCTCAACACGCTGGACACCCAGCACGGCGAGGACGACATCGCCCTGCTGATGGCCCGTATCCAGGGCCTGCCGTCCGACGCGGTCGGCGACTGGCGGCTGCCCCGCGAACCGCGCTCGGTGGGCCGGGCCCGCGAACTGGCCCGGCAACAGCTGGTCGCCTGGGGCCTGGAGGATCTGGTCGACACGACGGAACTCCTGGTCAGCGAACTCGTCACCAACGCCCTGCGGTACGGCGAGGGCGAGATCAGGCTCCGGCTGCTCCTCGACCGGACGCTGGTCTGCGAGGTCTGGGACGCCGGCCTGGTCCAGCCGCGCCGCCGCCGCGCCCGCGACACGGACGAGGGCGGCCGGGGGCTCCAGCTGGTCGGGATGCTGAGTGCGGCCTGGGGCTCCCGGCGGACCCCGCGCGGCAAGACGGTCTGGTTCGAACTCGCCCTGCCGGACGGCGCGTCGGCGCCGGAGCTGAGTGTGGAGCAGTTGCTGAGCATGTACTAGGTGTGTACTCACCCGGGAGATGAGGGACACGGCCTGCGGGTGGTGGCCCCTTCAGAGCGGTGTGTCTCCGGTGAGGGGTGTAGCGGTGACGGTTGTAGCCATGCAGCCACCCAGGGAACGCGTCTCGACGGCCCGGGTGTTGGACAGGTGCGCGAGCGGTAGCAGAAGCCGTTGTCGGTCCTGACGGCCCAGGACCTGATGGCCCCCGCTCGCGGTAGCGGTCGGCCCGCCTCTTTGTTGTGGTGGGTGAGACTTGGAAGCGTTCGGCCGCTCGGCGGAGTGGCTATTGATCGTCGACCACGCACTGTGCCAGGCGCAGTCAGTGACACAGCCGGCCGGCCCGGGGCAGCGGCGAGGGGCGCAGAAGGACGGGTCACCCGTTCCCGCGACGGGTCACCCGTTCCCGCGACGGGTCACCCGCTCCCGCGTCGGGACACCCGCTCCCGCGTCGGGACACCCGCTCCCGCGTCGGGACACCCGCTCCCGCGTCGGGTCGTTCGTTACTCCGGCGCCGGGGCGTCCGGGGTCCGTTCCCGCAGGAGCTGGAGGAAGGCCCGGGTGGCAGGTGACGCCCCGGAGGTGCGCCACGCGGCCTGTACGGACCGGGGCGGCACACCCGTCAGCGCCACCGTGCTCACCCCGCGCATCCGGGCGGCCGTCGGGGCGGAGACCAGCCCGGTGCCGAGGCCGCGCGCCACCAGCTGCTCCAGCAGGCCCATGGTGTCCGCCTCGAAGGCGACCGTCCGGACGATCCCGGCCGCGGCGAAGGCGGCGTCGTTGTGGCGGCGGATACCGGAGCCCGGCGGCATGTCGACCATGGGTTCATCGGCCAGCCCGGCCGGACCGACCCGGGGCACCCCGGCCAGCCGGTGGCCGTGCGGGACGATCGCGACCAGCTCCTCGTGCGCGAGGACCCGCACGTCGAGCCCCGCCGTGCTCTCCGGCCTGCTGTCCACGAACGCGATGTCGCAGGCGTGCTCGCGCACCTCCCGCAGCAGGTCCCTGACCAGGCGGGCGCGGAGCGTGACTCGTACGGCCGGATACCTGTCCCGGTAGGCGGCGAGCAGATCCGGCAGGTCCACGGCGGCCAGCGGGGTGATCGTGCCGATGCTCAGCCGGCCGCGCACCTCACTGCCGCACGCGAGCACTTCGCCGCGCGCCCGCTCCACGGCCGCCAGGGCTTCCCTGGCCGGGCCCATGAACGCCTCGCCCGCGGGCGTGATCTGCACCCGGCGGCTGGTGCGTTCGAAGAGCCGGGCCCCCAACTCCTCCTCAAGCCGGGCGATCTGGTGGCTGAGCGCGGACTGCACCACGAAGCACCGGTGCGCGGCGCGGGTGAAGCTGCCGGTCTCGGCGACGGCGACGGCATAGGTGAGCTGGCGGAGTTCCATCGATGCATCGTGATACGAGATCGCTGTCATGGCAACCATCTGTTGGACTCATCCTCGCTGCTCGGCCAGCATGAACGGGAGCCCAGACCCGCCCCGCTCCGCGAGTGCTGTCAGACAGCCCGCGTACGAGCACTCCCCGGAAGGAAACGGACGTGGCTTCCTCCCCGCCCCCCTCGCCGCTGTCCCCGTCCGGCATCGCGGACCTCCGTCCGGGTGCCGACACCACCACCGACGGCGCGGGACGCGGCACGCTCCTGCTGATGTCCGTGGCCGTAGGGCTGTGTGTGGCGAGCAACTACTACGCCCAGCCGCTCCTTGACACCATCGCCCGCGATCTGCATCTGTCGTCCACCGGCGCCTCACTCGTGGTGACGGTCGCCCAGGTCGGCTACGCCCTGGGGCTTGTCCTGCTGCTCCCGCTGGGTGACCTGCTGGAACGCCGCAGGCTGATCTGCGTTCTGACCCTGGCGACGGCGTGCTCGCTGGCCCTGACCGCGACCGCCCCCAACACCGGACTGCTCCTGGCCGGCACCGCGCTCACCGGGCTCCTCTCGGTGACGGCGCAGGTCCTGGTGCCGTTCGCCGCCGACCTGGCAGCCCCGCACCAGCGCGGCCGGGCCGTGGGTACGGTGATGAGCGGCCTGGTACTGGGCATGCTGCTCGCCCGTACCGCGTCCGGCGCACTGGCCACCGTCGGCGGCTGGCGCACGGTGTACTGGGCCGCCGCCGTGGCGATGCTCGTCCTGACCGCCGCACTCCACCGGGCGCTCCCGCGGTACCGGGGGAACGCCGGGCTGAACTACCCGCAGCTGCTGCGCTCCACCGCCCGCCTGCTGGTGGAGGAACCGGTGCTGCGGGCACGGGCGTTGATCGGCCTGCTGGCCTTCGCCTGCTTCAGCGCGCTGTGGACCTCCCTCGCCTTCCTGCTGTCAGGACCCGGCTACGGCTGGTCGGACGCCGAGATCGGACTGCTCGGCCTGGCCGGTGCCGCGGGCGCGATCGCCGCCCAGCTGGCCGGCCGGCTGGCCGACCGCGGCCGGACCACCCTGACGACGGTGGCGAGCGCGCTGCTGCTGCTCGTCTCCTGGGGGCTGCTGGCCCTGGGAGCACACAGCCTGGCCGCGCTGATCGCCGGAATCGTGCTCCTCGACCTGGCGCACCAGGGCGTCCACATCACCAACCAGTCGCTGATCTACGCGCTGCGGCCGGACTCCCGCGGCCGCATCACCTCCGCGTACATGACCTGCTACTTCGTCGGCGGCGCGATCGGCTCGGCCCTGGTCGGCGCGGTCCACGCGCACGCGGGCTGGAACGGGGTGTGCGTCCTGGGCGCCGTGATGGCGGCCCTGCTCTGCCTGGTGTGGGCGTGCAGCACGCCCAGGGCGCGGAACTGGGGGCACGGCCGCCCCCGGCTGAGGGCACTGTGGGCGGTCACCGCGGCCGCGTGCATGGGGATGGCCGTACTCCTGCTCATCGCCCTGGCGATCCGCCTCCCCGGGTGACGTCCCGGGAGTGCGGTGCCGGGCGGTTCCGCTGACGGGCTCTCCCAGCATGAACTACGGTGCGTAGTGGGGGCGTTACGGGCAGAACCGTCCGAGCGGGACGGGCGCCCCGGAAGGAGCGCCATGCCACAGCGACGCCTCGTCACCAGCCGCAGCCAGGAGCCGCGCCGACGGTTCGCGGAGGAGCTACGGAAACTGCGCGCCGAACGGGGCCTCACCCTGCGGCAGTTCGGTGAACGGCTCGGCTGGGACTACTGCGCACCCCATGCCGCGATGTGCAGGCATGGAGGGAACAGCTTGAGCACTTGCTTGAGGTGTCCGAGCGCCCCAAAGTGACCCTCCAAGTGTTGCCGGTGAACGCCGGACTGCACGGTCTGGCGAACATGACTGTGATGTCCTCCGGCTGCCGGAGGGGCGTACGGTTGCGTACGTCGAGAATAGGCTGAGCGGTGAACTCATCGAAGAAGTCAGCACCGTTGAGAACTTGCAGCTCCGGTACGATTCCATGCGTGACTTGCCCCTGACACCAGCCGAGTCGCGGAAATTCATCCTGCGCATGTTGGAGGAGCTGCCGTGCGATCCATCGTGAAGCGCGGTGACGTGCGCGGCTGATCAGTGGTCTCCGGCCATCCGGCCGCGCGTTCCGCTGCCGCCGAAGCGGACCGGGGCGCCCCCCGCCCCGAGCACGATCCCGCCGAGTACCGCGCCGGCCACGCCGTCGCCCGGATCGCCGCCGTGCCGGCCCGCGTAGGTCCGTACGTCCTGCTCGGCCAGGTACTGGGCCTGCCCGGCCAGTGAGCCCGCCTGCTGAGCCCCGGACAGGGCGCCCCGCGGGTCGGTGCCGGCGAGGGTTCCGGACTCCTCCAGGTGGCG
>NZ_JAAGLN010000065.1 GCF_010548145.1 Streptomyces sp. SID10853
CTGCCACCGCACAGGACCGCTCGGCGGCGGCGACTGGTACGACGCGCTGCCGCTGGCCGACGGGGCGCTCGGCCTCACCGTCGGCTCGGTCACCGGCTCGGGCCCCGGCGCCACCGCGGCGATGGGACGGCTGCGGGCCGGGCTGCGGGCGTACGCCGTGATGGAGGGAGAGGACCCGGTGGCGGTCCTCTCCGACCTCGAACTGCTGCTGCGGCTCACCGAGCCCGCCCGTTCGGCCACCGCGCTCTTCGCCTACTGCGAGCCGGGCCGGCGCAAGATCGTGCTGGCCGGCGCCGGGCACACCCCGCCGCTGCTCATCGGCGACCGGCGTACCGAGTTCGTCGAGACCTCGCTGTCGGCCCCGCTCGGAATGCTCTCCTGCTGGGAAGCGCCGAGCGTGGAGTTCTCACCTGCACCAGGAGAGACGGTTCTGCTCTGCACCGACGGGCTGCTGCGGCGCACCGGGGACTCCACCGACCGGGCGTTCGCCCGGCTCCACTCGGCGGCGACGACCGTGCCCCTGGCGGCACGCGACGACCCGGCGTCGATCGCGGACCACGTGCTGCGAACGATGCTGCCCGAGGGCCTCGACCAGCAGGAATGCGCCGATGACGTGGTGATTCTGGTGGCCAGGTTCGACTGAGGTCCGGTGAACTCCGAGCGGGCGCCGGGCACTCCGCGTAAGAGGTCTTTCGGCACTGGGCCCCCTTCCGTACACCCGTACGATGGAGGGGGCCCAGTGTCGTACTCAAGGAGACAGAAACGTGTCTGAGGAGCTCACCCCGGAGAACCCGGAGACCCCGGAATCCCTGGAGACCCCGGCGGCGGAAGCCGTCAAGCCCCGGAAGAACGGCCTCTACCCCGCCGTGTCCGATGAGCTCGCCGAGAACATGAAGTCCGGCTGGGCCGACACCGAGCTGCACGGCCTGGAGCCCATCGCCCAGGCCGCCCACACCGCCGCCCGGCGTGCCTCGCTCTCGGCGCGCTTCCCCGGCGAGCGCCTGGTCGTCCCGGCGGGCCGGCTCAAGACCCGCTCCAACGACACCGAGTACGCCTTCCGCGCCGCGAGCGAGTACGCGTACCTCACCGGTGACCAGACACAGGACGGCGTCCTGGTCCTCGAACCGGCCGCGGACGGCGGGCACACCGCCACCCTCTATCTGCTGCCCCGCTCCGACCGGGAGAACGGCGAGTTCTGGCTCAGCGGCCAGGGCGAGCTGTGGGTCGGCCGCCGGCACTCGCTCGCCGAGGCCGAGCAGCTGCTCGGGATCCCGGCGAAGGACGTCCGCGAGCTGCCCGCCGCGCTCACCGCCGCCACCGGTCCGGTCCGCGCCGTCCGCGGGTACGACGCGGGCATCGAGGCCGCGCTGACCGACAAGGTCACCGCCGAGCGCGACGAAGAGCTGCGCGTCCACCTCTCCGAGGCGCGCGCGGTGAAGGACGACTTCGAGATCGGCGAGCTGCAGAAGGCCGTCGACGCGACGGTGCACGGCTTCGAGGACGTCGTGCGGATCCTCGACAAGGCCGAGGCCACATCCGAGCGCTACATCGAGGGCACCTTCTTCCTGCGCGCCCGCGTCGAGGGCAACGACATCGGCTACGGCTCGATCTGCGCCGCGGGACCGCACGCGACCACCCTGCACTGGGTGCGCAACGACGGTGATGTCCGCTCCGGCGAGCTGCTGCTGCTGGACGCCGGAGTGGAGACGCACTCCCTCTACACGGCCGACGTGACGCGCACGCTCCCCATCGACGGCCGCTTCAACGCGCTGCAGCGCAAGATCTACGACGCGGTGTACGAGGCGCAGGAAGCCGGTATCGCGGCGGTCAAGCCCGGCGCCGCCTACCGTGACTTCCACGACGCCTCCCAGCGCGTGCTCGCCGAGAAGCTCGTCGAGTGGGGCCTGGTCGAAGGCCCCGTGGAGCGAGTGCTGGAACTGGGCCTGCAGCGCCGCTGGACCCTGCACGGCACCGGTCACATGCTCGGGCTCGACGTCCACGACTGCGCGGCCGCACGTACCGAGGCGTACGTCAACGGCACGCTGGAGCCCGGCATGTGCCTCACGGTCGAGCCCGGTCTGTACTTCCAGGCGGACGACCTGACGGTGCCCGACGAGTACCGCGGCATCGGAATCCGGATCGAGGACGACATCCTCGTCACGGCGGACGGCAACCGGAACCTGTCCGCGGGACTGCCGCGTCAGGCGGACGAGGTCGAGGCGTGGATGGCCTCGGTCAAGCAGGGCTGACGCTCCGCACGGACGTGGGGGCGCGCCGCTCGGGGCAGTCCGGTCGACGAGGCCGGGTCAGGAAGCCCTGAGCAGCGCGTCCTCGCGCCATTTCAGGACCTTGTCGAAGCGCACCATCGCGCCACGGCCCGGCCTGTTCCGGAAGTCGGCGTGATCGGAGAGTTCCGCGATCAGGCCAAGGCCCCGGCCGCTCTCGGCGCAGGCCGGGGTCTGCGCCGTCGGGTGTGCCAGTACGTTCTGCGGGGCGGCGCGGCGCTTCTGCCGTGCGGGAAATCCCGGACCCGAGTCGGTGACCTCGATCCGGCAGCGCTCGCCGTCGAGGAACGCCGTCACCCGGTACCCCGGGGAAGTGGCGCCCGGCCCTCCGGTTCCGCCGTGTTCCACCGCGTTCGCACAGGCTTCGCTGAGCGCGAGTGACAGATCGAAGGAGACGTCGGGGTCCACGCCCGCTGTCTCCATGGCACCGAGCAGAAGACGACGGGCGAGCGGAACGCTCGCGGCTTCGCGCCGCAAATGCAGAGACCACCAGATGCTCATGCTCCAGCCTCCTGGCTGCGGCTCGACATTACGGTTACGTATTGCCGTGGTCCGGGGGTCGTAAGCACCCAGTTGACGTGATATCGCTCATTCGGCGGACGCGCGTACCCTCCGCGCCGGTGTATCGGGGGCCGGTGACGGGTGTGACACGGGACCTTCAGCGGGGCGGGCGGGGCCACCAGGACGGATCGTGACCTTCCGGACCTGCCGTATGCGGGCCTCGGGCCCAGTGCGATGATGGCCCGGCCATGCTTATCCCTGCCGTACGCGCCGGAGCCGGTCCACGGCTTCTGAGGACCGCGGTCTTCACCGCGGTCTGCGTCGTGCTGGCCGGGGTGGGGCACGCGCTGGCCTCAGGTGCGGCCGTGCCGTGGTGGACGCTGGCTCTCGGGTTCGCCGGGCTGTTCGCCGTGGCCGCGCCCTTCGCCGGGCGGCAGCGCTCACTTCCCGGCATCGCCGCCGCGCTGACCGCCGGCCAGCTCGCGCTGCACACCGTCTTCGGGCTCGGCCAGCACGGCGCCATGGCGATGGGCGCGACGGCCGGAACGGGCGGGACGGGCAAGCCCGCGGGCGACACCTCCGCCCTGGTCCTGCTCGCGGGAAAACTGGTCTGCGGCGCGGGCGCCGCCCCCCTGAGCGCGGCCAGGGCCCACCGCATCGTCACCGCGGCGGGCATCGACCCGTCGGCGAGCGCCGCCCAGGCCGCACCGCACCACCTGGTGGCGGCCACCCCGTCGACCTGCTTCATGCTGCCGAGCCTTCCCATGGTGCTCGGCCATCTGCTGGCGGCCCTGGCGACCGGCTGGGTGCTGCGGCGCGGCGAGATCGCGCTGTTCCGGCTGTCCCGGCAGTCGCACGGCGTGGCCGAGGGGGCGCTCGTACGTCATCTGCGCGCCGCTCTCGCGCTGGTACGCGCCTTGCGTGCCGGACTTCCTGGAGCACCCCTCCAGGGACCGCGCGCCGGGTACGCACCCCTCCCCGCGCCGCTGTGGACAGCGGGCGAAGCGCTCCAGCACACGGTGATCAGGCGCGGCCCGCCCGCCACGTACGTGTTCGCAGCCTGACGCGGCACCTCCCCACGCGCGAAGCGACGGGAGCGGGTGCCGTGCTGTCCGCGCGCACCGGCGCGCGGGCTGCCACCGTTCCTCACTCACCGTGGAGTGTGTTCCGTATGAGCATCAACCCCCTGAACGACAACCCGCCGGCCCCCGCCCGTCAGAGCAGCGGCCGCCCGGGGTTCACCCGCCGTATCGCCGTGGTCGGCGGCGTCGCCGCCACCTCTGTCCTGGTGCTCGCGGGTACCGCCTTCGCGCACGTCACCGTCCAGCCGCAGGGTGACGCGGCCAAGGGCGGCTACGCGACGATCGCGTTCAAGGTCCCCAACGAGCGGGACAACGCCTCGACCACCAAGCTCGAGGTCAACTTCCCGGCCGACCACCCGCTCGCCTCGGTGATGCCGGAGCCCGTGCCGGGCTGGAAGGCAGAAGTCACCACGTCGAAGCTGCCCAAGCCGCTGACCATCGAGGGCAAGCAGATCGACAAGGCCGTCACCAAGGTCACCTGGACCGGCGGGAAGATCGCGCCCGGGCAGTTCCAGCAGTTCCCGCTGTCCGTCGGCCAGCTGCCCACCGACACCGACCAGCTGACCTTCAAGGCTCTGCAGACGTACTCCAACAAGGAGGTCGTGCGCTGGATCGAGGAGCAGAAGCCGGGCGCCGACGAGCCGCAGAACCCGGCGCCCGTACTCAAGCTGACCCCGGCCGCCGACACGGCCGGCGCCACCCCGGGCAGCACGTCCGGCAGCACATCCGCACCGGGCGACAGCGGCGCGCCCGCCAAGACTGCCACCGCCTCGTCTTCGGACGGCAGTGACAACACCGCCAGGATCCTCGGGGTCATCGGCATCGTCATCGGCATCGCGGGCGTCGCCTTCGGTGTCCTCGCCGGCCGGCGCCGTACCGCCTGACACGTCCACACCACCCACAGCACTTGGGACGTTCCTCCATGCACAGCACGACACGCAGCACGAAGCACCGCACATACAAGAAGTCGCTGACGGCCGCCGCTCTCGCGGTGGCGGCCGCCTTCTCGCTCGCGGCCTGCAGCACCGACAACGGCGGCAGTTCGGGCAAGAGCGCGGTGGCCGATGTCTCCGGCCAGAACAAGACGCAGGCCGCGACGGTCCTCGACACCCCGTTCACCAAGCCGGACTTCGTCCTCACCGACACCCACGGCAAGAAGTTCGACTTCCGCAAGGAGACCAAGGGCAAGCCGACCCTGATCTACTTCGGCTACACGCACTGCCCGGACATCTGCCCGCTGACCATGGGCAATATCGCCGTGGCCAAGAAGGCGCTGCCGAAGGCGGAGCAGAAGAAGCTCCAGGTCGTCTTCGTCACCACCGACCCGGACCGCGACACCCCGTCCGAACTCGGCAAGTGGCTGAAGGCGCAGGACCCGTCGTTCATCGGGCTCACCGGCAACTTCAAGACGATCCAGGCGGGCGCCCGCTCGATCGGGATCGGCATCTCCCCGACCAAGAAGGAGAAGGACGGCACGATCGTCTCGATGCACGGGGCGCAGGTCGTGGCCTTCTCGCCGAAGACGGACAAGGGCTACCTCCTGTACGGCGAGGACACCACGGTCAAGGACTACACGAAGGACCTCCCGAAGATCGTCAAGGGTGAGAAGCCGTGAGCCGGGGCACCCGGGCGACCGCCGTCTGCGCCGTGGCCGCCGCCGCGGCCGTGGCGCTGGCGGGCTGTTCGTCGTCCGGCTCGTCCGACGACCGGGCCAAGGACGGACCCGAGCTGAAGGTCACCGCGTCCTTCATGCCCGAGCCGGTCGGGGGCAGCGGAATGGCCGCGGGGTTCGTGACCGTCACCAACAGCGGTGGCACAGCGGACCGGCTCACCTCCGTCACCAGTCCGCTCTCCGACGACGTCACCATGCACACGACGAAGAACCAGCAGATGCTCTCGGTGAAATCGCTCCCGGTCCCCGCCCACGGCGAACTGGACCTGGAGCGCGGCGGGAACCACCTCATGTTCATGGACCTCAAGAAGCAGCCCAAGCGCGGCCAGCAGGTGGCCGTCGAGCTGCACTTCGCGAAGGCCGGCGTCCTCAAGGCCGAACTGCCCGTCGAACAGCCCACCTACAACCCGCAGCACAGTTGAGGAGCTGACCCGAATGACGGCGACCACCGCCCCACCGCGCTCCGGACTCCCGCTCGCGCGGCTGCTGCTCGTCGCGGCGGCGGTCCTCGGCGCTCTGTTCGCCGCGGCCGCCCCCGCCTCCGCGCACGCGGCCCTGCTCGGGAGCAACCCGAAAGCCGGAGCGGTGGTCGCCAAGGCTCCGGCGGACGTCGCGCTCACCTTCTCCGAACAGGTCGCCATGGACAACAAGTCCATCCGCGTCCTCGACCCGAAGGGCAAGCGCTCCGACACCGCCAAGCTCCGCAACCTCTCCAAGGGCAGCACCGTCACCTACGGCGTCGACCTGCGCCCCGGCCTCGCCAAGGGCACCTACACCGTGGCCTGGCAGGCCATCTCCGCCGACAGCCACCCGGTGTCGGGCGCCTTCACCTTCTCCATCGGCGCCCCGTCCAGGACCACGGTGTCCGCCACCGGTGAGAACGTCGGCGGCGGACTCGTCGGCGTCCTCTACGGCGCCGCGCGCTACGCCTCCTACGCGGGATTCATCGTGCTGGCCGGCGGCGGCGCCTTCATCGTCGCCTGCTGGCAGCGCGGGGCGAACGAACGGCCGCTGCAACGGCTCGTCGTACGCGGCTGGCTGACGCTGACCGCTGCCACCCTCGTCCTTCTGCTGCTCAGGGCGCCGTACACCGGCTCCGGGCATCTCGGGGACGTCTTCGACCTGAGCGCGCTCAAGGGCGTGCTCCAGACCAAACCGGGCGCCGCGCTCGTCTCCCGGCTGCTGCTGCTCGGCGCGTCCGCGCTCTTCGTCGCCGTCCTCTTCGGGGCGTACGCCCGGCGCACGGTCTCCACGGATCCGGAGGCGGCGAAGGAGCGGAAGGACCTCACCTTCGGCCTGGGTGTCGGGGGCACGGTCGTCGCCGCCGGGATCGCCGCGACCTGGGCGCTCACCGAGCACGCGTCGGTCGGCCTCCAGCCCGGGATCGCGATGCCCGTCGACATCGTGCATCTGCTGGCGGTCGCCGTCTGGCTGGGCGGGCTTGCCGCGCTGCTCGTCGCCCTCTTCCGTACGCCGTCCATCGAACGGGCCGCCGTGCGGCGGTTCTCCGGTATCGCCTTCACGGCCGTCTGCACCCTGGCGGCAACCGGCCTCTACCAGTCGTGGCGGCAGGTCGGCTCCTGGTCCGCGCTCTTCGGTACGGCGTACGGGCAGCTGCTCATGGTCAAGGTGGGGCTCGTCGCCGTGGTCGTCTGCATCGCTTCCTTCTCCCGGCGCTGGACGGCACGGCTCTCGGAGACGGCCGCGGACGGGGCCGCCGCCGGTGAGACTCCTGCTGTTGCCGCCGAGGCTGTTGCCACTGAGGGCAGCCTCACCGGCACCGCAGAGCAGGAACAGGAGCCCCTCACCGTCCCCGCCGATCCGCGGCGAGCCGCCCAGCTCGCCCGGCAGCAGGCCGCCAGGACCGTGGTGCGCGAAAAACGCGTACGGGACGCCGACCCGCACCGCACCGGGCTGCGGAAGTCGGTGCTCGCCGAGACCGTCGTCGCCGTCGCGCTCCTGGCCGTGACGACGGTCCTGACGACCACCGAACCGGGCAGGACCGAGGAGGAGGCCGGGCGCGGCTCCTCCTCGTCCGCCGCGGCGGCGGTTCCTTCGGGGCCGGTCGACCTCACCCTCCCGTTCGACACCGGCGGCCCCAAGGGCAAGGGGACAGCGGCCCTCGAAATCACCCCGGGCCGCAGCGGCAGCAACCAGCTGCACCTCTTCGTGAACAACCCCGCGGGCAAGCCGTACGACGTCCCCGAGGTGAGGATCGCCCTCACCCTCAAGGCGAAGAAGATCGGGCCGCTGCCCGTCGTCCCCGACCATCTGTTCACCGGACACTGGAGCGCGGACGGCGTCCAGATCCCGATGGCGGGCAAGTGGGACATCGCGGTGACCGTACGGACCTCCGACATCGACGAGACCACCGTCAACAAGACGGTGGAGATCGGCTGACCAGCAATGAACGACATCTCCAGGCGGCGGCTGCTCGGAACGGCGGGCGCTGTGGGCGCGGGCGGCCTCGTGGTGGGCGCCGCAGGCGGGGCCGCGGTACGCGCGGCGGCCGAGGCGGCGCCGCCGACCGCGCTGACCACCGTCGGCTCGACCGAGGTGGCCTTCCACAGCCCGGAGAAGACCGGCGGTTCCACCGGGTCCGCGCACCAGGCGGGCATCGTCACGCCCGCCCAGTCCACCGGGTATCTGATCGCCTTCGACCTGGCGGCGGGCGCCGGCCGTACCCAGGCCGCAGCGCTGCTGCGCCGCTGGTCGGCGAGTGCACAGCGGATGATGGCGGGCGAGCCGGTCAGCGGCGGTGACACCGGGATCGCGCTCGACGCGGGTCCTTCATCCCTCACCGTCACCTTCGGCTTCGGCCGGTCCTTCTTCAGCCGTACGGGACTGACCGCGCAGCGCCCCACCCAGCTCGACCCGCTGCCGGACTTCGCGTCCGACCAGCTGGACGCGGAGCGCAGCAACGGCGACCTGTGGGTGCAGATCGGTGCGAACGACCCGCTCGTCGCCTTCCACGCGCTGCGCGCGCTCCAGAACGAGGCCGGTACGGCGGCCCGGGTCCGCTGGCAGATGAACGGTTTCAACCGCGCGCCCGGCGCCACCGCCAAGCCGATGACCGTCCGCAATCTGATGGGCCAGGTGGACGGGACGGGGAACCCCAAGCCGTCGGACAGCGACTTCGACCGGCGCATCTTCGTCCCGGCGGGCGGCGGCACGGGCGCGGAGGCGCAGCCGGAGTGGATGGCGGGCGGCTCGTACGCCGTCGTGCGCCGGATCAGAATGCTCCTCGACGACTGGGAGAAGCTCCCGCTGAAGAAGCAGGAGCAGGTCATCGGGCGGCGGAAGAAGGACGGCGCCCCGCTGACGGGAGGCACCGAGACGACCGCGATGGACCTGGACAAGGTCGGCCCGGACGGCAAGTTCGTCATCCCCGACAACGCCCACGCCCGGATCTCGGCCCCCGAACAGAACGGCGGTGCCGCGCTGCTGCGGCGCACCTTCTCGTACCACGACGGGATCGGCCGGGACGGCACACCGGACGCCGGGCTGCTCTTCGTCTGCTGGCAGGCGGACCCGGACCACGGCTTCGTACCGGTGCAGCGGAAGCTGGACCGCGGCGACGCACTGTCCACGTTCATCCGCCACGAGGCCAGCGGACTCTTCGCGGTGCCGGGGGCTGCCCGCCCGGGCGAGTACGTGGGACAGCGCCTCATCGAAGGCCACTGAGCGGGGGCTCCGGCGGAGCACGGACGCCGATGGCCCAGGGCCTCCCGCCCGTACCCCTGGGCGCGGAGGCTCCTGTCCGGCTCCCGGGACCCGGGGCGTTCGGCCTATTAGGGTGACCGTATGTCAGCCACTCGCTTCACCTATCTGGGCCCCGAAGGCACGTTCACCGAGGCGGCTCTGCGCACGCTGCCCGAGGCCGCCACCCGCGAACTCGTCCCGATGGTGTCCGTGCCGGCGGCACTCGACGCGGTACGCACGGGAGAGGCAGCGGCGGCGCTCGTCCCGATCGAGAACTCCGTCGAGGGCGGCGTCACCGCGACTCTCGACGAGCTGTCGGGCGGCGAGCCGCTGATGATCTACCGCGAGGTCCTGCTGCCGATCGCCTTCGCGCTGCTGGTACGCCCGGGCACGAAGCTGTCCGGCGTGAAGACGGTGACGGGCCACCCCGTCGCCCAGCCGCAGGTACGGAACTGGCTGCGGGCGAACCTCCCCGAGGCGGTGTGGGAGTCGTCCGCCTCCAACGCGGACGGTGCGCGTCTCGTCCAGGAAGGGCGGTACGACGCGGCCTTCGCCGGTGAGTTCGCCGCCGCCACGTACGGGCTCGAACCGCTGATCACCGAGATCCACGACGCGCAGAACGCCGAGACGCGCTTCGTCCTGGTGGGGCGCCCCGCCCGGCCGGCGGCGCCGACCGGCGCGGACAAGACGTCGGTGGTCGTCTGGCAGCGCGAGGATCACCCCGGAGCTCTCCTCGAAATCCTTCAGGAGTTCGCGGTGCGCGGGGTCAACCTGATGCTGCTCCAGTCGCGGCCGACGGGCGAGGGCATCGGCAACTACTGCTTCGCCATCGACGCGGAGGGCCATATCTCGGACCGCCGGGTGGGCGAGGCGCTCATGGGGCTCAAGCGGAGCTGCCCGGATGTGCGGTTCCTCGGTTCGTACCCGCGGGCCGGAGTGACGGCACAGGACGTACGGGAGCTGCGGTCCGGAACGTCGGACGCGGAGTTCGTGGCGGCGTCGGACTGGCTGGCGCGCAGCGAGGACGGCCGGGCCTGACGTGCCCCGCCCCGGGACCTGCTGTTCTGCTCCGGGGCCTTCTGTCCCGTCCGGAGCCTGGCCGGGGCCTGTTGCGGGGCCGTTCTGTCCCCGTACCTGATCGTCGTACGTCCTGGTTTCCGTACTCCGGAAAAGTTATCCACAGGCCCTGTCTCGACCTGGGGACAAGTCGACAGCACAAGGCGACATGGTCGACAAATCCCCGTAGTGACGACACTTCCATCCACAGACCAACAGTCGGGGCCCTGTCACCCCAATTCCACCGATCAACCCTTCAGAGCGATCAATTCCCACCTGAATGAGTGCGCGGAGGGGGTTTGGAAGGGAAATTCCGGCGAACAGCCGGTTGCCTGTGAGGCTTTCGGAACCATCTCCTTCGTCATCCACAGATTTCCCACACAGCCTGTGGATAACTAATCCGGGCTGTGGATCCCTGTGGACAAGCGAGCCCAAGTCCCTCCCGGCGCAAGGGAAATGAGTCAACGGTTTCGCCCGGAATGCTTCGTTCCGGGGAATCGGGCACCCTTATTGACCAGCGGCCGACGCGAGGCGGGTGACACCGTCGCCGGGATATCCCCAGCCACTCACCTTTCCATAGATAGTGGATCAATACGGACAAAGCGTCTTCGGCGATGCGGTGCGGTGAATATCAAGTCGAGGGGCGCGAGCGGGCACCGGTAACCTGGTGGGGTGATTGACCTTCGCCTGCTCCGTGAGGACCCCGACCGTGTTCGCGCCTCCCAGCGCGCCCGTGGAGAGGACGTCGCCCTCGTCGACGCCCTGCTCTCCGCCGACGAGCGGCGAAGGTCGTCCGGACTCCGGTTCGACGAACTCCGCTCCGAGCAGAAGACGCTCGGCAAGCTGATCCCCAAGGCGGCGGGCGAGGAGAAGGCCGAGCTGCTGCAGAAGACGGGCCGGCTGGCAGCGGCCGTCAAGGCGGCCGACGCCGAGCAGAACGAAGCGGACGAGGAGACCAAGCGCCTGCTGCTCCAGCTCGGCAACCTCGTCCACCCGGACGTGCCGGTCGGCGGCGAGGAGGACTTCACCGTCCTGGAGACGCACGGCACCATCCGCGATTTCGCCGCCGAGGGCTTCGAGCCCAAGGACCACCAGGAGCTCGGCGAGGCCCTGCGGGCCATCGACACGGAGCGCGGTGCGAAGGTGTCGGGCTCGCGCTTCTACTACATGACGGGCATCGGCGCACTGCTCGAACTGGCTCTGGTCAACGCGGCGGTCGCCCAGGCCACCGAGGCCGGGTTCATCCCGATGCTGACACCGGCGCTGGTCCGCCCGCGTGCCATGGAGGGCACCGGTTTCCTCGGCCAGGCCGCCGAGAACGTCTACCACCTGGAGAAGGACGACTACTACCTGGTCGGCACCTCCGAGGTCCCGCTCGCCGCGTACCACATGGACGAGATCATCGACGCAGGTGAACTGCCGCTGCGGTACGCCGGGTTCTCGCCCTGCTACCGCCGGGAGGCCGGCACGTACGGCAAGGACACCCGGGGCATTTTCCGGGTACACCAGTTCAACAAGGTCGAGATGTTCTCGTACGTGCACCCCGACGACGCGGCCGCCGAGCACCAGCGGCTCCTGGAGTGGGAGAAGCAGTGGCTGACCAGCCTCGAACTCCCCTTCCAGGTGATCGACGTGGCGACCGGCGACCTCGGGGCATCGGCCTCCAGGAAGTTCGACTGCGAGGCGTGGATCCCGACGCAGGGCAAGTACCGCGAGCTGACGTCGGCGTCCAACTGCGACGGCTTCCAGGCCCGGCGGCTGTCGGTCCGGATGCGTGACGGCAAGAAGGTCCAGCCGCTGGCCACGCTCAACGGCACGCTCTGCGCCGTACCGCGCACCATCGTGGCCATCCTGGAGAACCACCAGCTCGCCGACGGCTCGGTCCGGGTCCCGCCGGTGCTGCGGCCCTATCTCGGCGGCCGGGAGACTCTGGAGCCCGCGTCCAAGTGACGACTCCCGCACTTGCCCACCGGCTGATCGCGACCGACCTGGACGGCACGCTGCTGCGTGACGACGGTTCGATTTCCGAGCGCACCCGTGCCGCACTCGCCGAGGTCACCGCGGCGGGGGCGGCACACATCATCGTCACCGGACGAGCGGTTCCATGGACCCGGCACATCCTCGACAGCCTCGGTTACGAGGGCCTCGCGGTGTGCGCACAGGGGGCGCAGGTCTATCACGCGGGTGAGCGACGGCTGCTCACCTCCGTCACCCTGGACCGCTGGCTGGCCGCTGTCGCGCTCGCCAAGATCGAGGCGGAGACCGGCCCGCTTGCTCTGGCCGCCAGCCGGGACGGCCTCGACGGGGAAGTGCTGGTGAGCGCCGACTACCGGGTGAGTGAGGGCCCGCTGCCCGTGGCGCGCTTCGACGCCAGGGACGAACTGTGGTCCGAGCCGATCAACAAGGTCTACATACAGCACCCGGAGCTGAGCGACGACGCGCTGGCGGACATCGCACGGCAGTCCGTCGGGAACCTGGTGGATGTCGTCATGGCCGGCGAGGGCGTGGTGGAGATCCTGCCGCTGGGGCTGAGCAAGGCGACAGGTCTGTCGCTGGCCGCCCGGCGGCTGAAGCTCACCGCCGCCGACACGATCGCTTTCGGCGACATGCCCAACGACATCCCGATGTTCGGCTGGGCCGCACACGGGGTGGCGATGGCCAACGCCCACGACTCCCTGAAGGCCGTGGCTGACGAGGTCACCACGTCCAACGAGGACGACGGCATCGCTGTGGTGCTGGAACGGCTGCTCCAGGGCTGACGTCCGATGCCCCGGCCGGGTGGTGGACCGGCCGGGGCCCGACAGGGTCATCGACAGCACGCATGCCCGCTTGACCGAGGGCGTCGTCTGCGCGGGTCAGTTGTAGGATGACTGGGCAACCGGGTGACCGGATACCTGCCGAACATGATGAACACCGACGGACATGGGGCGACGAGATGGCACTGCGTGCGGCAGGACGGCACTCCCTCGTGGATACCGTCGTCCAGCAACTGCGGGATCAGCTGGCCGGGGAGTGGTCCGTGGGTGACCGCATCCCCACCGAGCACGACCTCGCCGAACAGCTCGGTGTGGGGCGCAACACCGTCCGCGAAGCAGTACGCGTCCTGGTGCACGCCGGACTCCTGGAGTCCCGTCAGGGCAACGGCACCTTCGTACGCTCCACCGCCGACCCCTCCGCCGTACTCCGCACGATGAGCCACGCGGGTGTGCTGGACATCCTGGAGCTGCGGGTCGCCCTGGAGGCGGAAGCCGCCAGGCTGGCGGCCGTACGCAGGGACGAGGCCGACCTCGGCCGGCTCCGGGATGCCCTCGGCGCCCTCCACGAACACGGCGACCGGGCGGCCGACGCCGACCTCGACTTCCATCTGGGGGTGGTCGAGGCCACGCACAACACCACGTTCGCCGAGGTCTACCGCTTCTTCTCGACCCAGATGCACGAGTCCCTGGTCGCCGCCCTGGGCGACCGGGAGATGCCGCCGATCGACTTCACCGCGCACGAGGCCCTGGTCGACGCGGTCGAGAGCGGCGACCCGGCGGCGGCCGAACAGGCGGCCCGCGCACTGCTCCAGGTGCCGATGGACGTGGTCCGCCGGCTGGTGGGCCGCTGACCGGCCCCGGCGCGGGCGCGGGCCCACCACCCCCGCCACCCCCGCACCAGCCGCCCACCGCACGAACAGCAACGCACAAGCAGCAACCCACAAGCAGCAACGCACAAGCAGCAACGCCGCACAGAAACGCTGAGAGGTACCTGACGTGTCCCGCCCGGATCTGGATCATCTGCTTCCCGACGCGGAGGCCGATGTCCGGCCGTCCCCCGAGGGAGCCGCCGCACGGCGCGCCCTGATCGCGCACCCCGCCGTGCTGCTCATCGGCATCGTGCTGGCCTCGCTCAACATGCGGGCGGCGCTGGCGAGCGTGTCACCTCTCATCGGCGAGATCAGCGACACGTTCGGCCTGTCGTCGACGGCATCGAGCCTGGTCACCTCCGTCCCGGTGCTGTTCCTCGGGGTGGGCGCGATGATCGCCCCGTGGCTGGCACGCCGCTTCGGCACCGAGGTGGTCCTGCTGTGCGCGCTGATCCTGCTCGCCGTCGGCGTGCTGGTCCGGGTCCTGCCGTCCGTCTTCGCCCTGTACGGCGGCGGAGTGCTGGCCGGCACCGCGATAGCCCTGCTCAACGTGCTGATGCCGGGGCTGATCAAGCGGGACTTCCCGGACCGGGCCGCGTCGATGACCTCTGTCTACACGGGCGCGATGATCGGCGGCGCCACGCTGTGCGCCGCGGCCTCGGTCCCGCTGGAGAAGGCGTTCGGGAACAGCTGGCAGGCGTCGCTGGCGTTCTGGTCGCTGCTGGCCGCGGTCGCCGCCGTGGCCTGGCTGCCGCAGGTGCTGATCGCTCGCGGCCGTACCGGCCACGAGGTGCGCGTCGCCCCCGCCGGCACGGGACCGGCCCGGAGTATCTGGCGTTCGGCGCTGGCCTGGCAGGTCACGCTGTTCATGGGCCTCCAGTCGCTCTGGTCGTACGTGCTGATCGCCTGGATGCCGACGATCTTCACGGACCACGGGATGAGCCGGTCGACCGCGGGTGTGATCTTCGCGTTCAACAACCTGGTCCAGGTCGCCGGAGCCTTCGGCGTACCGCTGCTCGCCGGCCGGATGCGCAGCCAGCGGCCGCTGATCGTGCTGGTCACCTCGATGGTCGCGGTCGGCTACGCGGGCCTGATGGTCGCCCCGGTGTCGGGCGCCTGGCTGTGGTCCGCGGTGCTGGGTGTCGGGCAGGGCGGCGCGGTGGGGCTGGCCCTGACGCTGATCGTGCTGCGGTCGGGCGACGCGCAGACGGCCGCGCGGCTGTCCGGGATGGCGCAGACGGTCGGCTATCTGCTCGCCGCGGTCGGCCCGCTGACGGCCGGCGCCGTGTACCAGGCGACGGGCAGCTGGACCCTGCCGATCGCCCTGGTCCTCGGGGTGTGCGCGGCGGCCCTGGTGGTCGGCCTGTTCGCGGCCCGCGACAGGAAGGTCCAGGCCGGCGGATAGCGGAGAGGGGCGGCGCCGGGCACGGAGGCAAGCACCGGGGGGCGGAGCACGCACGGGGGGCCGAGGCAGGCACGGGCGCGTGACTTGTACGACTGTCGGGTCGTTGGTCAGTGCGCGTGGAGGCGACTGGGGTTCGGGGCGACGAGAGCGCGTGAAGTCGGGGAGTGCCGGTGCCGAGGCGGAAGCCGGGCCGGTCATTGAGTACGTGACGTAGATGAGCGGACCTCCACCCCTGCAGCCCGGGGAGAGGGCCGTCACTGTCATGCACCAATGATCATGAACGGCAGGCTCATCCATGCCAACCGAAATCGCCCTGCTCGAATCGCGCGCGCTGCGCGCGGACCATCTGGGACGGGTCGATGTCCTGGACAAGGTCAAGGCATTGCAGTTGCTACCGGACGGACTGCATGTCACCACGGAGGGTGTCGCCCAGTACTTCGCTGTCCACAGGGAGGCTGTGCACAGCGTTGTACGGCGCCATCGCGACGAGCTCACGAGCAGTGGAATGCTTACGCTCACAGGTGATGAGCTGCGCAAACATGCAGTGGTCGTTTTGGCCACACCATCCCGCAGCGGAGCGGAGAGTTATCCACAGGGGCTCTCTCGCCTCCGTCTCTTCACCCGTCGGACCGTCCTCAACATCGCCATGCTGCTGCGCGACAGCGAAGTCGCCCGCAACGTACGGAGTCACCTCCTCGACACCGCGCAGCAGTACAGGGCGTCGGTGCCGGTGCCGGACCACCGTTTCGACGGGCTCGACCGGCGCGTCACCCGGCTGGAGTCCGCGATGGCCGAGGTCGGCCCCGCGCTGCGGGAGCTGGGCCCCGTGCTGGGCCGTATGTCGGACCGCCTGGACGCGGTATCGGACCGCCTGGAGACGATGTCGGTCCGGCTGGGCGCCGTATCTGACCGGCTGGGCGCCGTGTCTGAACGGCTGGGGGCGGTATCGGACCGCATGGAATCGCTGGACCGGCGGCTCACCGCCACGAACCGTGTCGTCGGGGCAATGAGCGTACGGCTCTCGGACCTCGGCGAGGACATGGCTGACGTCAAGCACCAGCTGCCGTACCTGACACACCAAGCGGAACAGGCACGCAGGCGGCGCCGACGCCACCGCCGCTGACCGAAGCCCCGGCCGGCCCGGCCCGGCCCGGCCCGGAAAGCGAAGCCCGGCCACAAGCCCCGCACCGGCCGAAAAGCCGGGGGCGGGAGTGACGACACCCCGTCGCTCCCGCCCCCGGCCCGGCGGACCCCGGTCTCACTCCTCGCCGGCCAGCGTCAGCCGCCGCAGTTTCTGGCCCGCGTACCAGGTGGCGAGCACCGTGACGGCCACCAGCAGCACCACCGCCAAGGGCAGCCCGACGTCCGAGTCGATGGCCCCAGGGGCGCCGATCTTCTCCGCCAGCGCGAGCGACCACTGCTGGATGCTCAGCGTGCGCGCACCCTTGACCAGCGTGCCGAACAGGCCCTCCCAGACCAGGGCATAGACCAGCCCGGCGACGACCGCGTGCCGGGTGACCGTGCCCAGGAGCAGGAAGACCGAGGCGTACGCGATGGACGCGACCAGCGCCGCGACCGTGTAGGCGATGGCGATCTGGCCGCCGTTGCCGTTGAGGATCATGCCCGCGACGAAGGTGGGGATCGCGGAGAACGCCATCGTGACAGCGATCGCCACCGTGAGCTTCGTGAGGATGATCGTGGGGCGCTTCACCGGTTTGGCCAGCAGATAGACGACCGACCCGTCGTCGATCTCCGGGCCGATCGCGCCCGTACCGGCGATGACACCGATCAGCGGCACCATCGTGGCCATGGCGAACCCGCCGAGCACATGGGTGGCGACCTGGTCGTCTGCGCCGCTGAAGGCGCGTACCGCGGCGGCGATCACGATCAGCAGTGCGGGCAGCACGAACAGGATCGCGGCCCGGCGGCGGCCGAGCAGGGCCCGGTAGGTGAGCCGGGCGACTGTGGGGTTGTACATGGGCGTCACAGCTCCTTTCAGGCCGCTACGAGATACGAGAAGACCGATTCCAGGGACTCGTCCGACGGCGAGACGGTGAGCAGCCGGATGCCTTGTTCACGGGCGACGCGCGGCAGCAGCGCCGTGAACCGGCCGAAGTCGACCGCCTGGATGCGCAGCGCGCCCTCCGTGACGTCCACCTCGATACCGGCGGTCGACGGGTCGGCGATCAGCGCCGCAGCCAGGGCCCGGTCGTCGCTGGACCGTACGAGATAGCGGTGCGGCCGGTCCGTCATCAGCCGGCGGATCCGGCGGAAGTCGCCGGACGCGGCGTGCCGCCCCGCCACGATCACCTCGATGTGCGAGGCGAGTTGCTCGACCTCCTCCAGGATGTGCGAGGAGAAGAGCACGGTACGGCCCTCCGCGCCCATCCGCCGCAGCAGATCCATCAGCTGCATGCGCTGGCGCGGGTCCATGCCGTTGAACGGCTCGTCGAGGAGCAGCACGCTGGGGTTGTGGACAAGAGCGGACGCCATCTTCACGCGCTGCCGCATGCCCTTGCTGTAGGTCGAGATCTTGCGGTCCTGCGCGGGCTCCATCTCGACGGTGGCCAGCGCCTGTTGAGCGGCGCGCTCGTCGAGTCCGTGCAGCTCGGCGTTTGCGACGACGAACTCGCGGCCGGTGAGGAAGTCGTACATCCCCTCCCGCTCGGGCACGATCCCGATCTGCCGGTAGACGCTCTCGTTCCGCCAGATCGGCGCGCCGTCGAGGGTCACGGTGCCCGTCGACGGGGCGAGGAATCCGCCCATCATGTTGATGAGAGTGGACTTGCCCGCGCCGTTGGGGCCGAGAAGCCCGGTCACACCGGGGCCGACGGTCATGGTGATGTCGTTGACCGCCACCACGTTGCCGAACCAGCGCGAAGTGTGGTCGATGTTGATGGTGGTCACAGCCCGACCTTCCGGTAGCGGCGCATCAGGACGGCGTACGAGCCGGCGATGAGCGCGAGAACGACGAGCACATAGACCGCACCTGCGCCCGCTCCCGGGCCGTTGCCGCCCGGGAAGGCGGAGGTCGCGCCGAGGAACGCGGTCTGGACGCCGTCGATCAGGGTGATCGGCGAGAAGAGCCCGAGCCAGGTGACCGCCCCGCCGGCGTCCTGGCTGAAGGCGATGGCCTGCACGGTGGAGACCGCGCCGTAGGTGATGGTCAGTACGGCGATGACCGCGGCGACTCCGAAGCCGCGGCGCGGAGTGAGCGCGGCGACCACCAGCGCGATACCGGAGAAGAGCACCGAGAGCAGCGCGACGGAGACCAGGCCCTGGCCGAACCCCTCGGTCTGGTCGGCGAAGTCGAGCTTCGCGAGGAGCGAGCCGATGTAGAGGATCACCAGCGGCGCCCCGGTCAGTACGAAGAGGGCCGAGGCCATCGCCGCGTACTTGGCGATGACGTAGTCGACCCGCTCGATGGGCCGGGAGAAGTACAGCGGGATGGACTTGAAGCGCAGGTCGCGGGAGACGGCCTGCGGGGCCTGCGCCGCGAGGTACAGCCCGATGATGGCCTGCATGATGACGGCGTACCGGGTGTAGTCGAGCGGCAGGTCCTTGACGTTGGTCGCCACGGCCACCGCCACGACGATCGCCGCGGGCACGCACATCACCGCGAAGAGGATCATCGGCAGCACTTTGGACTTGGCCGAGCGGCCGAGACCGTAGGCGCCGCGGAGCGACTGTGTGAAGAGCGAACGGCGGGCGTAGGCGCGGCCCAGGCGCGGGCCGTCGTAGTTCCGGTATCCGATGTTGTGGATCTGGCTGGTCTCGGTACTCATCGCGCCCGCACCTCCTGCTTCTGCTGCTCCTGTGACTGGTCCCGGTCCGGGTGGAAGACGTCCGCGATGTGGTGGCGGCGCTGTTCCATCCGGACGAGACCGAGCCCCAGTTCGGCGACCGTGTCGCGGACCAGGTCGTACGTCTCCTCGCCGGCCGCCTCGACCAGCAGGATGTGGCCCGCGCCCGGCAGCCCCTCCTCCACACCGGCGTGCAGGGTCACGCCCGCCGCGGTCAGCGTCTCGCGCAGCGCACTCGTGCCGTCGGGGTGGGTGTCGGAGTCGGTGACCTCGACGGCCAGCGTCGCCGTGCTCTGGGTGAAGTCGCTGGTGGAGCTGGAGCGCAGCAGTGTGCCGCCGTCGATGACGACGACGTGGTCGCAGGTCCGCTCCAGCTCACCGAGCAGGTGCGAAGTGACCAGGACCGAGATGCCGAAGTCGGTGTGCACGCGGCGGATCAGGCCGAGCATGTCGTCACGGCCGACCGGGTCGAGGCCGTTCGTCGGCTCGTCGAGCAGCACCAACTGCGGGTCGTGGACCAGCGCCTGGGCCAGCTTCACCCGCTGCTTCATACCGGTCGAGTAGCCGCCGATGGGGCGGTAGCGCTCTTCGTAGAGGCCGACGTGGCGCAGCGTGTCGGCGGTGCGCTCCCGGGCGGCGGTGGGCGGCAGTCCTGACATGCGCGCCATGTGGACGACGAACTCGGTGGCCGAGACGTCGGGTGGCAGGCAGTCGTGCTCGGGCATGTACCCGACGCGCTCACGGATTTCGGCACCACTGGTGGCGACGTCGAGCCCGAGCACGGCGGCCCGGCCCTCCGTGGCGGGGGACAGACCCAGCAGGATCTTGATCAACGTGGACTTGCCGGCTCCGTTGGATCCCACCAGTCCGGTCACACCGGGTCCGATGTCCAGGGAGAGCCGGTCAAGAGCGGTCACCCTCGGGAACCGCTTGCTCAGGCTTTCGGTCGCGATCACAGTCACATTCCGAAGGTAGTGGCGCCGCTCACGCCGGGCGTCAGCCCAGACGGCTGGATCCCTGTCCGCCTCCAGAGGTAGTGACCCGTAGGGGCCCGGTACGGGAGGGGGAGGGGCCGGGGGGGCGGAGGGGACCCGAGGGAGAGGACGGAGGAGCCGAGGGAGTTGGCGGACGAGCCGAGGGAGAGGACGGAGGAGCCGAGAGAGAGGGCGGAGGAGCCGAGGGAGAGGGCCGACGAGGTTATCCACAGGGCGTTGTCCACAGGTGAAGCGGGACCCTTGACGTAGCCGCCAGGCATTGTCACATTCATCAGTGTCAAGTTACGAGCACGTACCGCACACGGACGGGACGGACAGGTGGCATGGCTCCAGGGGTGAAAGCAGCAGCGCGATGGGCGGACGGCCCGGCCGCGCAGCCGGTCGCGCAGGGCGGCGCGCAGGCCGCGCGGCTGCGCGGGTTCAGAGAGGTGCAGACCCTCGCCTATGCCTGTGCGGAGGCCGTCGCCGCCCAGCTCAGACCAGGAGTGACCGAGCGCGAGGCGGCGCGCATGCAGCGCGAGTGGCTCTACCGGCGGGGCGTGAGGGACTGGTTCCATCTGCCGTTCGCCTGGTTCGGGGACCGGACGGCGTTCGCGAGGTTCAGGGTGCCGCTGCAGTTCTTCCCGACCAACCGGCGGCTCGAAGCGGGCATGCCGTTCATTCTCGACATGGCGCCTGTCCTCCACGGCTTCACCGCCGATATCGGCTACTCCGGCTGCCTCGGCCTCAACCCGGTGCACGACAAGCTGCTCGCCGACCTGGAGGCGCACCGCGCCCTCATCCTGCGCGAGGTCCGCGAAAGACGGCCCCTGCGCACGATCTACGAGGACGTGGAGCGGCTGATGACCACTCAGGGGTACGCGAACCGGCACCGCGCCTATCCGTTCGGCGTGATCGCGCACAAGGTCGACGAGGTCAAGGAGCGCCGCTGGTCGCCCCATGTGTTCGGCTTCGGCACCCAGTCCCTCAAGGGCCTGGCGAGCGATGCGCTGCACGGCCACCGGGACGGCTGGTCGCCGCTGTGGAGCCCGTACAAATTCTCCGACCACCCGCCACGGCCCGGGCTGTGGGCGGTCGAACCACACCTCGGATTCCGGGGCACGGGCGCGAAGTTCGAGGAGATCCTGGTCGTCACCGACTCGGCCGACCCCGAGCAGAGCGCCTTCTGGCTGGACGACGATCTGCCGCATGTGCGGCGCTGGGCAGAGGAGAGGGCCGCATGAGCAAGGGAATCGAAGGAGCGCGGGAGCGCCGGGTGCACACCGGCGGGATCGAGCTGTGCGTCGCCGAACTGGGCGACCGGGAGCGGCCGACCGTCCTGCTGGTGCACGGCTATCCGGACAGCAAGGAGGTCTGGACCGAGGTCGCGGCCCAGCTGGCCGACCGCTTCCATGTGGTGCTGTACGACGTCCGGGGCCACGGCAGGTCATCGGCGCCGGTACCGCTGCGCGGCGGCTTCACCCTGGAGAAACTCACCGATGACTTCCTGGCCGTGGCGGACGCGGTCAGCCCCGGCGAACCGGTGCACCTCGTCGGCCACGACTGGGGATCCGTGCAGTCCTGGGAGTTCGTGACCGTGCCCCGCACCGAGGGCCGGATCGCGTCGTTCACCTCGATCTCCGGCCCCTCGCTCGACCACTTCGGGCAGTGGATCAAGAAGCGGGCCTCCCGGCCGACCCCGCGCAGAGCCGCCCAACTGCTCGGCCAGGGCGCCAAGTCCTGGTACGTGTATCTGCTGCATACGCCGGTACTGCCGGAGGCCGCCTGGCGCGGGCCCCTCGGCAAGCGGTGGCCGAAGATCCTGGAGCGGGTCGAGAAGGTGCCGTCCGGCGACTATCCGACGGCTTCGCTGCCCTCGGACGCCGCGCACGGCGCCTGGCTCTACCGTGACAACGTCCGGTCCCGGCTCCGCAGGCCGCGCACCGACGCGTATGCCCACGCACCCGTCCAACTGATCACGCCGACCGGAGACGCCTTCCTGTCGGAGCACCTCTACGACGAACTGGAGCACTGGGCACCGCAGCTGACGCGCCGTACCCTCCCGGCCAAGCACTGGGTACCGCGCACCAGGCCGGACCAGCTCGCCGGCTGGATCGGAGATTTCGTCACCGCCAACGAGGCCCCGGGGCCCATCCAGCAGACAGCGGCGAACGGCAAGTACGCCGACCGTTTCAGCGGCAGGCTGGTCCTCGTGACAGGCGCGGCGAGCGGCATCGGCCGGGCCACCGCCTTCGCGTTCGCCGAGTCGGGGGCCCGCGTCGTGGCCGTCGACCGGGACGCGGAAGGGGCGGCGCGCACCGCGGAGATGGCGCGGCTGATCGGCTCCCCCGACGCCTGGGGGGAAACGGTGGACGTCAGCGACGAGCAGGCGATGGAGAAGCTCGCCGAAAAGGTCGCCGCCGAGTACGGGACGGTCGACGTCCTGGTCAACAACGCAGGCATCGGCCTCTCGGGTCCCTTCCTGGACACCACGAGCGAGGACTGGAAGCAGGTCCTGGACGTCAATCTGTGGGGCGTCATCCACGGCTGCCGGCTCTTCGGCCGGCAGATGGCGGACCGCGGCCAGGGCGGCCATATCGTCAACACCGCCTCGGCAGCGGCCTATCAGCCGTCGAAGGCGCTCCCGGCGTACTCCACGTCCAAGGCGGCGGTCCTCATGCTGAGCGAGTGCTTGCGGGCCGAGCTGGCCGGACAGGACATCGGGGTCAGCGCGATATGCCCGGGCCTGGTGAACACCAACATCACGTCCACCGCACGGTTCACGGGCGTATCGGCGGACGAGGAGCAGCGTCGGCAGAAGAAGTCGGCCCGGCTGTACGGGCTGCGCAACTACCCGCCGGAGAAGGTGGCCGACGCGATTCTCGCCGCCGTGGTGCACAACCGGGCGGTGGTGCCGGTGACACCCGAGGCGCGCGGCGCCCGCTTCATGTCCCGGTTCGCGCCGAGGGCCCTGCGCGCCGTCGCCCGGATGGAGCCACCGCTGTGAGCAACGGACAGGACAAGGCCACAGGACCCCCTGCCATCGCGCCGCGCCGCGTCTCGTTCGACTGGGAGAGCACGCCGCTGCACTGGATACCGGGCGAGCCCACCGCCACCCATGTGATCAATGTGCTGCATCTGCTGCTCCCGGCGGGCGAGCGGTGGTTCGTGAAGGTCTTCAAGGAGGCTCTGCCGCTCGTCGCAGACCCCGGACTACTCAAGGACGTCAAGGGGTTCATGGGCCAGGAGGCCACGCACAGCGTGCAGCACTCCCATGTCCTGGACCACCTGGCGGCCCAGCAGCTCGACACCACGGCGTACACCCGGCACGTCGACTTCCTCTTCGAGAAACTGCTGGGTGAGCGTCCGCCGCTCGGCATACCGGTGCCGGCACAGGAGTGGCTGCGCTTCCGGCTGTCGCTGGTCGCCGCGATCGAGCAGTTCACCGCGGTCCTCGGAGACTGGGTGCTGCGCGCCGACGGCCTGGATGCGGCTGGGGCGGACGCCGTCATGCTGGACCTGCTGCGCTGGCACGGCGCGGAGGAGGTGGAGCACCGGGCCGTGGCCTTCGACATGTACCAGCACTGCGGCGGCGAGGGGCTGCCACGCTACGCCCGGCGGATCGAGGGCATGGCCGTGGTCACTCCCGTGCTGCTGTGGCTGTGGGTGTGGGGCGCCTCGTACCTCCTGCGCCACGACCCGGCCCTCGTACGCCGTGATCCGGTTCCGGCAGGTCATGGCCCGGCTCTCCTACGCCATGGCCGTCCCGGGGTGGCGGGCAGGCCGGTGTACTCGCTGCGGAACCACAACCGGGCGGTCGCCAGAGGGCTGCTGCCCACCTGGGGCGAGCTGGGCGCGGCGATACCCCGCTACTTCAGGCGGTCGTACCATCCCTCCCAGGAGGGCTCGCTGCGCCGGGCGGTCGAGTACCTCGCGGCCTCACCCGCCGCACGTGCGGCAGCAGGCGCGATCGGCCGCGCAGCCCTGCCGTAACCCCTCCTGGGACGAGGCGGGGGAGCAGAAGCGGGAGGGGGAGGGAGAGAAGCGGGGGGGGGAGGGTCCGGGGGGGGCGGGGCGGGGGTCCGGGGGGCGGGGGGAGATAGAAACAGGGAAGGCAGGAGCAGCGGGGGAGAACAGTGGGAGGCAGCGTGTCCGGGGTGAGAGCGTCGGGGGCCGGACCCGAGTACCGGATCGAGGATCTGGCGCACCACAGCGGCGCCACGGTCCGTACGATCCGCGCGTACCAGGACCGCGGGCTGCTGCCCAAACCGGAGCGGCGTGGCCGGTCCAATGTGTACGGGGACAGCCATCTGGCCAGGCTGCGACAGATCGCCGAACTGCTCGACCGCGGCTACACGCTGGCCTCCATCAAGGAACTGCTGGAGGCATGGGACGCCGGGCGTGGCCTCGGCGGGGTGCTGGGGCTGGCCGCCGAGGTCAGCGGGCCGTGGACCGACGAGGAGGCGGACCGGATCACCCGGGCGGAGCTGGACGCGCGGTTCGGCGGGGTGCCCGACGACGAGGCCGTCGAGGACGCGGTGGCGCTGGGCGTACTGGAACGAGTGGCCGGCAGCGACGACGAGTTCCTGGTGCCGAGCCCGCAGGAGCTGGCCGTGGCCGTGGAACTGCACGCGGCCGGTGTCCCGCTCAAGGCCATCTCGATCCATCTTCGGGAGCTGCGCGGCCAGGTCGAGCACATCGCCTCGCGCTTCCTGGAGTTCACCACCGAGCACGTCTTCGCGCGCTATCTGAGCCCCGCCCAGCCCACCGACGCGCATGTGGCGGAGGCCGCCTCACTGGTACGGCGGCTGCGTCCGCTCGCTCAGCAGAGTGTCGATGCCGAACTGGCGCGGGCGATGCGGCTGTTCGCCACCCGTCATCTCCACCAGCACCTCGGCCCTGACGGCCCGCCGGCGCAGCCGGGCGAGCCCCCGTCCGTAGCGGTTCCGGCGGCCACGCTCGCTGCGGTGGAGAGGCTGGTGGGCCGGGAGAACGCCGCCGCGTTCATCGCTGGAGCCACCGAACGGGAGCTTCAGGCAAGGGCGTTGGACGCGCTGACTCTTCCACAGCAAGGATTCCGGCAAAGCGACCAAATGCCGTAAATGACCAACACCTTGTCCACAGAATCGCCAAATAGCCTGTGGATAAGTCACCTTGCCTGTGGATCATGCCTAACTCGGGGGGCGCAAAAGATAATTCGGAAGCACACCGGCGCACGCGCCCCCGCCCCGCTCCACCCTGCCCTGCCCTGCCGAGCCTCGCCCCACTTCGCCCCGCCGCTACCTCTTGGTCTTGATGAGCGGCGCGTCCCGCGAGAGCTCCCGGAACCCGATGCCGTAATACAGCCCGCGCGCCTCGGGGCGCCCCGGGGCTCCCAGACAGGCGACCGTCGCGTGGCTGGCTCCCGCAGCCCGCGCCCGATGCATCCCATGCAGAAGCATCGCCCTTCCCAGCCCGCGGCGCCGGTAGTCCGGATGCGTCCCGACCGGCTCGAACTCAACGGTCCTGTTCACCTCGTCGAGCCACATGATCGTCGAGGACGCCATGGTCCCGTCCGGCGCCTCCACGAGAATGTGCAGGTCGCCGCGGTACCCCGCCGCCTGCCGCACACCCTCGTAACTCTCGGCCGTGTACCCCGAGGGGGCCCAGGCGTCCAGATGCGCCTGGACCGCGGCCTTCGGCCCGGCCTCGTCGGCGGTGCGGAACCGGAACCCGTCCGGCAGCACCGGCTGTGCCACGTCGGCGAGATCCCGCTCGTTGAGCTGGGTCCATTCCCCGGCGTCGCCGAGCGAGGACGGGTCGGTCTCATAACCGTGCGCCGCCCATCTCTCCAGGGCGAAACCGTCGGCCGAACTCGGCATCACCGTCCGCTCGGTGTCCGCCGCCGTCCCGTCGTACCAGTCGATCACCTCGTCGACCAGCCCGGCGTGGCCGGGATGGACCTGATACGCGAGAGAAGCCCCGGTGACATCCTTCACCGACCCGTCGTTCCGCCTCACCCGGTGCGGAAGATGGGCCCAGCCCCACGCCACCAGATCCCCGCCGGACCACCACAGCCGACGCGGCCGGCTCGCACCGTCACCGGCCCGGCCCTTGCCCCAGTTCCAGGCCAGCTCACCGAATGTCGCCTCGGCGTTCATCAGTTCCGGCCGGGTGGCGGCGACACGCTGCGCCAACCCCTGCATGAGCCGCAAGTCCCCGGCGGTCACCAGCTCGAAGTTCGCCATAACGCGCCACTGTGGCAGCACCCCCGCACAGCGGGCGAGCCATTTTCCCGGGCACCTTGCGGGGCCGCCTCGCGGAGCCGCCCCCGGTGCATCCCCGCGCGACCGCCTGCCGGGACCGGCCTCCCGGGACCGCCTCGCCTCCCTCGCTCTTCTCCAGCTCCAGCTCTAGCTCTCCCCGAGCTGCGCCAGTGCCTCCGTCGCGATCCGCTCGAAGACCTTCTCGTCCGCGGCGAAAATGGTGCCGGGAATCGGTGCGTGGATCACGATCTCGTCGACACCGAGCGCGAAGTACCTCCCCGCGAAGTCGACGAACGCGTCCAGGGACTCCATGGGACGGCCCTCGTCGGGCGTGAACCCGGTGAGCAGGACCTTCTCCACCTCGGCGACGTCCCTGCCGATCTCGTCGCAAGCCGCGCCGAGCCTGCCGATCTGGCCGCGGACAGCCTCGACCGACTGTTCCGGAGTGCCCGTCTCGAAGATCTTCGGATCGCCCGTCGTCACCCAGCTCTGCCCGTGCCCCGCGGCGATCCTCATCCCCCGCGGACCGGTGGCCGCGACGGCGAAGGGAAGCCTCGGCCGCTGCACACAGCCCGGGATGTTCCGGGCCTCGTCGGCGGAGTAGTGCGTCCCCCGGTGGGTGACCGATTCCTGGGTCAGCAGCCGGTCCATGAGCGGGACGAACTCGCCGAACCGGTCGGCGCGTTCGCGCGGCGTCCACGGCTCCTGGCCGAGCGCGGTGGCGTCGAAGCCCGTCCCTCCGGCGCCGATACCCAGCGTGATCCGGCCGCCCGAGATGTCGTCCAGCGAGAGCAGTTCCTTCGCGAGGGTCACGGGGTGCCGGAAGTTCGGCGAGGTGACCAGCGTGCCGAGCCGGACGCGCGAAGTGGCCGCGGCCGCCGCGGCCAGCGTCGGTACCGCCCCGAACCAGGGTCCGTCGCGGAACGGCACCCGCCAGGAGAGATGGTCGTAGGTGTACGCGGTGTGGAAGCCCAGCTCCTCGGCCCGCACCCACTGCTCACGGCCACCCTCGCTCCACCGGCGAACGGGAAGAATCACAGTACTCAGACGCATGGCCACGACCCTACGTCGTACGGGTGCCAGCTCCCGGGCCGTATCCACAGGCACCCGCAGGTCTTCGCACTCCCGTGCGCTTCGGACGCCCCGTACGGGAGAATGACCGGGTGACCTCAGCTAACGGCCCCGCCGCTGCCCCCCTTCCGCCCCGGCTGATCGCCACCGACCTGGACGGAACCCTGCTGCGCGACGACAAAACCGTCTCGGCCCGCACCATCGCGGCGCTCGCCGCCGCCGAGGAAGCCGGGATCGATGTCTTCTTCGTCACCGGCCGGCCCGCCCGGTGGATGGGCGTCGTCAGCGACCATGTGCACGGCCACGGCCTGGCCATCTGCGGCAACGGTGCCGCCGTGGTCGACCTCCACGGCGACGAGGGCGGGCACATTTTCGTCAAGGTCCTGCCTCTGGAGCGCACCGACGCCCTCGATGTGGTCTCCATCCTGCGGGCCGCCGCTCCGGGCACGTCGTTCGCCGTCGAGCGGACCGGCGGCATCCACCACGAGCCGGCCTACCCGCCCCTGCAGTTCGACCCGGCGTCGAGTGTCGCGCCCGCCGAGAAACTGCTCGCGGCGGACTCCGATATCGCGGACCAGCCCGTGCTGAAGGTGCTGGCCCACCATCCGGAGCTGGAACCCGACGTCTTCCTCGCCCTGGCCCGCGAGGCTGTCGACGGCCGTGCCTCGATCACCCGCTCCAGCCCGACCGCGCTGCTGGAGATCAGCGGCCCCGGGGTTTCCAAGGCCGGCACGCTCGCGCTGTGCTGTGCGGAGCGCGGCATCTCCCCCGCGGAGGTCGTCGCCTTCGGGGACATGCCGAACGATGTCGAGATGCTGCGGTGGGCGGGCACGTCGTACGCGATGAGCAACGCGCACCCGGAAGCGGTGGCCGCTGCTTCGGGGCGCACGGTGGCGAACAACGACGACGGCGTCGCGGTCGTCATCGAGCAGATCCTGAAGACCCGCTGAGCCGCCCGCGCCCGACCCACCACCGCGGGCCACCAGTACCACCGCCGCGCGCCACCCGGCCCACCGCCGTGGGCCACCCGTCCACCGGCCGGCCGGTACGCCCCCGCCCGCCCCTGGCCTTCACACCCACCTGCCGCATCTCCGTCTCCGCTACAGCGGTGCCTCCCACACCACCGACGTGCCGCTGCCCTCATCGCCGAGCCCCGGCCCATAGGAGCTCGATCCGCCCAGTGCCTCCGCACGTCGGCTGAGATTGCGCAGCCCGCTGCGCCGGCCGCCCTCCGGGATGCCGACCCCGTCGTCGGAGACCGTGAGGCGCACCGCCGGGCGGCCGTCCTCCAGCTGTGCCGTGGCGTCGACGGTCACCTGGATCCGGGAGGCCGCGGCATGCCGGAACGCGTTGGAGAGCGCCTCGCGCAGCGCCGCAATCAGGTTCTTCCCCGTCAGCTCGCCGACCCCGGAGTCCACCGGGCCCACGAAGCGGTGCGTGGGTTTGAACCCCAGCGGTACGGCCGCCATGTTGATCTCCCGCAGCACCCGTGTGCACAGCCCCGACGGGGCTTCGGCGGGCCCCTGCTGCAGGGCGAAGATGGCGGTGCGGATCTCCTGGATCGTCACGTCCAGCTCGCCGACGGCCTTGCCCACCCCGTCGCGTACCCCCGGCGCCGCCGACTGCCGGTGGGCGCCCTCCAGCATCATCCCGGTGGCGAACAGCCGCTGGATGACGAGGTCGTGGAGGTCGCGGGCGATCCGGTCGCGGTCCTCGAAGACCGCGAGACGCTCCCTGTCGCGCTGGGCGTCCGCCATCATCAGCGCCAGCGCGGCCTGCGAAGCGAACCGCGTGGCCAGTGAACGTTCGGCCGCCGTGAAGGGCCTGGCACCCCGTTCGCGCGGGGTGGCCAGCACGCCCAGCAGACGGCCGCCGCTGTGCAGCGGCAGCATCATGCTCGGACCGAACCGCTTGCCCATCTCGGTGATCATCCGTGGATCGGACGCCGAGTCGTCCACGAACACCGGGGAGCCGGAGAGCAGGGTCGCCACGACCCCGCTCTCCGGGGGGACGATCATGCCGAGGACCTGGCCGGAGTTGTCGTTGGAGACGGCGACGACCTCGAGCCCGCCCCCCGCGGCCGGCAGCATCACCACTCCGGCGGCCGATTCCGCGAGTTGGCGCGCCTGTTCGGCCACCACCGAGAGCGCTTCGTCCGCGTCGCCGCCGGCCAGCAGAGCCGTGGTGACGGCCACCGACCCGTCGATCCACCGCTCGCGCTGCCGGGCCGCCTCGTAGAGCCGGGCGTTGTTGATCGCGATGCCGGCCTCGGTGGAGAGGACCTGGACCATGTGCAGATCACCGTCGGTGAACCGGCTGCCGTCGGTCTTCTCGGCGACGTAGAGATTGCCGAAGGTCTCCCCCTGCACCTGCACGGGCACCCCGAGGAAGGTCCGCATCCGCGGATGGTGCGGAGGGAATCCGGCGAAGCGCGGATCGGCCGTCAGATCGTCGAGGCGCACCACACGGGCATCCTCGATCAGCGCCCCCAGGATCCCGGTGTGCCCGTCCGGGATCCGGCCGATCCTCGCGGCTTCCTCCTCCGGAACTCCATGGGTGACGAAATCGCTGAGGCCGCCGCGCTCCTGGTCCACGACGCCGATCGCGGCATACCGCGCACCGGCCAGCCCGGCGGCCGTCTCGCAGATCCGGTGGAGGGTCTCATGCAGTTCGAGGCCCGTACCGATGGAGCGCATGGCCTCGAGCAGCTGCGGCACACGCGCGGTGAACTCGGCGGATTCTCGGGGGCCCGTGGGTTCCGGGGGATCGGTGGGGTCCTGAGCTGGCATACCCCAGAGCCTAGTAAGTCCTATTTCACCTGGAAAGTCGGATTCCGTTGGCTGCCGAGCAGATCACTCGCGCGCTCCCGCTCCAGCATCCGCCGCAACGGCCCCTCCAGCGCGGCCAGCTCCGCGTAAGGACCGCGCTGGACGACCCGCCCCGCGTCCAGCACGAGCACCTCGTCCACGGCGTCGAGTCCGCGGAGCCGGTGGGTGATGAGCAGCGTCGTACGCCCTTCGGTGGCGGTCAGCAGATCGGCCGTGAGGGCGTCGGCGGTCGCCAGGTCGAGGTGTTCGGCCGGCTCGTCCAGGACGAGTACGGGAAAGTCCGCGAGGAGGGCGCGGGCCAGTGCCAGCCGCTGGCGCTGCCCTCCGGAGAGCTTCGCGCCGTGCTCCCCCACCGGAGTGTCGAGACCGTCCGGCAGCCCGTCCACCCAGTCCAGCAGCCGTGCCCCGGCCAGCGCCCGGCGCAGCTCCGTGTCCTGGGCCCCGGAACGGGCCAGCCTGAGGTTCTCCCGCAGGGAGCTGTCGAAGATGTGCGCGTCCTGGGCGCACAGCCCGACGAGTCCGCGCACCGTGTCGCCGTCCAGCATGCCCGCGGCCACCCCGCCGAGCGTGTACGTACCCGACTCCGCGTCCAGGAAGCGCAGCAGGACCTGTGCGAGCGTCGTCTTGCCGGACCCGGAGAGGCCGACGACAGCCACCCGACGCCCCGCTTCGAGCCTGAGGTCCACCCCGTCGAGCGCCCGCCCCCGCTGCCCCGCATGGCGTGCGGTCAGCCCCCGCACCTCCAACGGGAAGGGCGACTCGGGCGCCGCCGCCGGGCGCACCGGCTCCTGTACCGGGACGGGTGCGTCCAGTACCTCGTACACCCGCTCGGCGCTCCTTCTGACCCGCTGCCGGTACTGCACGGCGAGCGGCAGCCCGGTGACTGCCTCGAAAGCGGCCAGCGGAGTCAGCACCACCACGGCGAGTTCCACACCGGCGAGCCGGCCGTCGTGAACGGCCGGAATAGCGACGAACGCGGCGGCTGCGACCGTCAGCCCGCTGACGAGAGCCGTCAGCCCACCGCCGAGAGCGGTGGCGGTGGCGCCCCGGGACGCGATCCGGGTCAGTATCCGGTCCGCGTCCCTGGTGCTGTGCAGCCGGCCGCGCAGCGCACCGGCGACCGTCAGCTCGGCTGTCCCCATGAGCAGATCGACGACCCGGGTGGCCAGCACTCCGCGTGCGGGCGACAGTTGGCGCTCGGCCCTGCGGGCGCAGAGGCCGCTCAGCACGGGCACCCCGACCCCGGCGATCAGCAGCCCCGCCGCGAGCACGGCACCGGCAGCGGGCAGCAGCCAGGCGGTGAACCCGACACCGGCCGCCCCCACCACCACGGCGGCCGAGGCCGGCAGCAGCCAGCGCAGCCAGTAGTCCTGCAGTGCGTCCACGTCGGCGACCAGCCGCGACAGCAGGTCCCCGCGCCTGGCCCGGCTCAGCCCGGCAGGCGCGATGCGCTCCAGCCTTCGGTAGACGGCCACCCGCAGACCGGCGAGCATCCGCAGCACCGCGTCGTGCGACACGAGCCGCTCGGCATAGCGGAAGACGGCCCGCCCGGTACCGAAGGCCCGGGTGGCCGTGACCGCGACCATCAGATAGAGCACGGGCGGCTCCTGCGAGGCCCGCGAGATGAGCCACCCCGAAGTCGCCATCAGCCCGACGGCCGACCCCAGCGCCAGACTTCCCAGCAGCAGAGCGAGCACCAGCCGCCCCCGCAGCGCACCGGCGGTCTCCCGCACCCGCGCCAGCGGGCTCATCCGGCCGGACCGCCGCTCCGGGCCCGCCACAGCTCCGGCGTCCGCCGCCGCCTCCCGGACCGCCGCGTGCTCGTCCCGCTGTGCGGGGACGGCAGCAGTAA